>NZ_JABURJ010000135.1 GCF_014762745.1 Kangiella sp.
GTACCACGGCCAAACACAGCCTTGGAGAATGTTATAGTTATCATAATTTTCTATGCTCGGTCAACAAGTTTTACATTTATGTGACTATCGCCCCTTCCCCTATTTTCCCATATAGAGAAAGGGATTTAGGTCGATATAGGGTCTAAAAAAATATTTGTCTCTGTACTTTTTTTAAGCAATAAAAAATATGCTTATCTTTTTTTTCATATGTTATCCGGATGATACCGTGGCCAGCTTTTGCGCACCATTTTGGTGCACACTTCTATTGTAATCCTTGTCTTTTGATTAGTTTTAATCTTGGTAGCCTATTATAATAGCCTTCATCAAATTCCTTTTGACTCACTGGAGCACAAGTAATGTCAGTTGAAAACGTTCTTAAAATGATTGAAGAAATGGATGTTAAATTTGTCGACCTTCGCTTTACCGATACAAAAGGTAAAGAGCAGCACGTAACCATCCCGGCGCGTCTTGTTGATGAAGAAATGCTGACCGAAGGTAAGATGTTCGACGGTTCTTCAATTGCTGGCTGGAAAGGCATTAATGAATCAGACATGGTGTTGATGCCGGATGCTGCATCAGCTGTTATGGATCCATTCTTTGAAGACGCTACATTGAACTTGCGTTGCGATATTCTAGAGCCATCAACAATGACTGGTTATGATCGTGATCCACGCTCGGTAGCTCGTCGCGCTGAAGAATACTTAAAATCAACAGGCATCGCTGACACTGCATACTTTGGTCCCGAGCCAGAATTTTTTATGTTTGAAGATGTTCGTTTTAAAACAGACATGAGTGGTTCCTTCGTTAAGATCGATGATCCAGAAGCAGCATGGAACTCTGATAAATCATACGAAGGCGGTAACTATGCTCACCGTCCTCGCGTCAAAGGCGGTTACTTCCCAGTTCCCCCGGTTGATTCGTCACAAGATATCCGTTCGCAAATGTGCTTAGTAATGGAGCAAATGGGTCTGCGCATTGAAGCTCACCACCATGAAGTTGCAACTGGTGGTCAGAACGAAATTGCTACTGAGTTTAATACGCTGATGCTAAAAGCTGACGAAGTTCAGATCTTAAAATATGTGATCCACAACGTTGCACATGCTTATGGCAAAACTGCAACCTTCATGCCCAAGCCAATCGTTGGTGACAATGGTACCGGTATGCACGTTCATATGTCTTTAGCAAAAGATGGTAAAAACCTTTTTGCGGGTGATAAATATTCGGGCCTTTCTGAAGAGGCTCTATACTACATAGGAGGCATTATTAAGCACGCTCGTGCTCTTAATGCTATCACCAACCCTTCTACTAACTCATACAAACGCCTGGTTCCGGGTTTTGAAGCACCAGTTATGTTGGCTTATTCAGCAAATAACCGCTCAGCTTCAATTCGTATTCCACACGTAACCAGCGCTAAAGCGCGTCGCATTGAAGTGCGCTTCCCGGATCCAATGGCAAACCCATACCTTGCATTTGCAGCCTTGATGATGGCGGGTCTTGACGGCATCCAGAACAAAATCCATCCTGGTGATTCCATGGATAAAGATTTATACGACTTACCAGCTGAAGAAGCCAAAGCAATTCCAACCGTTGCAAAATCGTTAGAACAGGCTCTGGATGCACTTGACGCAGATCGTGAGTTCCTGACTCGTGGCGGCGTATTCTCGGACGATATGCTTGATGCCTATATTGAGCTTAAACGTGCTGATATTGAACGTCTAAATATGACGACTCACCCTGTTGAGTTTGATATGTACTACAGCCTGTAATCAGAGCACTTTCAGCAAGCAATTTTAAAGCCCAGCTCACACTGGGCTTTTTTATTTTTGACAGTTGGCACAAACTGCCCAATACTTTGTCTAATTAAGTAGATTTATTACAGGGAGATTTTAATGGTTATTAAAGTTTCATTCATTTTAAAACTGTCCTTACTCTGCATCGCCAGCCTGGCGGCAACACAGGCTGATGCCACTGTTTTATATAAAAAAGTGGATAAAGACGGCAAAGTAACCTACACCGACAAGCCCAGCGAAGACGCAGAAGCCATCACGGTAAAATCCAATAGAAATGTAGTGTCCACGCCTCGCATGAATACTCCCCCTCCACAAGGCACTGATGAGGAGGAACAGCAAGAAGCGCAGTATGATGTCTTTGCTATTGACAGCCCAGGCAGTGATGAGGGCGTCAGGGCAAACGATGGAACAGTCAATATTGTGATAGGTATCTCACCCCAGATTCAACCTAACCATAGCATTAGGCTGCACATGGACGGAGCACAGGTTGGACAGGATCAAAAGATCCCCTATTTTAATTTAGGCAACGTCGATCGTGGCACCCATGAGCTGGTAGCAATGGTTATTAATGATGAAACCCAGGAAATTGTGCAGACCAGCAAGGCTGTCACTTTTCATGTACTTAGAACATCGATCTTGAATCGTTAACGCTGCTCCATAACCTTAACCCACAGATAACGCACCATATTGGTGCGTTATGGTTTCAGGCCTGCTATACTGCCCTTCTTTTTCGCCAGTTCTCCAATGAATACCAAAGCGTTACTCGACCAGCTTTCTACCGCTGTCATGCTCTTTGATGTGCATGGGCGCTTTGCCTATTTGAATCAAACCGCTGAAAGTGCCCTGATGACCACTGCCAAAGTTCTGCTCGGTCAGCGTTACAGCTATTTTATCGCCAGTGACAGCCTTCCCCTTCGAGAGTTGTTAAAAACACTTAAGGAGAATGGCAGCTTTGCTCAGGATGATTTGCGACTGGAGCTGCTCAATGGTCGCAATATTATCGCCAACTTCAGTGGTCACTGGATTCATCTGGACAAGCCCTACTTGGCGGTTGAATGGCAGGATCGGCAAAGCATTAAACGTTATCAGCATGAACTGGGTATTCTGCAACAGAATCAAATTAACAATAAACTTCTCGCGCAGTTAGCACACGAAGTTAAAAATCCACTTAGTGGCATAGCCGGTGCAGCTCAGCTTCTGGCGCAGGAGCTGCCCGAAGAACAGCAGGAATTCACCGATATTATCCAACATGAAATTGAGCGCTTATCGAGACTGGTCGATCGCATGCTGCTCGGCGGCAAGAAAGCGAGCAAGGTACAAATCAACATTCATGAGATCACCGAACAAGTTTACGATTTCTGCAGCATTAGCCTTCCTGCAGGAGTTCAACTCAAGAAAGACTATGATCCCAGCCTACCTGAACTTAATATTGCTCCGGAATCAGTCTATCAAGCCTTGCTCAATGTGGTGCAAAACGCGATTGAAGCCTGCACAGGCCAGGAACAATCAAACATCACGATAAAAACCCGAGCTATTCCGCGCCACAGCATCGGTATTAAACAATACCCACTGACCATTCGCATTGATGTCATTGATAATGGTCCCGGAATCGATCCTTCGCTACAGCCCAATGTCTTTATGCCTCTTATCAGCGGCAAACAAAGTAGCGGCCTGGGACTAGGAATTGCCCAGAGTCTGATTCAGCAGCAGGAAGGTATTATTGAGTTTGTCAGTGATTCTGCTGGCACAATATTTTCCATATATCTGCCCGTCATCAAAAGTCAGAGTGAAAGTTAATGAATGAGCAGGCAACCATTCTTGTAGTAGACGACGACAGTTCTATTCGCTGGGTGCTGGCTCGCGCATTACATAACGCTGAGTTTAAAGTAATTTCCTGTGATAATGGAGCTGAGGGACTTGAGCTGGTAAAAATTCACCAGCCCAATGTTGTGATAACCGATATTCAAATGGCCGGCATGAGTGGTCTTGAACTTTTAGAAAAGCTCAATCAGTCCCATCCCAACCTGCCTGTCATCATGATTACCGCTTATGCCGATACTGATATTGGCAGTCAGACTCACGAGCTGGGCGCTTTTGATTATTTGCCCAAGCCGTTTAATATTAATCAGGTGATCGATATCTGTCGCAAAGCGCTGGATAGCCAGTTGCCGAATACCCACTTACCGGCCTGGCAGCAACAAATTCATAAAACCATTGAGCAGCATTACCATCAGGGGCAGACAGAGATATTGCAGCAAATTCAGGATGATTTTGAACGCTTTATCGTAGACAATGCCCTGCGACTGACTCAGGGCCATAAACAGAAAGCAGCCAAGCTGCTTGGCTGGGGACGCAACACCCTGACCCGCAAACTTCAACACTGGCAACAGCAGGAAGACGACTGAATGTACCACATCGTTTTATTTGAACCTGAAATACCACCGAATACCGGCAATATTATCCGTTTATGTGCCAACACTGGCTTTCAGCTTCATTTAATTAAGCCGCTCGGCTTTCAAATTGATGATAAGCGAATGCGTCGGGCCGGGCTTGATTATCACGAGTGGGCACAAGTCAAAATCCATGAAGACTATCAAGCGTTTCTTGAAAGTGAGCAGCCAAAGCGTTTATTTGGCTTAAGCACCAAAGCCAAAAACTATTTTCACCAGGTGGCTTTTGAGGATGGCGATTATTTGATGTTTGGGCCAGAAACGCGAGGGTTACCTGATCCGATACTCGAAGACATGGGTGAACACCTGCTGAGAATCCCTATGCGCCCCAACAGTCGTAGTTTGAACCTTGCGAATACGGTAGCTATTGTGACTTACGAAGTGTTACGACAGGAGCAGTTTGAGGGCTTTTTGTAATCTATTGCAGGAAGACCTATTCCAGGCCTTCTGACTTTAGATCTCGCGTTAACAGCTCGTGAGCCGCCTGGCGTGCATCAACACCCTCATAAATAATCCTATAGATGGCATCACTGATTGGCATCTCTACATTTAAGCGCTCCGCCAGCATTTTGACTTCCTTGGCGTTACGAACGCCTTCAACCACCTGTCCAATGGCATGTTCCGCTTCATCGCGACTGGCGCCTTTGCCTAAAGCCAATCCAAAACGGCGATTGCGCGACTGATTGTCGGTACAGGTTAAAACCAGATCGCCCATTCCAGCCATTCCGTTAAAGGTTTCCTGCTTACCACCTGCGGCTACGCCCAGGCGAGTCATTTCGACCAGCCCCCGGGTAATTAATGCTGTGCGTGCATTGGCACCATAGCCTAAACCATCGGCAATACCGGCACCAATGGCAACCACATTTTTGACCGCGCCACCAACCTGTACACCAACAATATCATCGCTGGTATAAACCCGGAATCGTTCATTGTGCAGTGCCAAGGCCAGCTGCTCAGCAAACTCATCATTATTGGCAGCTAACGTGATAGCGGTTGGCATACCCAGAGCCATCTCTTTAGCAAAAGTAGGGCCGGATAAAATGGCGTGAGGTATCTCATCGCCTAAAATATTTTTTAATACATTACCCAGCAAATCACCGCTTTCCGGATCAAGACCTTTACTGGCCCAGACCAGCTTGCTGTCTAAGTTAACAAATGGCTTTATCAGGTTGAGCGTATCTCGAAACGCATGACTTGGAACAGCCACCAGAATTATCGGGTGATTCTCCAGTGCAGTTTCAATCTGATCCGTTACTGATAAGTTGTCGGGGAAAGCGACATCAGGAAGGTATTTGGTATTTTGGTTTACCTGTTGCATTTCGGCAACATGCTCGGCATTACGAGCCCATAATCGAACCGTGTGTCCATTACGGGCCAGTAACACTGCCAATGCGGTTCCATAAGAACCAGCCCCAAGAACCGCAAAGGATAGTTGCGCAGACATTAAGCGTTCGCTTCGCCTTGACCTGCTTGTTGCTGTTGAGCTTGCTGCATCGCCTGCTCATACAAAGCATTAAAATTAATTGGTTGTAACGTAAAGCGAGGGAAACCGCCACGTGCAATGATTTCTGATACAGCCTCACGCACATAAGGAAGAATCTGCTCGCAACAGAAAGTTCTTAACATACGGCTTCTAACTTCGTCTTCAAGACCTTTAATACCAAATACACCACCGTATTTTACTTCTGCAATATAAGCAGTTTTCTCACCATTTTTTGCAGTGATAGTTACTTGAAGCTCTACTTCGTAACTGTCATTTTTTAAATCTTTGACTTGATTATTAAGGTTAACATTAATGCTTGGCTTAAATTGCTCAAGGAAAACCTCTGGTGAGTTTGGAGCTTCAAAAGATATGTCTTTTGCATAAACTGACTGGATTACAAGTTGCGCTCCTTCTGGAGTTTCAACTTTTTGTTCATTACCATTTTCTATGCTTTGATCTTGCTCTGCCATAATCTTCTCTCTTTAATTTTAACTAATATTAATTATTGTCCTGCAATAGTGGTAATAACTCACCCTTGCGGTGAAGTGCATACAGGTCATCACAACCTCCTATTGCGCGCTCATTGATAATAATTTGAGGAACCGTGTAGCCACCGGTTATAGATTCCATACGAGCTCTAAGCTCAGAATCCCCATCCACAGGAATCTCTTTATATTCAACCTGTAGTTGATCTAACAACGCTTTCGCTCTGACGCAAAATGGGCAGTAACGAGTGGTGTAAATGGTAACTTGTGACATATAGTACTCAAATATCGTCGGATGTTTTAGCCTAGCCTTTGGCTAAAGGCAAGTTTTCTGTAGTCCAGGACTGGATTCCACCTTTCAATTTATGCACATCGGTGAAACCCTGCTTTCTGAGTTGCATCGCGGCATTACCCGCCTGCACACCTGCGTTACAGACCATAATGATGGGGACCTCTTTGTGTTTTTCAAGGTCCTTGATTCGGTCCTTAAGTTTACCGAAAGGAATATTGATCGAGCCTGGAATATGCCCTTTGTTGAAATCAGCAATGGCTCTCAGATCCACAACCACCGCATTCTGCTTGTTGACCATTTGCGTCATTACTAATGGAGTCAATGACTTAGAGCCGCTGGTCGCGGTTTTAATCATGCTAATAATTAAAAGCAGGGTGAATGCCAGCCAGGCAGTACCCAAAATCGGATGGTTGCCGTAAAACTCGAGTAGTTGTTGCATCTGCTAATAAGCCTTTGGATTTCACAAAATAGAGACAGCGCATTATACACAAAACAGCGGCAAGGCCTAGATCCTATAGGGCTTCTATGGCCAAATTATCGCGCCAGTTAAAACGACAATGGAGGCCGCAGCCCCCATTCCCATCGGCTAACATGACGGCTACCCCTCAGGGTTAACCGGTTCAACTTTCAGGGTTGCTCCTTCAAAGCCAGTAACTTTCACTTTGTGCCCCTCAGGAAGCTCAGGTCCTTCTACACGCCAGTAGGTATCGCCGACTCGAACCTTGCCAACACCGTTTTCGATGGCGTTACTCAAGGTAAACTCCCGACCGACCAAAGACTTACTGCGCTGATTAAGGGATCCGCTGTCATCATCCTGATCCAACTTGTGCTTTTTGGCGTAAGATTTCCATAGAACAAGACTGGCAACAGACAGAATAGAAAACACCAGCCACTGCATTTCTGGAGGCATTAAACCAGGCACAATCAGTTGCAGCACGCCAACCACTAAAGCTCCCACACCAAACCACAATAAAATGGCGCCAGGAGCAAACATTTCCAGGATTAACAGCACCAGCCCAAACACCAGCCAGTGCCAATATTCCATTTGCTGAAAAAATTCCATCATTACCCCTTATTTCTGGCCAAAGGATTCTTTAGCAATTTCAGCGATTCCGGCCACCGAACCAATCACCGAAGAAGCCTCAAGCGGCAACATCAACAGTTTTTGATTATCGGCAGTGGCAATTTGCGCTAAGGCATCAACATATTTCTGCGCAACGAAGTAGTTAATCGCCTGTACATTACCTTCGGCTATCGCTTTCGATACCATCTGCGTCGCATTAGCCTCAGCTTCGGCCTGACGCTCGCGCGCTTCCGCTTCGCGGAATGCCGCTTCTTTTTCACCTTCCGCTTTCAAGATAGATGATTGCTTCATACCCTCAGCAGTTAAGATTTCTGACTGTTTGGTGCCCTCGGCTTCAAGAATCTTGGCACGCTTCAAACGCTCAGCCTTCATCTGCTGCGCCATCGCATCGACCAGATCACGGGGCGGCAAAATGTCCTTAATCTCTATACGCGTTACTTTAACGCCCCAAGGATTAGTCGCTTCATCAACAATCGTCAAAATACGCGCATTGATTTCATCACGCTTAGAAAGCATCCAGTCCAGATCCATGCTACCTAATACGGTACGGATATTGGTCTGCACCAGATTTTGCATGGCTCTATGCAGCTGATTGACTTCATAGGTCGCCTTAATCGGGTCGATCACCTGGAAAAAACACACCGCATCAATAGTGACGGTGGCGTTATCCTGTGAAATAACCTGTTGTGCAGGAATATCCAGTACCTGCTCTTTCATATTCACCTTGGCCGCGACCTGATCCATGATAGGCACAATGATATGTAATCCCGGAGTCAGCACCTTACGGAACTTACCAAATCGCTCAACCGTATATTCAAAACCCTGATTAACGGTTTTAATCCCCGAAAATAGTAAGAAAACGACAAAAACAACCAACACAATTATAGTTATTAAACCTGCATCCATTAAATCATCCTCTTTGTTTATTGGAATTGTTAAAGCATTAACTATAGGTAGTTTTTCACAATGAAATCAATTGTTTTTATGTAATCAAGTTTATCTTAAAGGCTCTGGCTGGCTTAGAATCGAGGCAAAAGGTACAATAGCGCCAACTTTCAGCAAGCTAATTCAAAAATCCATGAGTAACACGCCGAAACCTATGGCCTTAATCATCCTTGATGGTTGGGGTTACAGCGAAGATCCAACCGACAACGCCATCATGGCTGCCCATACCCCTAACTGGGATAAATACTGGCAACAATACAGCCATACACTGATTTCCGGCTCTGGCACCGACGTTGGTCTACCTGACGGACAGATGGGTAACTCTGAAGTGGGTCACCTCAATCTTGGCGCAGGCCGTGTGGTCTATCAAGACTACACCCGCATCAGCAAGGCCATTGTTGACGGTGATTTTTTTGACAATCAGGCTCTCGTTGCAGCCATTGATAAAGCCGTAGCACAGAACAAAGCGGTGCATCTGATGGGACTACTGTCACCGGGTGGCGTTCACAGCCATGAAGAACACTTTCACGCAGCGCTAAAACTGTGTCATCAGCGTGGCGCTAAAAAAGTCTATATCCATGCATTTCTGGATGGCCGCGATATGCCGCCACGTAGCGCGGAGGCCAGTCTTAAGCTGATGCAACAGGTATGCGAGCAACAGGGTGTCGGTCGTATTGCCAGTATCATTGGTCGTTACTATGCGATGGATCGCGACAATCGTTGGGAGCGCATTGAAGAAGCCTACCAAATGCTCACCGAAGGCAAAGCCGCTTATCAAGCCAATGACGCCGTTGCTGGCTTGCAAGCTGCTTATGAGCGCGACGAGAATGATGAGTTTGTTAAAGCTACAACTATTGGTGAGCCTGCAATAATAGAGGATGGTGATTCAGTCATTTTCATGAACTACCGCGCTGACCGTGCACGCCAATTAAGTAAGACTTTTGTGAACGATGATTTTGATGGCTTCGTACGCAAAGCTCGCCCTCAACTTGCCGACTTTGTGATGCTGACCGAATATGCATCTGACATTCCTGCCAGCGTCGCCTATCCGCCAATCGCCATGACTAATGTGCTTGGCGAGCATTTGATGAAACTTGGCAAGAAACAGTTGCGTATTGCCGAAACGGAAAAATATGCTCACGTAACTTTTTTCTTTAATGGTGGTCGCGAGGAACCCTTTGCTGGCGAAGACCGCAAACTCATTCCGTCTCCCCAGGTTGCAACCTATGACTTACAACCTGAAATGAATGCGGCCATGGTCACCGATCACTTGGTTGAAGTCATCGAAAATCAAAGCTATGACGTTATTATCTGCAACTTTGCTAACCCCGATATGGTAGGTCACACTGGCAATTTTGAAGCCACGGTAAAGGCTATTGAAGCACTGGATGTGTGTATTGGTCGCATCGTTGAAGCTTTAGAAAAAGTCGGTGGTGAAGCATTGATAACCGCTGACCATGGCAACGCTGAAAAAATGGCTGATGCTTCTACCGGACAGGCTCATACGGCTCACACTAACGAGCCGGTGCCATTACTTTATATCGGACGAAGTGCTTCAGTTAAAATCAGTGATGGAGTACTCTCGGATCTGGCACCGACCATGTTAAGTTTGATGGGCTTGCCGATTCCTGAAGAAATGACGGGGCGTCCAATCTTTGAAGTTAACTGATTTGTTGTTTCGATCCTCACTCAAGCAAGTACCACAGTATCTCCTGCTGGTGCTTGTTATTCTTTTTTCACCTCTTAGTCTCTCAGCTCAAGATCAGCAGCAGGCCGAGCAGGAATTGGAACAATTAAAGCAGGTCATTAGCCAACTGCAGAAACAGCTTGCTGAAAACCGCAGTCAGCAAAGCGATACCGAAAAGGCCATTCAGGCGATTGATGTAAAATTATCTGCAGTCAGCAAGGAGCTGCGCGACACGCAAACTAAAATCACCCAAAACAAGCGACAGCTCAACCAGTTAAAGAAACAAAAAACTGAAAAAAATATCCTTAAAGAAAAACAACGCAAACAACTCGCATCCCAGCTGCGCAGTGCCTATATTGCAGGCCAGGAAGAATACATCAAACTTCTACTTAATCAGGAAGATCCCGCAAAAATCTCGCGCATGCTGCAATACTACCGTTACCTGAATAAGGCACGGATTCGTGACATTGAGGCGCTGCAGAAAACCTTGCAGGAACTGGAGCAGGTCGAACAGCAAATCAACTCCACCACGTTGGAACTAACTCAGCTGGAAGCACAACAAAAGCAGCAGGTTGATCAGCAGCTTGCTTTAAAGTCTGCGCAGACAGAAGCCTTAAAAGCCCTCAAGAAAGAATACCAGAATCAAAATACCCGTCTTGCACAGCTGAGAAAAGATGAGCAGGAATTACAGGCCATTATTTCTTCACTGCAAAAAACTCTGGAAGAATTTGCGCCGAAGCAGTCTCTAAAAGGCCTTGCTCAATATAAAAACAAATTAAACTGGCCAGTTAAAGGAAGCATCCAACATCGCTTTGGCAGCAACAAGTTTGAAAACAAAGTAAAATGGAACGGTATCGTTATCAATGCATCCTCAGGACAAATTGTGCAGTCCATCCACAATGGGCAAGTGGTATTTGCTGATTGGTTGCGCGGGTTTGGACTAATGGTTATTATCGATCATGGTCAGGGCTATATGTCGCTATACGGGCAGAACGAAAGCCTGCTCAAATCAACAGGGGATTGGGTTGAAGCAGGTGAGCCAGTCGCCACTGTCGGTCGAAGTGGTGGTAGCACAGAACCTGGGCTCTATTTTGAGATTCGCTATAAAGGCAAACCACAAAATCCAGTCAACTGGATTAAGTAAACGCACAATTGGAATTGAGGGAACTAGATGAAGCGCATTGTATTCTGTTGCATGCTGGTGCTGATAATGCTGCCAATGACTGGCCTGGCAGAGCACCCTCATGATGATTCATCTCAAAATCCAAAGCCTGAACCTTCAATTGAAACCCTCCCGCTTGATGAATTGGCTGCGCTGGCCGACGTTTATGCAGAAATTAAAAAATCCTATGTACACGAGCTGACCGATAAGGAAATTCTCGATGGGGCAATCCGAGGCATGCTGTATAACCTTGATCCTTACTCCAGCTATCTTAACGCAGAAGAGTTCGCCCAATTAGAAGAAACTGCAACGGGCGATTATGCCGGAATTGGTATTGAAGCTTTACACCTCGAGGATGGCATCAAAATCATGGCCGTGGTCGAAGGCTCTCCAGCCAAAGAGGCGGGTCTGGAAGTCAATGATATGATCACGGCTATTGGCGATATTTCAGCAAAAGGTCTTTCTGATGTTGAAGGCTCTGATTTAATGCGCGGTCCACCTGGTAGCAAAGTCACTCTCGAGATTATCAAAGCCAGAGACAATAAAGCAGAGACCATAACCATCACCCGCCAAATCATTCACACCACCAGTGTCAGGTATCAGTTACTGGAACAAGGTATTGGCTACGCCCATATCAATGAATTCCAGATCCGCTCGGCCAATGACCTGAGCAAAGCCATTAGTGCAATGGAAAAGCAAAATCAAAAGCCACTGGCAGGATTTATTCTGGATTTGCGCAACAATCCCGGCGGTTTGTTAGATGGTGCGATTGAGGTCAGTGATCTATTTTTAAATGACGGTATCATTGTTTCAACCAAGGGTCGTCTGCCCGAAGGTAATGACTCCTACTCTGCAACATCAGGTGATATCCTTCGTGGCAAACCAATGGCTGTTTTAATCAATAACAGCTCTGCCTCGGCTTCAGAAATTGTCGCCGGAGCCCTCCAGGATCATCACCGAGCCACCATTATTGGCACCCCTTCCTACGGCAAAGCCATGGTTCAAACCATATTGCCAATCCATGGCGGCAACGCTGTCAAATTGACCACTGCACTCTACTACACTCCCGATGGCCAATCGATACAGGGCTCAGGCATTACTCCCGATATAGTTGTTGAGTTTGAGGCCATTGATGACACACAAAACGAGCGTTTGGCAAGCCGTGCCGGTGAAGTACTCAAAGATTACCAGCGGGACAATCAGGTGATGGCTGCCTTAAAACACCTGTCAGCACCGCCTGAAAATGTAAAGCTCTAAATGCAATGCACTCTTTCCTAACTAGTTGTTTTACAAAGTAATCTATCTTTGTAATTATTTGTAGTTAAAACATAAATTCTTTCACTACAAACTGGATATAGAATTTCCATTTACAATAAATGCTGTTTTGTTCATATTAGGTAAAGTTTAATTTCTTTATATTTAGCACTATACCTAACTCGGAGAAGATCAATGCAGCTTATTCGTGGCACCCTGCTAATTGCTACTATCCTGTTACTGGCCGCCTGTGGTGGTGGCTCCAGTGATGGCGATTCAACTCAACCTCCCTCAAACCAGGCTCCTACAGCCAATGCCGGCACAGACATCACTGTAACCGAGGGTGAGCTGGTTGAACTAACAGGTTCAGGAACTGATAGCGATGGCACCATCAGTAGCTATAGCTGGACACAGGTCAGTGGCACCAATGTCACACTCAGTTCAACCAACACAGCCACAACCAGTTTTACAGCACCTGCAACAACTTCAAGCCTACAGATTACATTACGTCTAACAGTGACGGATAATGATGGCGCAACCGATAGTGACGAAGTTATTATCACAGTCAACACGGCAAATGCACCTGAATCAGTCACTGTTTCTGGCAAGATCACTTACGACAACGTTCCACATAATACTGTGACCAATGGATTAGATTACAGCAATACGAATCAGGATCCCGTTCGAGGTGCAACGATTCAGGTTCTACAGGGAAGCACAGTTATCGCAACTTCTAAAACAACTGCGGATGGCAGTTACAGTTTTAATCTTCCCTCTTTGATTGATGTCAAAATTCGTGTTCGAGCAGAACTTACTCAATCAGATATCTCAAGTTGGGATGTACAGATTGTCGATAATACCAATAATAAAGCTCTCTATGCGCTGGATTCTGCTATTTTTTCAACAGGCGTTGCTAATCAGACCCGTAACCTGAATGCACCTTCGGGCTGGGGTGGTACCAGCTATACTTCAACCCGTGCGGCGGCGCCATTCCATATTCTGGATCGTGTCTATGAAACTATTAAAAAGCTTGAGTCAGTAGATAGCTCCATTAATCTGCCTGCACTCGACATTAACTGGAGCGTTAATAATGTGCCGCAATCAGGAGATCGTACCTTAGGCCAGATCACTACCTCTTTCTATAGTAATGGTGAAATTTACTTGTTAGGAGCCGAGGATACAGATACTGACGAATATGATGGTCATGTCATCATTCACGAGTGGGGACACTATTTTGAAGATAAACTTGCTCGTTCGGATAGCATAGGAGGCTCTCACTCTGGCGGTGATCGCCTGGATATGCGCGTTGCATTTGGCGAAGGTTTTGGTAATGCCTGGTCAGGAATCATCACGGATGATCCATACTACCGAGACTCCTTCGGTACCAGTCAGGCTCAAGGTTTCGCCATTAATGTTGAAAACAATAATGTTTCTAACAAAGGCTGGTTTAGTGAAGGTTCGGTTCAGGCCATTTTATATGACCTCTATGACGGTCTGAATGATGATACTGCGACGCTTGGGCTTGCCCCTATTTATGAAGTGCTAATCAATGAGCAGAAAAATACTGATGCCTTTACCAGTATTTTCAGTTTTATTACCTACTTAAAGGACAATAACCCAGCACAGGTTACTCAAATTAATAGTCTGGTCAGTGAGCAGCAAATTGTAACCAATACGGATATCTGGGGAACTAATGAAACGAACAACGGTGGTAACGTTGAAAACTTACCGGTCTATATCACAATCTCCCCAAACAACAGCCCAGTTGAAGCTTGCACCAATACAACCAATGGTGATGATCGCAATAAGCTTGGCAATCACCGGTTCTTAAGGCTCAACGTGGCAAGTAGCGGCAGTTATACCTTAAGACTGACTCCCGTTATTGCAAACACACATGATGTCGATGCTTATATCTACTCACAAGGCAGTTTAGTAGCATTTAACGAGGATTTTGGAACCGGGCAAGTCAATGTCACCACAAACCTGCAGGCGGGCACCTATGTCGCGGATACCTTAGCCTATGACTCAAGTGGCTCCAATATCGCAGCCGCTTGTTATGATGTTGAACTTATTAGTAATTAAATAGGACTCCTATTATGAAATCACTCTCAGTATTCCTAAGTCTTGCCGCCAGTTTAATGCTAGGAGTAGTGTCTTTGACCGCCTGCGCCAAGCAAACTGAAGCAGATAAAAGCAATCATACCTATCAAAGCCCAGGCAAACCTGGTCCTAAAGTATCCATCAACTACAGGGTCAGCAAAGAGCGAGTTGCCGTCGGTGAGGCAGTAGAGGTTTACCTTTCAACCAGCAGCTTAAAACAGGATATTACAGCGCGGCTGCAAACCACTGACCATTTGCTACTATCTGGCAACTCTCAAATGACCTTTAAAGCTGGGTCCCAGACTCAGCAAACAGAGGAACAGGTCATTACGGTGATCCCGCAAACAGAAGGCATTCATTTGCTGACGATTTATGCCAAGGACTTGTCAGTGGCCTATGAAAAGCCTATCGCCATCCAGATAGTTGCCGGCAGCAAACCTATCCAGGAGTATCTGGAAATCAATGGAACATTGGAACAGCAGGACAATGGTGAAACGGTTATTTCAATGCCTGCAGAAGAAAAGTAATGGTCATTGTTACCAATAAAAAACAGCGAGCAATGCTCGCTGTTTTTTTTTATTATTATCTTTTAGCTAAATAATCTTTTAATAAATACAAAGCCGCGATACTGCGCGCCTCACTGAACTCCTCGATCTCCAGCAACTTATCCATGTCACTGATTTTCCATTCTACTACTTCAATCGGCTCTGGCTCATCGCCTTCCAGCTTGCTCGGATATAAATCCTCGGCAACCACAATATCCATCTGATGACTCAAATAACCCGGTGCCAGACTAACTTTACGAAGTACCTTGAGCTCTTTGGCGGCAAAACCCACTTCTTCCTGTAGCTCTCGGTTTGCTGCATGCTCACTGGTTTCACCAGCATCAATTAGTCCTTTTGGAAAAGCCAATTCATAACGTTCAACACCAGCAGCATATTCTTTTATGAGCAGCATGGTTTCACTGTCCAACAAAGGAACGATCATGACAGCGCCATGTTTGCCTGCTTTGAGTCGCTCATATATGCGATAGACCCCATTCGAAAACTCAAGCTCCATCTCTTCCACACCAAAAATTCTTGTCTGTGCTATTAGCTTAGTATTTTTAATTATAGGTGGTTTAGGCATTTCCAGTTTATCCAATAATTTCATTCAGTTGGTTGATGTAAGGAAACTTCATTCCATCCTTCTCGGGCAGTGATAAATCAGGCTGGCTCACTGACAGAACCAGTTTAACACCAGATTGTTGCGCTACCGTTAAAATCTCTTCTGAATCATCAACAAATAAGCATTTGTCGAAGGAAATATCAATTTCCTGCTGCAACATTGCCCAGAACTCCGGTGACTCCTTGGGCTTTGAAAATTGATGGGATGAGAAAATATCGTCAAAGTACTTTGCGATTAAAACACGATCCATTTTGACCGTCAGTGTATCAGGGTGGGCATTGGTTACAAGAATCAATCGCTTGTTGTGAGTTCTAGCTTTATTTAGAAACTCAACAGTTCCTGGCCGTAAAGCAATGTTGTGCGCAAGCTCATACTTATGCTTGATGATATCGATGCCTAATTGCTCACTCCAGAAGTCAGTACAGTACCATTGCAATGTGCCTTTATATTCATGGTACAGATCAAACAGCTGTTTTTGAGCCAGCTCAGGCTCGATACCCAATTGCTCAGCATACAGTTTAGGCACCTGTCTCAACCAGAAATCATTATCAAAAGCCAGATCAAGCAAAGTACCATCCATATCAAGAAGGACAGCCTCCAGTTCATTCCACTGTTGCTGGGTTAAGGCAGGCGACCATTCCATTTTATTACCACTCGATTATTTTCAGTTCTCCCCAATTGAGTCAACCATTGTTTAATCTGTGAAGGCACATCAGTTTGTGTACTAACATTGAGTTGATACTGCTTATCAAAACCCACCTCAAGGGTTCCCTTCAAATCTAGCATGCCAGGGTTATCCGTGATCGTCAGTAAAGCACGTCCATTCTCGGTGCGCTCTATGGTGAAATGAATGTCCCCCAATTCCAGTACGGAATTAGGGTAGCCTACCACCGCATTTTGCCACAGTCCCTCGGCTGCTAACTTCACTACCTCATCCGACGCCAGTTCTAGCTCTTGAACCTTTCCACTGAAATGACCTGATAGCTCAGTGATTGGCAGCTTTACCCACTGCAAAACACTCGTGGCATCCAGCTCATAGTCTGTGTTCAGCACGCTTACAGATTGCCGATTGAGTTTGAAACTACCGTCAACAAACAGGTGCTGATCATTGATCTGTATGTCAGAAGAAAGACTACCTGATAGCAATGACCAGAAACTGGTTTGCATTGAAATGTTGTGAATTGTCTGATCACGGTATGCCACCGAATCGAGGGAAGTATTCCAGATTGTCCCTGCCGGCTGACTGAATGAAACCTGCGGTAGCGATTGTGTGAACCAGGGCAAGACAACCCTCGCCGGAGCCATGCTTACAATAAAGATAAGCAGGACTACAATAACCGCAGTAGAGCTGATGACTAATTTCTTCATGAAGCTTTGATCAATTTGATCGAAGCATCCACTTTGCCAACTGCATCCTTTTTTGAAACCCTTAAGGTATCTACCACCAAACCCCGATCTTGCTCTAACTGAGAGATCCAACGTAACAACTGATCAAACTCGACGTCATCAAGTCGCAACTGAATTTCTTTATTTCTTTCTCTTTCTTCGATTCTGGAAAAACTCAGACCAAAGCTTTTAGCAGTCTGATTAACCAGCTGATTCAAAGAGATATTGGTGTTATTTACTTTTGCTGGGCCGGCACTTTTAATCGCTGCGACCTGCTTGTTAACAGTCATCACCTGATTTTCGTAATAACTCAAATCATCATTGAGACTCTTGTAATAATTTCTTAGCGGCAAAATCACTAATAAGAAAATCAGCAAAATGGCCAGCGTAATTCCCAGCGCGATAACCATGTTCCTTTCGCGCTCCTGTAATCCAGAATACCAGGTTTTTAATGCACTCATTCTTTAACTCCTACAGAAATTCTCGCCGACCAGACACCACCATTTTCTGATGCGTTTCTCATGTCAACTTTCATCCCCGCCGACTCCAACTTGTTTTGCGCAGCGGTCAGCGTGGAATAGTCGCTAGTCTCAACATCAAAGCTTAACTGCGCCATGCTGGATAAATATTCCAGCTGCGATACCTTTATAGTTTGTGTATCAATGGCAGCCAAAGACTTATCCAGCAATAACATAAAGCTATTGGATGAAGCAGCATTACCACCCAAAGTTGAAAAGCTATTGGAAACCTGTATCAGCCCGGTATTAACATCAGTTACGTTCGGATAAAGTTGCTGTATACTGGCCAATATCTGTTGCTCGTATTGGCTTCTCTGTTGACCGAGAACAATCATCTGACTCACCAAATATATCAAGCCAACTACCAGCAGAGCGGCGGCCGCAACGGCCGGCAGTTTCCACAGCCCTAAATTCATCTGATGTTTCTTTTGTGAGGAAAACTCCTGTTGCAGCAGGTTTATTGATGAATAGCTGAACTGAGTACACAACCACTCAAAGCTATCTTCGACAGGCATTTTCTGTATCGCCAGACCAGCCATACCTGAAAGTAATTCGGTATTCTCATCCGGACTATAAATTCTGATTGCTTGCGAGACGGTTTGGTTTTCTTCAAATTGAGTCTGAAGGTTCCAGCTGATCAAATCAGCAAGCATGTCGGCTTCGGTTGACCAATACTCATTCGCAGACTGTCTGACCAGAATCGCATCATCATGCTCCAGTAGCGACCAGGCATCATCGAAAAGAGGTAAACAGGCTGCATCGGAAATCACAAAGTCAGGCTCAATAGATGCCTGCTTGAGTCTGTCCAACAAGTCTGCCAGATAAGCTTTATCTACCACATTAACCGCAAGCATTCCGTCAGTGTTAACGCTACCTAAGGCAAAGAGTTGTTGCTCAACGTTATCAAGTACCTGCTCTTCGAGAATGTAAGGTACTGCCTTTTCAAGCTGCTTACGATTACGGGTTGGTGCCTTAACTTTAAAGCAGCGCACACGACTGGCAGGTAATAACAAAATGACCTGGTGTTCCATTGCCTGCTCGGCAAGTGCTACCAAGTCATCCAGCAATAACTCGCCCTGCTCCTTAAAGGCAGCTCCTGATTCCCCAGTCGATAAGAGCCCCCACTCTAATGACTCTTCATCACTTTTTAATCGAATAAATAATCGATCTTTCATTGTTAGTCTCCAATGTGGCGTGCAACCACTTCAAACTTATTCTCTGACTTCATCAATAATGATTGCACTTTGGCGCTGCCAGATTGCACCATAGCTTTTGCTGTTAACTGCATATATTGGCTGTCAAACACTAAGCGGCCACGCCCATCCTGAGATACTTTACCACTGCCCAAAGTCTCAAAAAAGCTGGCTTCGTCATAACCATCCTCTGGCAGTTGCTCCAACGCCTGTCTTACTGTTGCCAGATCAACGTCCTCTAATAAAATCCAAACTAGCTCTGCCTGCTCAGGTTTTACCGTATTAACATTGATGGTGCCCTGCTCAGTAGGTAGCACGCAAATGTAGTCTTTTATACTGTCATAGATTGCTGCATTAAACCCTTTGACCACCATCAGTTCACTGGTATGCGCCATGAAGGTGTTAGCCGTACGGTAAGGCTTGGTTAGCCCTGTGTAAGTATAGTCTTCCGCACCATCAATTCCCGCAGGCTCCAGATCATCATCAATCCAGTCGCGTACAGCAGCTCCCAGTGCCTGAGGCGAACTCTCGCTTTGCTCTATCAAAGGCTCAATCAGTTTTGCGAATAATTTTTGTCCTGGTAGCTGCTCGTCTGGCTGACCACCAGTTTCTTCGACAACCTGCAGGCCTCCACCACCATTACCTCGGGCGCTCTCTTCACTTCCGGCCTGAACAACAGGCTCCATGATAATGCTATTGAGATTGAAGCAACTGTGCATATCTCTTACCGAACCTTCTAATTGCCCCATATTCTGCTCAATCGGAAACATCATCGGATTTTGCGCCCAGGGTTGATTACGATGAACTCGTTCCTGCTCACTTTCCTCGAAGTACTCCTGCAGTAAACTTTTAGCAAACTCTTCCGCGCCATACATATATTGGTAAGCTCTGGAGCTATTAATAATATTGGCAGTCCGCTGATTATTCATGTGCTGATTCGATAATATGTGGATTGCCATGATGCTCAATACTGAAAATATAACCAGCACAGTTATCAGAGCAATACCTTGCTGACTACGGGCACTATATTTGCCGCTGGCCATGGGTTTTAATGGACGCCGGGCGAACACTAGCGACCTCCCCTTCTCACACTACCATCATTATTGTCACGGCCTGGCTCGCCATTACCGGGCTCGCCTTCTCCTCGGTCTCCGCCTCGCTCACTACCTGCAAGATCAGGCATAGGGAAAAGTCGATAAATTTCACCAAAGTCGTCCAGTTCAATCGTAACTTTTATTGCTTCTGGCATAGTTCCTTTTGAGCCTCGATCAATAATCCAGTCTTCTTTCCAGTTATCCCGCTCCAGAAATTCCACTTTAAAACTCTTGAGCCCAGTGAGCATCACACGCGTCAGTTGCTGCCCTTCCTGTGCCGGGTCAACATACATCCAATGATGTCTTAACAGCTCATCATCAACAAACTCATACTTCAAATGCTGAAGCTCGCTACGAGAGAGCTTGGCAGGGTTCCGCCAGCCGGCCCGGGTAAACTCCAGGTAGCTGTTGACACTATTGGTTTCACCAACTATTAGCGGTGAGGTATCACCGTACTCATCTCGTCTGGTTCGAGGCACCAGATAACGAATATCCTCTTCCAGCTGCCTGACAGCCATCTGTACTTCACGCAGTCGCTGAATCTGTTTGTCATTTGAATCGGTAGCATTTTGCACAAAGGTAAACACCTGCAGTGCACCTGCAACGACAACACTAAAAACAAAAAGTGCAACCAGGATTTCGGTGAGCGTAAATGCTGACTGTTTTGCAAATAGTTTTTTCATCAGCGCTTATCTTTCTTTCCGACAAAACCAATCATTGCAAAACTGCCCTGCTCACCAAGCAGAATGGTTACCGTAACTCGGCGCATATCTTCATTGGCCGTATTAACGACCTCTTGCTCCCAGCGCCATTCCTGACCAGCAAAATCTACTTCACCCTGTCTTTTACCGGTCGACGGCCACTCATCTTTGAGCTGTAACTCTGCTAGATGATTTTGTGCAATATAGCTGGCCAGAGTCCGCTCTTTAGCATTGCCAATCGCGGTAACACTGGCGGCATATAACCCCGTCAGCATAGGTGTTATAAAAATAGCAAACACTGCCAAAGCTATGAGCAGCTCTAGCAGACTTAAACCTTTCTGTTTCGTTATGTTTGCCATCATCAGTATTAGCCAGCTAATTAAAAGGGAGCATTTAATTCTAAATCCCAGTCGTGTCGATAGTGTCCTTCCATAGCGGGCTCCATGGTTATCTCTCCCATATAGTTGCCATTAATCCGATAAAACCTGGCATCATCTCGGTCCAGTCCGATGGTGACAGTGAACTCATTCATTTCACCGCTGGACAGGATAAATATTTGTGGTGGTTTGGTTTCTTTTTCAGACTCCTCACCATCCGAATCGCCCAGATCTTCTTCATCCGCCGAGTTCGCCAGTAAAGCTTCCTGACCTTCAACATTGATATACATTTCAATAGGCTCTTCAAGCTCAATATCCTTAAGCAGGCTATGTTCCTGCAAAGGATTCCAGCGTGTGCCATCATAAATCAAAAAACTATAGCCATTCTGCTTAACGCGGATTCCTATTTCTACTCCACGTAAAATCGACTCTTCCTGCGCAACCTGCATCAAACCAAACAACTGGTGTGCCCGATTTTTAAGTTTTGCAGCATCGTTATCAGAAAAAGCGATAACAGCAACAGAAAGCATGATACCGGCAAGTGCCAGCGCTATAAGAATTTCAAGCAGGGTAAACCCTGCCTGAAAATTTGGATGGCGTAAAAAACCCTTACTGGTTGTCGCGGTTGAAATTGGCTTCATGTACATTCCAAGGACTGATGTCCATATTTTCGCCTTCACCACCAGGACGGCCATCGGCACCTAGCGTGTAAAGGTCATAATCATGATTTCGGCCAGGCTGCATATAGATATATTCACGTTTCCACGGATCGGTTGGAATGGCACGACTTCCAAGATAGCCATTTCGTGGGTAATTCTGTGGTACCGGGTTAGTTGTTGGCTTTTCAATCAAGGCTCGCAAACCCTGTTCCGTGGTTGGGTAATAACCATTGTCGAGCTTGTAGTTCTGTAATGCCATTTCAATAGTACCGAGATCTGACTTAAGCTTTTGTAGGTTGGCTTTGTCAGTATTGCCAAGCAAGCTCAAAGTTACGACTGTACCCATAATCGCTACGATTGCCAAAGCAATCAAAATTTCAGTCAAGGTAAAACCTTTCTGTTTGCGCAATATACGTTTCATTTCAACTCCGAAAATAATTTAACTCGTAATAGAATTTGTTAGCTCGAAAATAGGTAGCATCATGGCCAGTACAATAAACATCACCATGCCACCCAAAGCCAGAATAATCAGTGGACCCATGATATTGAGAGCAACATCGACACTATTTTCAAACAAGCTTTCCTGATTGTCTGAGACCTGCTGCAACATCTGCTCTAATTCACCACTGGCTTCACCACTACCGATCATGTGGATCATCATCGGTGGAAACAGGCCAGATTGCTGGAGAGCCACTTTCAAACTGCTACCTTCGCGAACTTTAACCGCGGCTTCTGCAACAGCCTGACGCATCTTCAAATTAGACAATACTTTGCCGCCAATATTCATGGCTTCCAGCAAAGGTACGCCACTGGAATGCAAAATACTTAAGGTACTGGAAAACTGGGCTGTGTTCAGGTTACTGGACAAACGACCAAATACTGGCATTTTCAAGATCTTAGCGTGCCATCTACGTTTGTTGTCTTCATTACGAAGCCAGTAACGCATTCCGACAAACATTAATACCAGTAATATCAGTGTATAAAGACCATAATTAATGACGAAGTCACTGATACCAATCAAAATCTTAGTCAGAACCGGTAATTCCTGGCTCATGTGGGTAAACTGCTCAACCACTTTAGGTACCGCAAAAACCATCAGACCGGAAACCACGCCCACCGCAACCAGAATCAGCACCACCGGATAAACCATAGCCGCTGATACCTTGCTGTTAATTTTTTGACGGCGCTCGGTATAGTCGGCTAAACGATTAAGAACCTTATCAAGGTGACCTGCCCGTTCACCAGCAGCAACCATGGAGCGATATAGCTCATTAAAGACATTAGGAAATTCTGCCATACCGTCCGCAAGTGTGTGACCCTCGAGTACTTTGGCGCGAACACCCAAAATAATACTTTTAACTTTACCTTTGTCCGTTTGATCGGCAACAGCCTTTAGAGCTTCTTCAATTGGTAAAGCGGCTTTAACCAGAGTTGCCAATTGACGTGTGACCAGAGCAAGGTCAGCAACTTTAATGGAGGGCTTGAAGAAACCACCAGAGCTTTTCTCACGCGCTTTCTGCGCATCACCGATATGCACCACTTCAAGTGGCGTCATATCTTTTTCTCTTAATTGCTGGCGAATTTGACGAGGTGTATCGGCTTCAAGAACACCTTTTTTCTGCTTACCACGAGCATCCAGCGCAATATATTCAAACGCGGCCATTAATCCTCCCGCGTGACACGCAACACTTCTTCGACAGTTGTCATCCCTTCCAGCACACGCTTGCGGCCATCCGCTCGAATGCTTGGCGTCGCTTTGCGCGCGTGGCGCTCCATATCCTGCTCGCTGTTATTGTTGTGAATCATGGTACGCATCTGTTCATCAATCAGCACTAGCTCATAGATACCCTGACGTCCACGATAGCCATGATAGTTACAGGCCTCACAACCATCTGGATGATAAATTGTCGGCGGGTTCGAGGTGTCAAAACCCATCAACTCACATTCTTTCTGATTGGCAACAGCTGGCTTTTTACACTCAGGGCATAACACTCTCACCAGTCGTTGTGCCAAAACACCCAGCAAACTGGTCGAAAGCAAAAATGGTTCAACCCCCATATCCTGCATACGGGTTACCGCACCAATCGCAGTGTTGGTATGCAGTGTTGAAAGCACCAGGTGACCTGTCAAACTGGCCTGCACTGCAATTTGCGCCGTTTCCAGATCACGAATCTCACCGACCATCACCACATCCGGATCCTGACGCAAAATAGCACGCAAGCCACGGGCAAAGGTCATATCCACTTTCGGATTAACCTGAGTCTGTCCAATGCCATCGATCAGATACTCAATCGGATCTTCAACGGTCAGAATATTACGTGTAGCATTATTGAGAAGTGAAAGACCTGCGTACAAGGTGGTTGTTTTACCCGAACCTGTTGGACCGGTAACGAGAATAATACCATGCGGCTTATGCAACAGATCGCTCATCAGCTGCATCGTCTTGGACTCCATGCCCAGATGCGAAAACTCAAGACGTCCCGCTTCCTTATCCAACAGACGCAGCACCACCCGCTCACCAAAACTTGATGGCATAGTGGACACACGAACATCCACGGCACGGTTGGCAATTCTTAATGCAATTCGACCATCCTGAGGAATACGCTTTTCGGCAATATCCAATTTACCCATAACCTTGATCCGCGATACCAGCAGTGGTGCCAGTTTACGGTTAGGCTGTAATACCTCACGCAAAACACCATCAACGCGGAAACGAACTGACAAGGTTTTCTCAAAGGTCTCGATATGAATATCCGAAGCATTTTCTTTAATGGCTTCGGTCAGCAAGGCGTTGATTAATTTAATAATGGGGGCATCGTCTTCGGCCTCAAGCAAATCTTCCGTTTCTGGCATTTCTTCGGCCAGACGGAACAGATCCATTTCATCGCCAAGGTCTTCCATGGTCTGCCGTGCATCTGCCGTTCCGGATTGATAGAAGGCACTGAGACGACTTTCAAATTCAGTTTCGTTTAATTTTTCAATCTGGAAACGATAAGGATAGTGACGGCGAACTTCCAGCAAAGCCTGCGGAGCTGTTCCTTCACGCATGAAGCACTGCATACCATCGTCAGTTCGGATCAGAAAAACGCCATGACGCTTGGCAAAACTAAAAGGCAAAGGACGAAAGCCCACCTCTTTCGCGGTAGCCTCCGTCACTGGCTCAATATGTTCATTTGCCATTTGCTCAGCCATCAGTCTTCTTTAGCCTCGCCTGTGTCTTCCTGTTGTAAAGTGTCTTCCTGCATATACTCTTCATAAGTTGGCGGTAACACCAAGGCTTCATCATAAGTTGGCAGAACTTCAGACTCTTCTTCAGGCATCAAACTAATACCACGATTAGCCTGCTCAATCTGTTGCGCTCTAATATAACTGTACTTGGCACTACTCAACTCACGCAGTTCTTCATCATCTTTCAAAACAGTAGGATGTATGAAGACCATTAGATTACGCTTAATTTTTTGTGTACGTTGTGATTTAAAGGCGTGACCCAATACAGGAATATCGCCCAGGATTGGTACTTTTTGTGAGCTTTGTTGAATATCATCATCAATCAAGCCACCCAGCACTACCATGCCACCATCAGGAACCAGCACCGAAGTTTTTACTTCACGTTTGTTGGTTACCACGTCCACATTGGTTGAACCGGCGATAGATGATACTTCCTGCTCGATATCCAGACGAACGTAATTACCTTCATTAATCTGTGGAGTCAGTTTCAACATCACGCCCACGTCTTTACGCTCAACATTCTGGAAAGGGTTAGAGTTGTTATCACCGAGAGTGGAGCCAGTAATAATTGGAATTTCCTGACCTGACTTGAAGATAGCTTCCACATTATCAAGGGTCGTGACACTCGGACGCGACAATGTATTAGAGTCAGTCACACCTTCCAGTGCTCGAATGAATGCACCCCAGCTAAAGCCATCGGGTCTGATTCGAGCAACGCCTAAACCAAGACCTTGCATACCGCCCAGCACCTCAGCCAATGCCACACCCTGATCACCAGCAGTGCGTCGGGTTTCGGTTCCGGTAATGGCACCGGTTTCAGGATCTCGCGTAAACACTTCTTCTTCGGTGCCGCGTGCAGCAATCGCACCTGCAGCAACATTACCAATACCCGGTCCCGTGTTAGTAAAGTTGACCACACCACCTGGAGCACTGCCGCCATCTGGGGCGAACAACCACTGAATACCCAGCTCTTTCGCTTTATTGTCTGAAATTTCAACAATAATGGCTTCAACGTGAACCTGCTTACGACGAATATCCAACGCACGGATCACTGAGTCAAATTCACGCATAATATCTGGCGGTGCAGTTAAAACCAGAGCATTGGTTTCTTCGTGAGGTTGGATACTATATAGCGAACGTTGCGCGGCCACTCCACCAGTTGCAGCACCACCAGCTCCAGCACGACCTGATGCAGCAGCTTCTTCTTTCTGCTTAATTTCACCAATGCCGGAAAGCACCTCCGCCACCTGCTCCGCCTTCGCATATTTCAGAAATACAGTTTTAGTATTACCCATAGAGTTTAGCGGGCGGTCCAGGCTGCCAATAAGAGCTCGTAAACGTACCCGTTGACGATCATTAGCGCTCAACAAAATACTGTTGGTTCTTTCATCAGCAACATAACGCGGCTCCTGCACTTCGTTGCCCTGTTGCTGGCGCCCACTACGACTTAAGCTCTCAAGAATTCTAACGATTTCACTTGCTGAGGCATGCTCTAATGGAATCACTTCAATTTCTTCATCATTGGCCTTATCCGTTCGGTCGATAATCTCACTGATGCGACGAACGTTAGAAGCTGAGTCATGAAGAATCAGGGTATTAGTACCTTGAACCGCAAATAAATGACCTGAGGTTGGTGAAACCAAAGGACGCAACACATTCATAATTTGTTGCGCATCGACGTTCTGTACCGGTATGACCTGAGTAATATAGCGATCACCATATTCATCTAGGTTTGAGACATTGACTGGAGAGTATTCAGAGCGGGCCTGCTGATCGGGAACAATCTTGACCACACCATTTGCTTCAATGGCTTGAAATTTATGGACCTGAAGCGCTGAAACAAAAATGTTGTAAATCTGATCTTTGGTGTAGTCCACATTTCCAGCAGTAATAATAGTAACTTTCAGTCCTTTGACACGTGGGTCTACGATCATCGTTTTACCCGTGATTTTGGCTACGGTTTCTACAACCTCACGAATATCTGCGTCTCTGACATTCAACCTTTCAGCGTTCGCACTAAAGGATGATAGTAACAGGCCAGCAGCACATACCGTCATGGTTAAACTGCTACCCAGTCGTTTCATACGAAATTTCTTGAGTGTCTGTATCATTGGATTCTTCTCTCATTTGGATCTGACTTTTGCTGCTGTGACAGCTCTGACAAACCCAGCAATAGTGTTACGGGCTGTCCATCTCTCTCAATCGTAATTTCCAGCGAATCTGCACTGGTCAACTCATTAGCGATACCCAACAAACCCTGTTCGTTAAGTTGTGTTCCGTTAACTGACTTGATGACATCATTGCGTCTCAGGCCAAGGCGAGCAAACATTCTTGGGTCACTACCAGGAGCAACTTTATATCCGGTTACCACACCACTTTCATCAACAACCGGCTCAAATTTGGCTAAATCGGCCAATGACTGAGGATCGGTGAATACCTTATCTTTCATGTCAGCCAGCTCACTGGTTAAACGACTATCACGGCGCTTGTCGATGGTTCTTTCAGCAGTCGGCTCGGCCGCTTTCAATTCTTGCTTAGGTTTGGTTAATGCACTCTGATCAAGCTGCTCTTCCAGTGTCAGAGTTTCCAGCTTGCCATTATTTTTCAAAATGACTTTCAGAGTTTCAACCTTTTCCAGAACCACATTGCCGTTCACTTGCAACTTATCATTAATAAAGTAGGCTTTTTCATCACGTCCATTAGCCTGAATTATGGCACTGGATAATCCTTCTTCAGAGGAAACGTAGGTTCCCAGCAACTTCAGATTAAGGCGAGTTTCTTCGGCCTGCACCGTTTCTTCCTCAACCCGGCCAGCTTCTCCAAAGACATGCATAGATACCAGCTTGTTGACATCAACAGCTGAACGGTTAGTTTGTTGGGGACGTGTTTGAACTACAGGTTCAGCGTGTTGCGGTGGTTGAAAAAAACCAATCCACAACCATATTAACTTAGCAACTATATACAAAGTCAGTACAGTCAATAAAGCGGCTAGCACCTGCGCAATCAACCTACCCCGTTGTTGCACAAACTGGCTTATTTTTTGAGTTATAGGATTCATGAGTTACTGTGTCACGAAAAGTCGTTGTGTTCCCTCGTAATTGTTCGGCATCCTTCCTGCAGATCGCCTATAATCGGAAATAGTCCCATGCAGGAGCTGAGAAAGCAAGCAAGATACTGTAAAGAATAGTAAGGTTCAAGATGGTAGTTGACATTTATGTGAGATTAGACAAATGGCTTTGGGCAGCGCGTTTTTTCAAAACTCGAGCTCTGGCGAAGGCTGCCATCGAAGGTGGGAAAGTTCATTGCGACGGTGTTCGAGGCAAACCCAGCCGTCAGGTTCAGCTTGGTATGAGTATAAAAATTCGCCAGGGGTTTGCTGAAAAAACAGTCATTGTCGAAGGCCTGTCGGAACAACGCGGCCCGGCCAAGGTGGCTCAGACTCTTTACAGAGAAACCGAAGAGAGCATCGAAAAGCGGGAACAGCTTGCGGTTCAACGCCAGTCGATGCCTTTTTCAGAGCATAAGCCTGACAAAAAACAACGCCGTCAGATCCACCGTTTCTTGCGCCAGCAGGATAAAGACTCATAACCAATCAGCATTAATTAAACATCAGAGAGCATTCATGTCCGATCTTATTCAGAGATTTACATTTGCCGATTTACCGGTTCGTGGCGAGATCATCAGCCTTGAGCAAAGCTTCCAGACTATCTGCGAACAGCACCAATATTCAGACACCCTGCGCCACCTGCTTGGCGAAGCCTTGGCAGCGACTGCCTTAATGGCTGAAATCATAAAGATCGAAGGCAAGGTTTCGCTACAGCTGCAAAGCCCTTCGCAGGTCAAATTGCTGGTCACCGAATGCAATAATCACGGCCATATTCGTGGCGTCATGCACCCGCTCGATCCTGATATTACAGATTATGACTTCAAAAAGTGGACTCAGGGCGGCACCCTGGCCATTACCATTGAGCCGGTGCAAGGCCACCGCTACCAGGGTATTGTTTCGCTGGAAAAAGACAGTCTTGCGGCATGTCTTGAAGATTACTTTACCAGTTCCGAGCAGTTGCCGACCTATCTCAAACTGTTTGTTAGTAAAGAGCGGATTACCGGGGTCTTCCTGCAGGCCATGCCTGATGAGGGCAATCAAGAAAAGGATCGACAGACTGCTTTTGAGCATGTCACCACATTAGCCGAAACCATTACTGATGAAGAGGCACTCACATTATCTCATCATGATCTGCTCTATCGCCTGTTCCATCAGGACAAGGTAACTCTGTACACGGAAAAACCGATCCAGTTCCAATGCAGTTGTTCACGTGAACGTAATGAGCGGGCCCTGTTAACCATTGAGCCACAGGAGTTGATGCAATTGGCCGAGGAGCATGATGGTAAAGTTGAGTTAGTATGTGATTTTTGCAGTAAGAAGGAAGTGTTTACCCAGCAGGAAATTGCGCAGCTTATCACCACTAATCAGGGTAGCGAATCGGTCAATTAATAAAGGAGAACCTGCCTGACTTGCAGGAAGCTCTAGTGAGAAGTTCTAATGAAGAGGAATCTGCAGGCGCGCTTCCAGGCCTTTCTCGGCGCGGTTATGCAAAGTGACCGTGCCACCGTGCATTTCTGCAATACGACGGACAATTGCCAATCCCAAACCTGAGCCGCCGCCACTTCTGGCCGAATCGCCCCGGGAGAATGGCTGGAATAGATGCTCCATCTCGGCATCCCTGATACCCGGACCTTCATCCAGCACCGATAGCTGAATCATCTTATCCTCAATTTTGGTGGTGACCTTTAGGGGTGGCCCTGCGTATTTCAGGCCATTCATGATCAGGTTAGTAATTAATCGCTTCATTGCCAAGGGTTTAAAATAAATCTTCGGCAATTTCCCCAGCTCAAAACTGATATCCTGAGTTTGTAATCTGACCGACTTGATACATTCTTCAACCAATGCATTTAAGTCACCGAGCTGCTCGCGCTCATCCCGGCCATCACGCACGAACGAAATGAACTGGTCAATAATCTGATCCATATCCTCGGTATCCCGCACAATCCCTTCGCGTAACTCTTCATCCGCCTCACCCATAAACTCAGTGGCTAAGCGAATACGCGTTAATGGTGTGCGCAAATCATGCGAAACACCGGCCAGCAGCAAATTACGATCCTGCTCCAGCTGCTGCACATTGCGCGCCATCTGGTTAAAGGCTCGTGTCACGGTGACCATTTCTTCAAGCCCCTCTTCCTTTAACTGGCCCGGATTGTCACCACGACCAATTTCACGCGCGGCAAATTCCAGGCGGCGCAGTGGACGGCTGATCTGCTTGGTGAAAATCCAGCCTCCGAGCAGACTTAACAATAAAATTACCGATATATAGACCACGGGCGGGTGGATATAAAAACCTTCGAAAGGATCCATCGCGATTCTGAGCCAGACATTGGTATGCTGCGGAGATTTAATCCAGTAATAAATGTTATCGGATTCTTCTACCCGCATTTCAGTCTGGGTTTCACTGACGCCCAGACTCTCAGCCAGCTGCTCGGTCAACACGCTGTATGGACGCGCCTCTCTAAGCTGTTTTGGCTCGCCCATACGGGTGGAAATAAACTGGATGCGTTGGTTATCCATAATCTGCTGACGCACCGAGCCATCAATTTTCCCTTCAAACTCCAGCGCCTGCAATTCAAGTGAAGTTTTCACATCCGCCGAAAGCAACTGCACCAGCTGCTTCATTGAAGGCTGCGCCACATACCAGGAGATCGACAGATAAGACACCCACTGATTAATCAGCAACAGGCAACCGACCAATACGGCAATACGGCCAAATGCTGATTTAGGCAGAATACGCATGAAAGCTAGTGATAGAGACTGTCAAAGGGAACAGAGCAAGACCTGAGCTATCAGGCCTCACCACCATCTGGAACGAACACATAGCCCACGCCCCAGACCGTCTGGATATAACGCGGATGGGCCGGATCGGCTTCAATCAGACGACGTAAACGCGATACCTGTACATCAATGCTGCGTTCCAGCGCTGAGTAATCACGACCACGAGCCAGATTCATCAGCTTGTCGCGAGATAATGGTTGACGAGCATGCTCAACCAATGACTTCAACACCGCAAACTCGCCACTAGTCAATGAAATAGGATTACCATCATCGGTCATCTCGCGGGTTGCCAGATTTAGAGTAAAGCGCCCAAAGCTGACGACTGTTTCGGAGTTACTTGGAGCCCCTGGAATATGTTTGGCCTGGCGACGAAGCACTGCACGGATACGAGCCAACAGCTCACGGGGATTAAAAGGTTTCGCCAGATAGTCATCCGCACCCACTTCCAAACCGACAATACGATCCACTTCATCGCCTTTCGCAGTCAGCATAATGATTGGGATGGGGTTATTCTGGGAACGCAGGCGGCGGCAAATGGAAAGACCGTCTTCACCAGGAAGCATCAAATCGAGAACCATCAAGTGATAATTCTCACGCTCCAGAAAACGATCCATCTGCTCAGCATTTTCAACAGTGCGGACCATAAAGTCCTGCTCTTTCAGATAACGCTCCAGTAGACTTCGCAAACGAACGTCATCATCAACCACTAATATCTTCGGAGTTTCTTCAGTCATAACCCAACATTCCTTCTACTTTATTATGCGCTTTCTATTAAGCGCCCCCGTTACATTATTAACGTCTATTAGAATTACATCAGTAACTTTTATCAGAAAGGCCTTTTCTTGTCTTGTTATTAATTGTCAACAAATTGGCCATAAAAACAAACAATTAGTCATGCTCCAGTAGCGCTTTACCCTTGATTTACCCACAGTTGAGCGCTGAGTCAAAGCCGACTTGGGCATTTTGTTCTTTTTTCATAGGTTTCGAAGCACTATACTATGCCGCCATATTTTCCCCAATAAGCACTTAACAAGATGTTACAAATAAACCAACAGATAGCTCAAGAGTTAAATGTTCGCCCGCAACAGGTAGAAGCTGCGGTTCGCTTGCTGGATGAAGGCTCGACCGTACCCTTCATCGCGCGTTACCGTAAAGAAGTCACTGGCGCACTGGATGACACCCAGCTACGGGATCTTGAGCAGAGACTGGGTTATTTGCGCGAACTGGAAGATCGCCGCGCTGCCATTCTTAAAAGTATCGAAGAGCAGGAAAAGCTGACACCAGAACTGAAATCTTCGATTGAAGCAGCCACCACCAAGAGTGAACTGGAAGATTTATACCTGCCCTATAAACCCAAGCGTCGCACCAAAGCCCAAATCGCGCGCGAAGCAGGTCTTGAGCCATTGGCCATGGATTTATGGCAGAACCCAGCGCTTGATCCTGAAGCCGAAGCAGAGAAATACCTCAATCCTGAACATAAAATTGAATCGACTAAAGATGCGCTGGACGGCGCCCGTCAGATTCTGATGGAAGTATTTGCGGAAAACGCTGAACTGCTGAAAACACTGCGCGAATACCTATGGGATAACGCCTTTATTCATGCCAGGGTCATTGAAGGCAAAGAAAAAGAAGGCATCAAGTTCTCTGACTATTTTGACCACAGCGAAGCTTTCAAAACCATTCCTTCCCATCGAATCCTAGCTTTGCTGCGTGGCCGCAACGAAAACATTCTGACCTTGCAGATGGTTTCTAACCAGGAACTTATCAAAGACCCTGAAGCCAACGACCCTTGCCTGTCGATGGTTGCCGAGCATTTTAATATCAAAGATCAGAAGCGACCGGCTGATTACTGGCTACAGCAGGTAGTCCTCTGGACCTGGAAGATCAAGCTGCACCTATATCTCGAAACTGAATTATTAGCCAAAGTGCGTGAACTGGGCGAAACTGAAGCAATACGTATCTTTGCCCGCAATTTGCATGACCTGCTAATGGCTGCTCCGGCTGGTGCCAAGGTGACCATGGGGCTGGATCCGGGCTTGCGAACTGGTACTAAAGCAGTGATTGTCGATGAAACAGGCAAGTTGCTGACACAAACCACCATCTTCCCACATGCGCCACAAAATCAGTGGGACCAATCATTACGCAAACTGCAGACCTTATGTGAAATGCACAAGGTTGAGCTTGTCAGTATCGGCAATGGTACTGCATCAAGAGAAACCGACAAGCTGGTAGCCGAACTGATAAAAATGGCACCGCAACTTAAATTACAAAAGATCATGGTCAGCGAAGCAGGAGCTTCGGTCTACTCTGCATCGGCACTGGCCGCACAAGAATTCCCTGATCTGGATGTGAGTTATCGTGGCGCTGTATCCATTGCCCGTCGCTTACAGGACCCTCTGGCAGAGCTGGTAAAAATTGAGCCTAAGTCTATTGGTGTAGGTCAATACCAGCATGATGTCAGCCAAAGCCAGCTGGCAAAAAGCCTCGATGGCGTGGTCGAAGACTGTGTGAATGCGGTTGGCGTTGACCTGAATATGGCTTCTGTTCCGCTACTGACCCGCGTTTCAGGCCTGAGTAAAACCATTGCGCAGAATATCGTTAACTGGCGCGACTCTAATGGCCGCTTCAATAACCGTAAGCAGCTTCTCGAAGTTGAGCGCATGGGGCCGAAAACCTATGAGCAGGCCGCAGGCTTCCTGCGTATTCGTGATGGCGACAACGCTCTGGACAGCTCTGCAGTTCACCCCGAAGCCTATCCAGTGGTTGAAAAAATGATGCAAGCTCTTGAACTGCAGGACGTGCATCAGTTGATGGGCAACTCAGATAAGTTACGTCAGGTTAAGGCTCAGGACTTTACAGACGAAACCTTTGGTTTACATACCGTTAATGACATTTTGAAAGAACTGGACAAGCCGGGCCGCGACCCACGTCCGGAGTTTAAAATGGTCCAATTTAAAGAAGGTGTCGAAACCCTGAGTGACCTGAAAATTGGCATGGAACTGGAAGGGGTTGTCACCAACGTAACCGCCTTCGGTGCCTTTGTGGATGTTGGCGTCCATCAGGACGGTCTGGTGCACCTGTCAATGATGGCCAATGAGTTCATTAAAGACCCGGCAGAAGTGGTAAAAGCCGGCGATATCGTCAAGGTCTGGGTGCTGGACGTAGATATACAGCGTAAACGCATCAGCCTGTCGATGATTGGCCCCGATGCTCAGGCCGCATCAAAGCCCGCTCAAAAGCGCGATGCTAAATCCCATAAAAAAGGCAACTTTAAAGGAAACCAATCCGCTAAACGTGGTCAAAATAAGCCGCAGGGTGCTTTTGCCGATGCTTTGGCGGCAGCCCTGAAGAAATAAGCCGCAAGGAAATGGTTACAAATTGTCACTTTTAAACCGTCTATGTCACGGGTAGTATTGCGAAACGTAACTGCTTGCACTTTAAACCAAGTGCAGGTAGTGTGCGCTATTCGCGTCCTGTGAACCAAAGACACAAGAGCATATCACATGAATTTAAATAGCCGTGGCTGGAACTTTTTTGGTGCTTTCATCTGTTATCAGTTACTGGTAACCGCCTTTTACTTCCAGTACGTTGATGGACTCGAGCCTTGTCCATTATGCATGTTCCAACGAGTCGCTGTTGCGGCCATGGGTATTGTGCTTCTCCTGAACGCAATCCATAACCCACCCATCTCTTCCATCAGCAATCGCATCTACCAGATCCTGGGATTACTAACCACGTTTGCTGGTATCGGAATTGCCGGACGCCATGTCTATCTACAAAGCCTGCCAGAAGGCGAAGCACCAGCTTGTGGTGCACCCTTAGATTACATGATGGATGTTTTACCCTTCATGGAAGTTTTACAAACCGTATTAACGGGCGCCGGTGAATGCGCCAAAATCAGCTGGAGATTCTTAGGAATATCAATGCCTGGCTGGATGCTGATCATATTCATCATAGCGGCGCTGGTCTTTGGCTTTAGATTGTTTAAAGCATTCCAGCAACCAAAACCACTTTAATCCTAAGGTACAACCGAGGCTCTTATGATCCGAGTTATTATCGAGCGAGTTATCAGCGAAGGTAAGCTAGACGACTACCATGCGCTAATCCGCCAAGCCAAAAACAAAGCCAGCAACTCTGCCGGTTTCTTAACCGGTGAAATTTTCCACGTTAAAGATAATCCTAATCATGTCATCGTCATGTCATGCTGGGATTCATTTGAGACCTGGGAGGTGTGGGCAGAGTCAGAACAGCGTTTGGATTTACTAGACGCCATGCGCCCCTTGCTGGAATCAGACGAAAAAGTCACTGTGCTGGAAAGCAGTAATATTAAAAGCTAATTTATTCCTTCCCAATAAAAAACCAGCTGATTTAGCTGGTTTTTTTGTGCCTATAACCTTCTGAATATTATCAAAAATACTTAGGCCATTCTTTTTTCAGCTGCCCAGTCATAGCCATAAACAGCATCTTATAATCAGCCATCAGTGACCATAATGGGTAGGTGAATGTGGCTGGACGGTTCTTCTCTATGGTGAAGTGACCGATCCAGGCCGGGCCGTAGCCAACCACTAATACCAACGGTAACCATAGCCACTGGGCAGTAGCGATAAGGTAAATCAGCAGAACCAATGATGTGGTCGTGCCGACATAATGCAGCAGGCGGTTACTCGGCAAGCGATGCTCGCCGAGATAAAAAGGCCAAAACTCTTTGAAGGTTTTAATGCTTTTTTCCGCCATAGCCCTTACTACCGTTTATTACTGGTCGTCGCCCGTAGCTTCTTTAACTTCCTCTTCAACTTCCTGAGCAGCTTCTTCAACAGTTTCCTGAGTCGTTTCAGCAGCCTGCTCTAACTCTTGAGCAGCTTCTTCAACCTGCTCTTCAAGCTGTTCGTCGATGGCTGGTTCTTCGTCAGGTTGAACTGGCTCAGTTGGGTTGATATCAAGTAGTTCAATTTCAAAAACCAGGGTTGAATTGCCCGGAATAGTACCGCGATCCATTTCACCATAAGCAAGCTCAGGCTCAATCACAAACTCGTATTTATCACCCACATTCATCAACTGAACGCCTTCAGTCCAGCCTGGGATAACGCCACGCAAAGGGAAGTCGATTGGCTGTTTACGAGCATAAGAACTATCGAATTCTTTACCATCGATAAAGGTTCCACGGTAATGAACGCGTACGGTATCTTCAGCCTTAGGACTTTGGTCGTTACCGCTTGCCTCGATCACGCGATACATCAAGCCTGACTCGGTGGTTTGAACACCTTCTTTTTGTGCATATTCTTCACGGAAAGCTTCGCCGGCTGCCAGATTAGCTTCTGCTTCTTTTTGTGCTTCAGCTTCCAGCTTCGCCTGGTGCTCTTCCATCTTAGTGTTCAGATTGTTCTGGAAGGCGTCCATCTGCTCATCAACTTCTTCATCTGTTAGCTGAGCATTACCAGCAAAACCATCTTTGATGCCATCTGCGACAATCTGCGGATTAATCTCTATGCCATATTCTTTCAAAGACTCGAAATTCTGGCCCATCTGCTTGGAGAAATTGACTCCTATTGCATAAGCAGCTTTATCATACTCACCTTTGAACTCGGCAGCTTGCTGAGCAGTTTCTGGTTTTGCAGTTTCACTTTTTGTATCACTTGATTGCTCACAGGCAACCAATGCAGCGCTTAACGCTAGAACTAAAGTTGTTTTCTTCATAGTTAGTTGTTTCACTGATATTTTCCCCAAATAGTGGTTGAAAAACAGGCATTGTGCAGGAGATATCTGCAAAATGCGAGGTCTAAACCTGTAACTTTTGAACTATTACTCCTAGTTCAGAAGCTTCCAGCAGGGCTTCATCCGCTTCGATTCGCGATTGAGCCTGAGTTTGAATATAGAAACGTAAATTACTCATTGGTTCAACAGAGTGCGGCACGATTGGCCAAAAGGGTAACAAGCTCTTAACTGCCTGTTGTTGCACCAGTTTTTCGCCTTTAAGCTCAAGTGCCAGAAGCTTTTTATACTCTTCTTTTTGCCCCAGATGTTTGGCCTGTCGCCGTCTGTTACGTAATCCAGCTACTGCCTGAGAAGCCTGTAACCCCTCGCGGATCACTTTTTTCCAGACCACCGAGTCCATAGCTATCCCCTGTTCTTCCGCCCATAAGGCCAGAAGCACATAGTTAACATTGAGTTGATAGCTATCCTGTAGCTTGAGTAATAGGGGTTTGACCTGCGCGGCCTCATAAAAGACGCACGACCAATCCCAGAAATTATCCTGATGATGTTGTAATAACTGTTCCTTGACCATCAACTTACCCCATTCGTTGATTCCGGCTATTGATTATTATTGTCAACCTTGCTGGCAAAGACGGCCCAGAAAAAGACTAGCCAGCTTATAATGAGTAGACTTCCGCCGAGTGGGATTACTTTACGGATCAGCTCACTGCCCGTCAATGCGTAAAAGTAGAGACCACCGCTAAACCCGATGATACCGGCAAACATCAGCCAGCCAGCCAGCTCTCCTCTGCGATTGGCCAGATAGCCCGAAACTAGCCCCACGGCTAACAGGCCAAGTGCATGATAAATCTGATATTGAACCCCAAGTTCAAACAGTCTTTGCATGTCCGCGGGTAAGCTTAGGGCATGAGATCCCATAGCTCCAAGAGCCACCCCGAGCGCCATAAACATGGCGCCATGTAGAATAAAGTGCTTTTTCATTAAGACGTTAGAATTTTAAAAAGAGCCTAGTATTACATGAGAAAAGAGGTTTACAAAATCTGCGGTTTTATAATTAAGCCCTTTACGGGTAAAATGACCAAAATTTTTTAATGATTTGAATCCCTTGGCTAAAAAACCCAGCAAAACATCCGCACTCGTCATTGGCCTGGCCTTTGGCCTGCTGAAACTGTTCGCAAAACTCCCTTATCCTTTTGTGATTGCCTGTGGCCGTCAGCTGGGGCGCTTACTCTACCGGGTGAAAAGCCGCCGCATTATAGTCGAAGCTAATCTGCGTTACTGCTTCTCGGAACTGAGCTACGCAGAGCGCCAAAAGATGTGCAAGGCTCACTTTCTGGCACTGGGCGAAGGTTTTGCCGAGTTGGCATTGGCCTGGTACAAACCTTTCAAAAAGCTGGAAAAATACCATGAGATTCGTGGACTTGAGCATTACGAAAAAGCTCAGGCCACCGGACGCGGCATTTTATTTCTGGGTTATCACAACACCAGTTTAGAACTGTCTGGCGCCATTATGTCGCGCTATCTCGAATTTGCTGCCTTTTATCGACCTAACAAGAATCCTGCACTCGACTATCATATCCAAAAAGGGCGTAATAACCGCACTCAGACCATGGGCCGCAATGACATCCGTTCTATAGGCAAGTGGCTGAAATCCGGCAAGAATTTATGGTTTATGCCGGATCAGGATATGGGTCGCAAGGCGACCGTATTCGCCCCCTTCTTTGGAAATCCCATGGCAACGCTCAATTCGCCAATGCGCATCACTAAACTGGGCAATGCCATTGTGCTGCCAGTCAGTTACCACAAGGACAAGAAGGGCAAAATGATTGTCGAAGTTCTGCCTGAAGTAGAGTTTACCGGCCAGGATGACATCGACTGCACCATGACCAATAAGATTCTCGAAGCCTGTATCATGCAGGCACCGGAACAATATTATTGGGTTCATCGTCGATTTAAAACCCTGCCCGAGGGCCAGCGCACCATCTACAAGCAGAAACCACCCAGGCTCAAGGCAATTAGTGCAGAGCAACATGATGGTGCCATAAGTTCTGGCAAAACACTGACTAGACAGGAAGGCCTGCCAAAACTGGTACGCACCTTCGACGGACAACTGCTGAATATCTTCCCTCGCCGCACCAGTCTGGCCATTGATATTACGCGCCAGGAACTCAAGCGTATGCTGGACAAGTGCTCTCTGTTTACTTTCCGCGGTTTCTACACCATCACTCCACAGGAATTTACCCTGTGCGAGGAGCGCAATGCCTACATGTTGCGTTACCTTGAAGTTCCCGGAGTCAGTCTAAGCCATATCCCAGCCGATCGTCACGAACCCACCGCCATTCTGCTCGGTAGCTGGCTCAACCATCTGCATAACGAAGGGATTTATTTGAAAGATATTCGTCAGACCAATATTCAGATATTGCCCAATGGCTCTTTTATCTTACTCAACCCGACTAACTGTGAGTTTTTTGACCGTGAAGTGAAGGAGTCTTTGCGCGAAAAAGATCGTCAGCAGATGATGGAAGCAATTGCTTTATTAAAAGACAGTCAGCGTTGCCGTGAGCTTTTTATTGAGCAATATCAGATGAAGCCTTAACTGGAATCATCTATTCAGGATACTGCTCAGTTTAGCCATAACCTCATCAACACTGATCAGATCCATGGCCTGGCGGTTATGCACCCGCGTCCGCCAGGAAATCTGATTCGGCTCCTTGCCCAGAAACTGCTTTACTGCCTGTTCAAACTTGTCGATGGTATATTCCTGATTAAGATAAGGCCCAGATAGTTTACTCGGCGCAACCGCATACAAACCAATCACCGGAGTGCCCACCCCATTGGCTATATGCGCTGGACCAGTATCTGGTGCAATACATACTTTGGCCTTCTGCAAGATGGCAGCCAACTGCTGCAAATTGGTTTTGCCAACACGGTTAATAACATCTGCCTGCTCTTCAATTTCCTTAGCGAGTGTCTTATCCAGCTCATCCGGCCCACCGGTTAGTATTACCGGTAAATTAAATTGCTGCTTAATCTTTTGAATCAGTTGCACATAACGCTCTACTGACCAGCATCTCTCCAGCTTGCTCGCCGCAGGGTTAATGACTACAAATTGCTCGGGTAAACTCAATTCAAGAGCAGACTGTTGATTATCCTCTGAAACACTAATAACCCAATCATCAGCAGTCACTTGCAACGGCTCGCCGATTAAAGTCTCTGCAAAACGCTTAAAGCTGTCATGCAGGTGCTCATCAGCAAAGGCTATTTTTTCGTTAGTAAACAACCACTGCCAATCACGCGCACGGGTTCTATCGAATCCTATCTTTCGGCGGCTGTTAAAAAGCGGGTAAATTAAATTAGCGCGAGCACTCGCCTGCATCGCTAACACGGCATCAAATTGAATATCAGCCAACTGCGTTTTCAAGGCTCGATAATCAGCAATACGCTTCGGTTTGTCGATGGGAACAAAATGTAACCGGGGATGATTGCAGTCCTTTAATAATGAATAAGCCGCTTGGCCGATAATCCAATGCAATTCCAACTCAGGCTGCTGTCTTAATAATGCACGAACCACCGGTAATACCAGCGTACAATCACCAATCGCGGATAACCTGACTAACGCAACCTGCATTGATAATCCTTAGATCCTATCCTGTAATGGCTCTCTATCCAGCGCAATGTAAGCACCTGCTCGAATACCGATTTTTAAGAATAGCACCGAACTGAGTGCTCGCAGTAGCATAAAGGCATAGAAAGCCCACCACAAGCCATGGTTGCCATAACTTTTAGTCAGGAAATACAGGGGAATAAACCCGACAATGACTGCAATCAGCATCGAGTTGCGCATGGCGCTGATTTGCGAGGCACCAATAAAGACGCCATCCAGCCAGAAGCTCCAGACAGAAACAAGCGCCATAAAAATGATATACAGATGATAGGGCTCGGAAGCTTCGATGACACTATCAATAGTCGTGATCAGGCCAATAAATTCCTCAATAAATAGCCAGAACACCACAGCGAAAATCACACTGACCAGCAGCGACCACAAACCGCCAACATTGATGCTCGAACGAAAATCGCGCCAGCTATTGCGACCCACCGCCTTGCCCACCAAAGCCTCAACCGCATTGGCAAAACCATCCAGTCCGTTAGCAATTAACAACAGGAAATTCAGCAGTATGGCATTGATTGCCATTACCTCGTCACCCAGCTCAGCACCACGCGCATGAATGGTAAAAAAGACCAGTTCCAGCGCCAAGGTTCGAATCAGTAAATCACCATTTAAGCTGAGCAATCGTTTTAGCTTATACCAGGCCAGTTTAAATTTATTAGCAATAGGATATTTGGCCAGCAGCCGCACCACATGATAAGCACCAAATGCAAAACCTACCGCTTCAGCAATCACGCTGGCCAGCGCTACACCCTCAACAGTCATGCCCAGACCGAGCACAAAATAAAGATCCAGCACGACATTAAGCAGGTTAATAATCAGCAGCATCCAGAAAGGAATACGCGCCGTCTGCATACCCAGAAACCAGCCAATCATCACCGCATTGAGCAAACTAAACGGCAAGCCCCAGATGCGAGTATTCCAATAAGCCAGAACACTCAACTCCACCTCAGTGGAACCCTCAATCCACCACAGAATCAGATCAATCAGCCAAGGGTTCAGTAACAGCGTCAGCAACGCCACCGATAAACCCAACAGAGAAGACAAAAACAACCACTGCCGGATCGCCACATGATCTTCCGCACCATAAGCCTGCGCCACCAACCCCGTCGTAATCATCCGCAGAAAACCCATGGTCCAGACGATAAACGTAAACAAAGCCGCACCCAAACCAACTGCCGCCAGATAATGCGCCTCCGGCAAATGCCCCATCACCGCAGAATCCACCAATCCCACCAACGGCACCGTCATATTCGACAACAACATTGGCAACGCAATAGCCCAAATCGCCGAATGCTGATCCCGACGGGCTAGATCTTGTTTTAAGGTTTTATAGGTCCAGAGTTTCATATGATTTGTGTGGCAAACTTCAGGCTGATTATTTAATTGTAGGTGTGGGTTTCGCCACTCGGCGAGTCACTTTTTCTTGCGTGCCCAAGAAAAAATAACCAAAAAGAAAGGCACCCCAGTCGTTAGGTCCTTCGGACTTCCCTCGCTCATCAAAGCTATTACGGGCCGCCAATACGAAACGTCCTGTTTCGAAGTGGCTAAATTGGGCGTCCTGCCCAGTTTGCCCTATAACTTTTCTTCTCTCGGCTAACTCTAAGGGGAAATCTTGGAGCTAGCCTGCAACTTTATCTTTTTCCTAATACTACCAGTCTGGGATTAGAATTCTGACTGTTCCCTCAAAATTTCATAATCCCTCGCCACAGTTCCAACTAAATCTTCGCCCGGTAACACTTCATCTGGAGTCAGCAGTGCGTAACGGCGGCCAAGAGGATCGATGATAAACCAGCGCGCCGTGTGTTCTACCAGATAGTTATCAGGATCATCATGGCCAGGAATTTTATAGAAAGTAACGCCAATCGACTCGGTCAGTTTACGGGTTTCTTCAAGACCTGCATTGACGCCAATAAAGCCTTTGTTAAATGCCGGAACATATTTGTTTAATCGCTCTAAAGTATCGCGCTCAGGGTCCACCGAGACCATCACTACCTGCGTCGACTTAGCAATATCTTCCGGTAGTTTTTGCATAACCTGGTTAATATTGCTCATCGCCGTTGGGCACACATCCGGGCAGGTGGTAAAGCCAAAAAAGACGATACTCCAGTTGCCAATAAAGCTTTCCTGATTGAAGGATTCACCGGTGTGGGTTTTGCCCTCAAAGTTGGCGATTGCACGTGGCTCGCCAAAAGTGCGAATCAGCTGCATCTCTTTGGGTGCAAATAATAGTTGGTACGACATAACACCAGCCATGAGTGCAAGCACCGCTGTCAGAATGAATATCATTTTGCCAAATGCTGAGTTCTTCTGCATATTAGCCTCTGCTCTGGTTAAAAATTAATAAAGGGATCGACATAGTGATCGATCAATAAGAATGCGAATAAGAAGGTCAGGTAACCAATCGAAACCCCGAAGGTTTTCATGGCAATGCCATCACGCTCACGGTATTTCAGTACAACCGTGTAATACAGGAACCACAGTCCAAGGCCTATCGCACCTACCAGATAGATGATGCCACTCATGTGAGTCAGATAAGGCAGTAAGGTCGACAGAATCAACAGAACGGTATAAAGCACAATGGAAGTTTTGGTGAAGTCTTCGCCATGCGTCACTGGCAACATTGGGATTTCTGCTTTGGCATAGTCTTCGATACGATGAATCGATAGCGCCCAGAAATGGGGCGGCGTCCAGGTGAAGATAATAAGCACCAGTAGCCAGGCATGTGGATCAGCCGAACCGGTCACTGAAGTCCAGCCCAGCAACGGAGGAATCGCGCCAGACAGACCACCAATCACAATATTCTGTGGCGTCGCACGCTTTAAAAACATGGTGTAAATAAAGGCATAACCCACCAGGCCGCCAAGGGTGAATACGGCGGTTAATGGATTGACCAGAAACCACAACATGGCCATCGCAACAGCCGCAAGTACGGTCGAGAAAATCACCGCATTGCGAGGCTTGACCCGCCCCTGAGCAACCGGGCGCTGCATGGTGCGCGCCATCATGGTATCGATGCGTGCATCTACCACGTGATTGACCACGGCCGCGGCACCCGATGCAAAGGCAATACCCAGAGTACCAAAAATCAACGCATTCAAAGGTGGGAACCAGCTTTGAGTGACATCATTGGCCAGAAACATGCCGACGACGGCAGTAAAGACCAATAGATAAACCACCTTCGGTTTGGTCAGCTCGTAATAATCACGCCATGTTATGGGACGGCCCTGGCTTTTCGGCGCACCCTCTGTTGCCTGGGTTTGCTGATTCGAATTAGCCATGCTTGCCTCCCGCTCGTTTTGGTTGTTTAAACTGCCAACTGACCAAAAAGTTAACCGCAATTAGAGTGAGTAATAAAATAACGCCACCGCCATTGTGGGCAACCGCAACGTAAAGTGGCAGTGCGAATATGATGTTGCTAAAGCCCAGCAGCATTTGTCCGATGAGCACTAATGCCAGAGCACGACCAAAGTGACGGATCAGAACGCTGTCTTTTTCACGAATCATCAGGAAGGCCAATAAACCCACCACCAGGAAAACGATATAGGCGCCAATTCGATGGCTGACATGAATAGCCACTTTCTGCTGATGACTTAAGACACCACCCTCATAATTGATAAAGGGTTCACCCTGAGCTTTAGCCAGGTCGGCTTCAAATTTTTCCTGCTCCAGAGCCTTGAACTCGTCGAACTCAAAACCTTTTTGCCATAGGTCATAACCGCCCTTGAAATCTACATTCTGGGTCCAGCCATCATTACAGAAAGGTAATTCAGTACAGGCAGTCGCCGCATAGTTAGCTGCGGTCCAGCCGCCCAAAGCAATCTGCATAATCACCAGAACGAAACTGACCACTGCCAACTTTTTGAATTTCTTGGCCACCACCTGCGACAGAGAAACAATCTTCGGTCTTAATTGCAGAATGTATAAAAACAATAGCGAAATAATTGAGAAGCCACCCAACAAATGCAGCATCACGACAAAAGGATGCACTTTTAAGGTGACCGTCCACATTCCCAGCAGCCCCTGGAAAATGACCAGCGGAAGCAAAATGGAGGGAATTAAAACCGGAATGGTTGAATCTTTACGACGCCCGCGCCAGGCGCCGACAAACAGAATAATAATGACCAAACCAATCGCCTTGGCGAAGTGGCGGTGGATCATTTCAGGCCAGGCTTTATCGGCCTCGAAAACCTGATTGTATTCCACCTCAGCCTGCTTGATGTAGTCAGCATCCTGAGGAACGGTGAAGTGACCATAGCAGCCAGGCCAGTCCGGACAGCCAAGCCCAGCATCGCTCAGACGCGTCCAGGCTCCTAATAAAATCACGCACAGCGCCAGAATACTGGCAAAGATCGCAAACTTACGTAATGTTTTCTTTTGCATCGATAGTACCTACTTACAAACCTGTGGCCTTAATGGCACGTCGCACATCATCACGCAGACCTTTGCTGCGCATTATCGCTTCCTGCTCATCAGCTACTGGCTCGTAGCGCATGAAAATATTGCCATGCACATCCATCAAATAAATCTTGCCTGTTTCAAGCTGCACGCCATCGCCTATCGTGGGCTGACCATTGCCACGAGCCAACCGCAGTTGCTCGCTATCCTGCACCTTGTCTTCATAAATAATATCGTCAGGGAAAACGATCAGACGGGTTAACTTTTCAGATTCTTTTCCAAGAGTGGCATGAGTCTGGGTCAACCAGTGAATATTCAGCTCACAGGCTTCATCACAGGTATTCTGATCTGGGAAATAAATCCACCACCACTGAGTTTCAAAATCTTTGAAATGTAGCGGCTGGTCATCCACACCAATCCACTGGAATTGGTCAAAATGAGGATAAGGCATATCCAGAAGGGTGCCGTTATTTTTGGTGGCCACCTGGAACCATCCCATGTGCATCGCCACATAAGCCAGAATCACTGGCGCGGCAAAAACCAGAACTAACGCCGAAACCACTTTGCGGTTTTGGCTGCGTACTTTCGGGTCAACCGTTTGCTGACTCATCTTGTCTCTCTCGCTTAAGATTTAAAACCATAAATAAAATGATCAGAACCAAAGCCATACCAAACCACTGTATGGCATAAGCAATATGCTTTTCCGGAGGACTAGCCACCAACTCCCACTGCCTGACGAAGGGTGAGTTCGGCTCTGCCTGCTGCCTGACCACAAAAGGAGCGGTATGATACCCTATTTCGCCTGCTTTTTCTGCAATAGTTTCCAGATCAAACTGGCCGATTAGCCAGGCATCGTCGAACTTCTGCCACTGGGCATTTTGCGCCACAATCTGATTGGCCCCCTTGGAAAAATAGAGCTGACCTTCAAGCTTCTGATCCTCGAAAGTAGGGATTGTAGGGACCTTCTGGTAAAAATCTTGTCGAGGCAGCCAGCCGCGACTGACTAATACATATCCCGGAACTGATTTGCCAACGCTTGGCTCAATTTGCCATAAGCCATAAATCTCGTAGCCCAGCCTTCCCTCGTGCTTTTGATTGTCCACCACCAAATGGAGATCAGGCACCGGCTGACCAGCCAGCGTAACCTTGGTCTGATCAGGGTTGTCCAGCTGTAAAGCCCGCTCAAGGCTGATACTTTGCTCGCTGGATTTAGCTTCCAGGCTAGCTATCAAGTCACGTTTTTCCTCGGCACGATCCAGTTGCCAGATCCCAAGCCGCAACAGCAGGGGCAACAGCAGTAAAAAGGCCAGCGTGGGAATCAGGGTCGGCGCAAATCGGCGCCCGCCTATCGATATTTGAAACAAAGGTTTTGACAAAACAAGCCCTTAGTATTCTGACGCTTCTGTTTTCAGGGCCAATCAGCGTATAATGCGTCACTGACACTTAGACAAATACCAGTCCCTTAGCGATTGGCTGGAAGCAAAGAATTAAATTATGTGGATTAAAATTGTACTTATTATATTGATGCTGGCCATATTATTCAGCCTTTTTAGGGGCCTGTTCTTTTTAGGCAAGGGTGATGAAGAGTCCAGTAAAAAGCTGGTCAAGGCGCTGAGCTGGCGTATCGGCCTTTCTATCTTATTGTTTATCATCGTAATTTTGCTACATTACTTTGATGTTATAGAGTTTAGAGAAAGCGTTCTACCGGTAGAAACCTCATCGCAAGGAAGTCATAGTGAGTCAGCCCAGCTCCCAAAAACCTGGTAAATATTGCAATCAATGTGGGCAGAAGACCTTTCGCCCACAAAGAACCATCAAGGAACTGCTGGTCGAGTTCGTCGAAGACTGGCTCAACTACGATTCAAAAGTCTTTAAGACCGCGCGCATGCTGGTCAAGCCCGGCGCCTTATCACGTGACTACTTCAACAATTCGCATCACAAAAACCATTACGTCACACCGATCAAGCTTTACCTAATCCTGTCGATCATTTTCCTGATTATGACCAAGGTGGGCGGTTTTAACATCACCAATGTTCAGTTTGGTGGAACCGATATGACAGAGCAGCAACAGGCGGAACTGCAGCAGAACTTGGCTGAAGTCAGAAACGAACTAGGTGACGACAAACTGATCAGTCCAAACGTGCTCAAGGCGCTTGAAAATGCTGAGAAGCAGGCTGCTCCGCAGGAAAAGCGCGACCCGGTAGAAATGGCGCTTAACTGTAAATCTGAAGCCAAAGACATGTTTCAGTTATGGCCGCAATGGCTCGACCAGGCATTGGAAGAACGCATCGACAAACTGTGCGACACCTACCACGACATTTCCTACTTACCGGAAGAAAAGCAGAAAGCCGCGCGCAGTGCTTTAGGATTGTCGATTGTTCAGAACATGATTGAAGTGATTCCGCAGACAGTCCTTTTTGCCCTGCCGATTTTTGCCTTGCTACTGGGCTTGTTTTATTTATTCAAAAAGCGACTCTACGTTGAGCATCTGGTCCTGCTGATCCACAGCCACAGCTTCATGTTTGCGGTAATTCTGCTGTATCTGGGCTGGGTACAACTAGTCGGTTGGTTGCCGCAACTGCAAGTGTTGCATCTCGGCTGGTTCGTCTTCTTTGGACTGTTTATTTATCTGTTCTTCGCCCAGAAGAATTTCTATCAGACCGGGTACTGGGCAACTATCTGGCGCTTCTCACTCTTTGGCCTGCTTTATATGGTCATTTTCAGCTTTATGCTGATCATTGCGTTATTGATTGGTTTAATGTCGGCCTGATTGCTTACAGCCTAACCGTTATATCCTTGCAGCAGATATTGCCAGTCGCTGTCCTGCCAGTTGAAGTCGGAGAATTTTGAACGCTCCTTTCGCAGGGATCGTTGCAGCCGCGCCAGGTTAGTTTCTAGCTTGGCGCCATTGTTAGCAATCAGTCGTCCTTTATCAAAATCAATCAACCAGAACTTACCCTGATCGTCCAACAGAATGTTGTGAATGTTTAAGTCGGAATGATAGACACCCTTATCGTGAAATTGCTTAATCAACGCTCCTACTGCCTGCCACTCGTCAGCGGAAAGTGAACGCTGTCGCAAAACATGGAAAAGGTCCTGTGTATTTTTAATCAGTCCGATGATGATTGAAGCGCGATAGGTAAAACCATTTTTATCCACCATCAGGGCCACGGGTTCGGGCACCGGCAAGCCCTTCTTACGCATCTTGCGCAACAGCGCAAGCTCACGATAAGCGCGCGTTCGTTTCAGGCCAATGAATAGATAAGAATCTTCAACCCACTTCGATAAAATGCCACCCCGGAAGTATTTTCGCAGCACGAACTGCTCGTCCTGCTGTTGAAAAAACCAGGTGGTATTTCGTCCGGTTGAATGTCCAATGATAGCTCCCTGCTCTGCTAATAGTTTTGCATCAAACCAGTCGCTGGTAACCTTGTCGCGATAGCGCTTGGTTGTCACCAGGAACCGATTTCTGTCAACTTGTTCAATTTTCACAGAAAAGTAAGCGGGACTGATGGTTGGTTTATCGCCTACTATACATTAAAATCGTCGCAAGTCCCTAATTTTCAAGGCCATACTGTGTTAAAAGAGCTCCCTCAATCGCCGCAGTCGATCTGCATATTGCGCCTTTCAGCTATCGGCGATGTCTGTCATGCAGTCTCCACGGTGCAGGCCATCCAAAGGCAGTACCCCGAGGCCTTAATTACCTGGATCATTGGCAAGATCGAAGCGCAACTGTTAAAAAACTTGCCCGATGTTGAGTTTATTGTCTTCGACAAAAGCAAGGGCATGAAAGCATATTCTGAATTGCGTCAAGCGATGAAAGGTCGCCAGTACGACATTCTGTTACACATGCAACTAGCCTTCCGCGCCAATCTTGCCGCCTATTTTATTCCCGCCAAAATCAAACTCGGCTTTGAAAAAAAGCGCAGCAAAGAACTTCATTCTCTGTTTGTGAATGAACATATTACTGATAGCAAAGGAATGCATGTTTTAGAAGGCTTTCGTGATTTTGCCCGTGCCATTGACGTGCCCGATAGTGAGCCCTTATGGAACATTCCGCTACCGCATGAAGTAGAATTGTGGGCCGACAATCAATTGCCACAAGAACCTTTCATGGTGATTTCCCCGGGGGCCAGCAAAGCGGAACGTAACTGGCTGGCTGCACGCTACGCCAAAGTGGCTGATTATTGTCATGGTAAAGGTTTCAAAGTGGTCATGACCGGAGGGCCAAGCGCGATGGAACGTTCGCTCGGTGATAGCATCTTGAGCCATAGCAAAAGCCCAATAATCGATCTAATCGGCCAAACCAACTTAAAACAATTATTGGCGGTGCTGAAAAAAGCACAGTTTGTTATAGCGCCTGACTCAGGGCCTGCACATATGGCGGTTACTCAGGGCACACCTGTTATTGGTCTGTATGCCCACAGCAATCCAAAGCGCACAGGCCCCTATCTCTATCTGAACTATGTTGCCGACGCCTATACCCGCAATGCAACTTCGCAGCTTAACTGCAAGGCAGAAGAACTTCCCTGGGGCTATCGACTGAAAGGGGACAACCTGATGCAACAGATTAGTGTTGAACAGGTTACCCAGTTAATTGATCAGCTAATCAGAGAAACTCTAGATAAAAATGTTGTAGACCAGAATGGTCACCAGTAAGGCAGCAACTGCGCCCTGACAAACATTTAAAAAGACATCTTCTGCGTCATACTCATGCTCATGTTTTGGCTTAACTATTTTAGGTTTCATGGATTCTCCTTGCTTGCGCTGTTTTCCAATGAGCTTTCAGTATTCAATAAAATTGCTCTAAAGTCCTGTTCAGCTTCTGAGCTTTTAAAGCTATTCAGAAGCAATGACTTAGATCAAGTCGCATATGCTTCATCAGACATTCTTAAGAGTTTCTTAAGACAAATGACGCAAAAGTAGTTCAGGTATTACAGCCAGCTGTCATAGATATACGATAAAAATGGTCTGCAACAAGAGGATGGATAATAAAATGAAAAGCACCAGCTTTAATTTTTTATGCTGAGAAACCGCCTCCTGATGATAGCCATCATTTTTTTTAGCGACGAATATTTGCAGGTTAACGGGCTTTAACTCAGAAGCAGTCGCCAGACGTTTTGCATCCTTGGTCATTTCACTTTTGTGCGCTGTGTTAAAAGCATAACCATTGGCACTGATTTCAGTCGTCAGCTGCCTGTCATCATGACGTCGGCCATAGGTAGGTTCGGATTGATGACCGCCATTGATATGGCCCTTAGCCTTAACCTTATCGTGCAGTACCCTGTAAACCGGATTAAGGCACAGCATATAACCCTGGCGTGTAATGGTTTTCAATTGTGGGCTACGATGCTCTTCAACCTGTCGAAATGTTTTACGCAGTTTTGAAATGCTACAGTAAATGGCATCGTCCGTGATGGAAACGCCATGCCACACTTCGCCAAGCAAGTCATCCTTTGAAACCAGCTCCTCCGCATGGTCGTACAGGCAGACTAATACTTGCATCACCCTGGGTTCCAGCTCAAAAGTTTGCTCATCGATCATAAGCCTGTTGAGGGCAGGATCGACCTGCCAGTCAACAAGATTAAAGCATCGCGAAGTGTGTGGCACAGCCAGTTCCTTGTCTTTCGACGGGCAAATAAAGTGTCAGATGTTCGTAACTCGGGACTTCGAATCCTTAGACCACTAAAGCAACTAGAAGTTACCGTAACATATTAAATTATACTGAAAATAATCATCCCTACCAGTAAAACCGCAATGACTGCCCAGCAGGCATCCAATACATAATCTTTAACATCAAACTCATGTGTTTTTTGGGTTTTAGTGTTCATATCCATACTCCTTTTCAGTGACTAAACAATTTTCTTGTTTCTACTTATCAGACACGAAAAAGAACGATACCGTTGTTAGTAAATGTAACCAGACATTTCCACGATCAAATAACTGTACCATTTTTGGGAAAGTGCAAAGAATGTATGCCAAATTATGTTTCCAGACACACATCTGAATAGATTTTCGGACATACTTTTTGTTGCAGGAAGGTTTTATGATCAAAAACTGGTGGTTGCAGTAATACTGAAATCCCAATCATTGAGATAATCAGAATTAACCGGCCTGGCAAAATTTATGTTGACCAGATTACGCCCACTGGAACGTGAAAAGAATAATCGTATACCCAGGCCTACTGACGCCAGCGTCCCCTCCTCCTGATTGGGATAGAGGGTGTCACCCTTTGCCCGACCAATGTCGGTAAAAGCTGCAAAGCCGACATCGACCAATTTAAACAAATTAATCCCCGGGTAATACCGCTTCTCCAGATTAATCAGATAGGCCTGATCGCCATGCTGATATTGCAATGGATAACCGCGTAAACCGGACTCGCCCCCAATCGAGATAGGCCTGTCAATAAAAGGATTCTCTGCTCCCCAGAATTGCAGCTTGCCGTACCATATTCGAGTGCTCGATGCGTTATGAAAATATTCATAGCCTAGTGAATAATAATAGGTTGGAGTCAGGCCATTTTCCGGCTCAACGCCTTCGCTTGTAAGCCAGGTGGTATAAAGATGCTCCTCATTAATTTGATTGGTATAGCGTGAATACCAGTTCCAGTGTACAGCCTTCTGGTATTTACTGTTGCCGATATTGACTCCCACTCTGAGATTATGGCGCCAGCCGAGCTGAACATCCTCTACCCGGCCAATCAAATACAGGTTGCGGGTTTTGATAAAATTATCTTCTATATAATCAACCCCAAACCAAGGGTAGCTAAAGTTTCGTTCCTCCGGTAGCCCAATCGTTAATGGCCCTTCCATAAAGCTATCTTTTCGCTGAGTATATCCAAACTGAAAACGGACTGTCCGATCGTTCACCAGCCCTTCAGATATCCCATAAGCCCCCTCAAAGTGGTCGATCTTATGTTCAAATACATTAACCTCTTCATCGTTACTGTAGATGGTGTCATCCCGACGCTCGGTATTGACGTAAAAATCAGCTCCCCATTCGTCGTCCAGTGTGTAGAAAGGCTTGCTTAATCCTAAGGAATATTGTTCTCCATCAGAAGTATCAGACAAAACCAGCGAAGCCTGAACATGGTGTTCTGTAGAAACCTGGGAAGCCAGCACCAGCGAGTAGCCGCTACGTTGCTGCTCTTTAAAATATAGCATGGTGGCCCTAAGCCCATGCCCCAACAAATTATCGTCTTCTATACCATAGGAATATTCGGTAATCCCTCCCTTACGACTGACATCCACCTTTGGTACCAGCGTCCAGTTTTCCCAAGTGTTTACATCAATAATGATTCCATCGCCGCTATCCGACTCTTTCCAGGTCACTCTGGCATCGCGCAGAAATGATTTCGCCCTCAAAATTCTTTCTGCTTCATCTATGCTTCGCAGAGTAATGCTATCGCCTTTCTTGAAAGGTAATAATCGACTGATGACATAGGGGTAGGTGTCAATGTGTAGTTTGTCGGCAGTTTCATACAACCAGCCTGTACGCTCTTTTTCACTAAAAATTGGATTGACGACAATATTAATTTCTTCAATTTTGACTTTGTCTTCAGCCCATACAGCAGCACCATACATCGTTAGCATTGCTACCAACAACAGCGCCTTTGTAAATAGTAAAACTGCCTTACAAGCCTTCAATACACATCCCTTAGCTATTTTATTATGACCAAATTCTCGCCTTTGATTTCCATCATAAAACGACTTTCGACAGAAGTCATGCGTTGAATTTATTTACAGTTTTCATAGAGTTAGCAATGCAAATCTGACTATCTATAACTGTTGACAAAGTATAAGTCATTAACTAGCATCACTCGCAAATGGAATTTTAAATGGTTACACCAATACAGAAAGGACACAAGTCTCATGATGAGCAAGTGGCTTTCTGTACATAGTTTTACTAACCAAAACCAAAGACAAGGAGAAATTTTATGTCTGGAAGCAATGAAGCCGTTGAATTGGCAACCCACCTACCCGAAATCGGTTTTCCCGAATTCACCACCAAACTGGTAAGCGATGTTTTTGACTCATTAATCGCATCCAACTTACGTCAAACCGAAGCCTATGTTGAACTGTTGAAAGAAACAGGAAAGTCGTTGCAGGCATTCATCAATGATACCAAGGATGATATTGATGGGAATATGCTATTACAGTTCTTATCTAAAGTTGTAGGCGCTGATAAGGATGGTAATCCAAAGGTAAGACCGGGAGCTACCTTAGCAAAAGCTGATGCAGACCTAATCGGTGAAGCAGTCAAAATTGATGACGATGCCTTTAAAGATAACGGTAAAAACCTTCCCACTGGTGCCTTGGACGAAGATAAGTTCAACACCATACTTGATGCTGTTGCCAATCGCCTTGCTGCTGATAAATATACCCTGCTCAAAGAAATGGTTAAGCAAGGTTTGCTTCGCTTAGTCATCGAACAAGGTGAAATTGAAACACGCCTGACCTTTAACACTTACGGTTCATCCTATCTACAAAATCGCTCTACCGATTACAACCGCAAGAACTTTAACTTCCGAGCTAAAGCCAAAACTGGTGGTCTATTATCAGGATGGGTTAAAGCCTCTGCTTCAACATCCTATAACAGCGTTAAAGTTTCAACCGCAACTAAGACCGACATTGACCGCTCAAGCAGCAGCGTACAAATCTATGGTCGTGTCCATCTGAACTTTAAAACTGATTACCTACCATTAGATCAAGACTAAGCGGGAGAGCATTATGTCAGAAGAAATTTTGACGCCCGCTGATATGGGCTTCGCCGAATTTGTGGCGAAGCTCATCTCTGAAGTATTCGACGCCGTCGTCACTTCACAAGCGGAGCAACAGGAAAAATTACTGGAAATTAAAGAGCTTGTTAGTCAGCCTGAAGGTTTGTTTATCGACAATTTATTACAGGACGATACCTTCCTCGAACAAATTGATCGCCTGCTAAGCTCTTATTTTCCAACTACCAGTGATAACAGCAGGCACGCTATTTTCGAAGGTGCTCCCTATAAAGTAAAAAAGGGTAGTAGCCCTGAGTCACCCGCTATTCTGGAACAGCTTGGACTGGATCTTACTGATACTGATTCTGCCAAAAAGGGAAGTTTTACCGAACTTGATGTTTTAGAAATTTATCGTGCTGCGGCAAGACCATTTGCTCAGCAAAAACGTCAGGCCATGATCAATGCTATCGAACATGGTTTTTCTAACATCATCGTCGACAGCGGTAAAATCAATGCCAAGTTCACATTCAATACTTCAGTAGAGCGCGAAGACTCAGAAGAAGAAGCAGCACCTGCAAACGGCGGGGCAGAAAAACCTAAGCCCAAGCCGAAAGCGAAAAAAGCGGTGCTCGATAAACGCATTAAGCTCAAAGATTCCATTCGCAAGTCGGTCATTGATACAAAAACAATCAGTGCACGTAGCCGTATACTGTCTAATCCAACCATAAAGGCGGGTATACTTAAACCCAAACTTACGGAAGATATAAAAGTTGCCATCAAGCCTGCCAACAATCGCGATCCTCAGGCCTCAACCACCACTGCTAATATCTACAGTGAAATTGAGCTAAACTTTAAGTCAATCAGGTAGTCGTTATGCCCAGTGTTGATTTAGAAGATATGGTTCATCTGGTACACGGCGAGCTCACAACGGCTTTAGCCAGCACCAGTACCTACTACGACGCGCCTATGGTGGAGATTTCATCCATCAAGGTGCGTATGGGTCAGTTCCCAAGTTCGCAGGAACAGACTAACCTGCAACTGGATACCGAGCGTTATCCGCTCGCTCAGGATGGCTGGCAACTGGAAGTTACTTATGATGCCAAGAAAAAGTCTAACCAGAAAGCTCTCGAACAGCTCACTCAGTCTGGAACACCGAGCATCATCGCTTACGACTACCTATCCAAGCTGCCCATCCGTTATCTTAACTCTTCCGATACCAAGCTCATTCAGGCTCTGGCAAAGTCAGGTATCGAGTCACTTGCCGATCTGGTAGAGCTGCCTGCGCAGCAACTCTTGCAAGTAAAGGGTGTTCCAGCTGCAACTTTACGTAGTACTCAGGCGGCAGCACGACTTGCACTGACTGATCCTAATCTTTTTATTCCTGATGATATTCTTGAACAATCTCTAGGCAAGTTTCTGGATGGCTTCCGTCTCCTAAGTGAGCAAGATTATAGCTACTATGACTGGAATACCCTTGAAGTGATTTATGAGTGGCTACAGCAGCTTGAACTTTGCCTTAGCCCACAGTTAATTCGTGTGCTTACTTTCGAAAAGCTTCTTGAAGAATGATCAACGCCTAATTTTCTGTATTGGCTTTCTGTCTTTGCTTTCTTACCCCGCTTTTATGTATGCTAATTGTAAGATATAAAATAGCTGGAATGCATAGTGCTGCCATTACTGAAAATTCTTCTGATTGAAGACGACAAACCCATTCTCTCTGAATTAACTCATAACCTGTCAAAAACCATTGATAACTTTGAGCGTACCGATGTAACCCTGGAGGTCATTGAGTGCGACACGCTTGCAAAAGGCCTCGACTATATTCGTGACGATGGTGACATCCAGGCAGTTATTGTTAGCTGGCAGATTCGTGAGAACGCCATTGCTAATCGCTATGCCCAGTTCATTGACGAGTTAAAATCTATCCGTCTGGAATTGCCGGTTTACGTATTAGGTGATGATAGCAAAGGGCTCGATATCGTTAATGAATCAGAATATATCGAATCCTTCTTTTTCAAGGATGATGTCCTATCCGATCCCGAGTCCATCCTCGGTTATATCATCAATGATTTTGACGATCGCTGTGAAACGCCTTTCTGGACAGCCTATAAACGCTATGTAGCCGAATCTAATGATTCCTGGCACACACCAGGGCACAGTGGCGGAGCCAGTTTTAGAAACTCACCCTACATCCGCGACTTTTATCAGTTTTATGGCCGCAATGTTTTTGTCGGTGACCTTTCCGTTTCGGTAGACTCCTTGGGCTCACTGTCCGATAGCACCAATTATATCGGTCGCGCCCAACAGGCTGCGGCAACAACCTTTGAAGTTAAACGCACCTATTTCGTCACCAATGGTTCATCCACCTCGAACAAAATCATTCTGCAGACGCTGCTGCGCAAAGGTGACAAGGTCATTATCGATCGCAACTGCCATAAGTCTGTGCATTACGGAATTTTACAATCTGGCAGTATGCCGATTTATCTGTCCAGTATCCTCAATCCGAAATACGGCATTTTTGCACCGCCTTCGCTGGCTGACATGAAGCTGGCGATTAAGCAAAACCCCGATGCCAAACTATTGGTGTTGACCGGCTGCACGTATGATGGTCTGTTAAGTGATTTAAAGCAGGTCGTAGATTTAGCCCATGCCCATAACGTCAAAGTCTTTATTGATGAGGCCTGGTTTGCTTATTCATTGTTCCACCCACAGTTTCGCTATTACTCAGCGATTAACGCAGGGGCAGACTATGTCACCCACTCTGCGCACAAAGTAGTGTCGGCTTTCTCACAGGCTTCCTATATTCATATCAACGATCCGGACTTTGATGAAGATTTTTTCCGCGAAATTTTCAGCATCTACGCCAGCACCTCACCTAAATATCAGCTAATTGCCTCGCTTGATGTGTGCCATAAACAGCTAGAGATGGAAGGTTATAAGATCTTAAATTCGCTACTCAATCATGTCGCAGAATTCAAACAACAGATGGCCACTTTAAATAAAATCAAAGTGCTCGATGGCAAAGACTTCAAACATATTTTTCCACATTTTGAATCGGATAATATGGGGCATGATCCTTTAAAGATCCTGATCGACATCAGCGAACTGCCTTACTCACACAAAGACATTCATAAATACCTATTGGATGAAGTTGGGCTGGAGATCGAAAAATACACCCACAGCACCATTCTTGTGTTATTAACACTAGGCGGCACACGCTCGAAAATTATCCGCCTCTACAATGCACTGAAAAAACTAGACAGCGGCCGCGTCAAACTCACCACCTCAAGCCGTCGCTCCAAAATACCGGACAACCTGCCACCTATCGAACTGGCCTGTCTGCCTAACGAAGCCTTCTTTGGCGCTCGTGAATGCATCCCAATTTCAGAAACTGAAAATCGCATCTGCGCTGGATTAGTCACGCCCTATCCACCAGGCATACCCTTGCTAGTCCCCGGCCAGATCATCAGACGCCAACAACTGGATTACCTGGCAGCACTGACCAATCAGAACCTAACCATTCAGGGCAGTTTTGATGGCGAGATTTATGTTCTGAAAGAGTAACGACTATATAAGCAATATTTGCGAGTATGAGTAACGCTTTGCTCTAAGGTGTGGCAGAATCTTGGCGGGACTTTCCCATGTCCTGAGTCTTACCAAGCGCATTCTATGAGCTAAAGCGTTATCTCCTTCGCAATCATCTCGGCTTGTTTCAATACCGTTTCTGTTGCCAGTTTTTGCATGTCTGGTGGATAGCCGTATTGTCTCAATGTCCGCTTGATGATTACTTTCAGTTTTGCTCGTACACTTTCCTTGATTGTCCAATCGATGGATGCGTTTTGCTTTACTCGCTCGGTCAATATCACCGCCAGTTCTCTCAGTTTGTCTTGCTGCATGAGTTGTTTGGCTGAGTCGTTATTAGCCACTGCGGTGTAGAAAGCATATTCAAAGTCAGACAGTCCAAGTTTTTTGGCCTCACTGTCCATGTTTACGATTTCCTTACTCAACTTGATGAGTTCGTCCATCACTTCGGCAGCAGTCAAAATCTTGTTGTGGTACTTCTTGATGGAGTTCTCTAACATTTCTTTGAGCGACTTGCTCTTGACCAAATTCTTTTTAGAACGTGCTTTTATCTCATCATTCAGTAATTTCTTCAAAACTTCCAGCGCCACATTTTTGTGTTCCATTCCCTTTAATTCCATCAGGAAGTCCTCAGATAGAATGGAAATATCTGGTTTCTTAATACCTGCGGCATCAAAAACGTCAATCACTTGCTCCGAAACCAAGGCCTGGTCAATTACTTGACGAATAGTGGTTTCAATTTCTTCATCGGTTCTGCCTAAACCTGTTCCGTCAAACTTGGCCAAACGTGCTTTAACCGCTTGGAAAAATGACACTTCATCTTTCACGTCCATTGCTTGCTCGTGCGGAACGGCAATCGCAAAGGCTTTGGATAGGGCGGTTACTTCATTGATGTATCGTTTCTTACCGTCTTCCAGTCCGAGAATGTGTTCTTCTGCTGCTAGAATCATGGAAAGCTTTTGTCCTGTTTCGGCTTGGAAATAGTCTTCATACGGGAATCCGCTGTACATCTGTGAAACTACTTCCAGTTTTTCGAGCATCAACTCAACGGCTTGGGCTTGGGCAATGGTTGGGTCGCCTTTTCCTCCTGCATCAGAATAAAACGACAATGCTTTCTTCAAATCAGAAGCAATGCCCAAATAATCAACGACCAAACCACCTGGCTTGTCCTTGTACACTCGGTTGACCCGTGCAATGGCTTGCATCAGGTTATGGCCTTTCATCGGTTTGTCAATGTAAAGGGTGTGCATGCTTGGTGCATCAAAACCAGTAAGCCACATATCCCGAACAATCACCAGTTTCAATTCATCGTCTGGGTCTTTCATGCGGTCGGCAAGGGTTCTTCGCTGTTGTTTGGTAGTATGATGTTTGGCAATTTTCGGTCCATCTGAAGATGATGAAGTCATTACCACTTTAATCACGCCTTTGTCCAAATCATCTGAATGCCACTCAGGCTTTAACTTGATAATTTCCTCATACAAGTCAGCTGCAATCCTTCTGGACATGGCGACAATCATGCCTTTGCCTTCAAATACTTCTTGGCGTTGACCAAAATGCTGAATGATATCGTTGGCTACATTCTTAATGCGGTTTTCACTGCCGATTAAGGCTTCCAATTGTGTCCATTTGGCTTTGGCTTTTTGTGTTTCGGTAAGTTCTTCTCCGTCCAACTCATCATCCAATTCCTCTACCAGCTTTTTACCTTCTTCGCTTAGATTGACTTTTGCCAAACGGCTTTCATAGTAAATGCGAACGGTTGCTCCGTCTTCTACGGCTTGGGCAATGTCATACACATCGATATAGTTTCCAAAAACTGCAGGTGTGTTGACATCCGTGCTTTCAATAGGTGTTCCAGTAAAACCGATATAGGTAGCATTAGGTAAAGCATCACGCATGTACTTGGCAAAGCCGTACATGGTTTTCTTACCTACCACATTGCCATACTCGTCCTTTTCATCTACTGTTTTAGCTTTGAAACCATATTGCGTTCGATGGGCTTCATCAGCAATCACAACAATGTTTTCTCGCTCCGAAAGGGTTTCGTACACATTGCCTTCTTCGGGTGAGAACTTCTGAATGGTGGTAAAAATCACACCACCGGAAGCCACTTTCAGTTTTTCCTTTAAGTCGTTTCGGTTTTCTATTTGTTTAGGCTCTTGTCTTAATAACTGAGCAGAAGAAGCAAAGGTGTCAAAGAGCTGATCGTCCAAATCGTTTCTGTCGGTGATGACCACAACGGTGGGATTATCCAACGCCAACACGATTTTACCCGTGAAGAACACCATGGAAAGGGATTTCCCGCTTCCTTGGGTATGCCAAACCACACCACCTTTCCGGTCACCTTTGGGTTGCTTCTTAACCCCAGGTAACCCATAACTTTCAGGCGATTCCATCACCATGTTGGTGGGTGTTTCTTTTTCTGCCGTATAACCTGTGGCACGCATGGCAGACTCTACTGCTCGATTTACAGCATAGTATTGATGATAAGCCGCTAATTTTTTGATGGTTGAAATGGTGGTTACGCCTGTTTTGGCATCTTCCTTTTTCGATTTTTCAAAAACAATGAAATGCCTGATCAAATCCAGCAAGGTTTCTTTGTTGAGCATGCCATTGATAAGCGTTTCCATTTGGCTCACCAAGTGTGATGCTTCTTCTTTGCCGTCTGCCGATTTCCAAGCCATAAACCGACTCATACCCGATGAAAGCGTTCCTGCTCTGGCTTCTAATCCATCTGAAATAACCGTGAATGCATTGTAGGTAAACAGACTTGGAATAACTGCTTTGTAAGTTTCTATTTGGCGGAATGCCGATTTGATGGTGGCGTTTTCGTCTGCTGCATTTTTCAGTTCCATCACTACCAAAGGAATACCGTTTACAAAGAGAATGACATCAGGGCGTTTGTTGACGCCTTCTTCTACCACCGTAAATTGATTGGCGACAATAAAATCATTGTTTTCAGGTGTGTTGAAGTCGATTAACCATACCAAATCACCTCTTTGCTGTCCGTCTTTTTGATAGCTGACTTTGATGCCTTCGGTCAATAAGCGATGAAAGCTTTCATTGTTGGTCAATAACTCGGGCGAATGGATACGCTGAATCTCTTTGATGGCTTCTTCTTGTGCAGTAGGTGGCACGGTTGGGTTAATTCTTCTCACAGCTTCTGCCAAGCGATGCGTGAGCAGGATTTCTTCGTATGAACTCCGTTCGGGATATTCGCCATCATGGGCAATACTTGGAGCATAGATGTATTCATAGCCCAAATGCTCCAACAATTTGATGGCAAAATCTTCTATGCTATGTTCGGTTATTCTTGTCATCTAGTTTATGCTAATTCACTTTGCCCATCATGAGCTCTTTAAGGTTATTGAATCTTGCCAGCAGTTCATCGAAGGTTAATATTTCCACATCTTTGCTATTGCTTCGGAATAATTCAAATGAACCCAATTCTTTATCGCTCAAATCTGAAATAGAACCCATCAATACAACACACTTTGAATTGAAGGTTTCAAATCCTTTGTCCTCACTATTCATCTTGTGAATGGCAAATTGTTTTTGAAAATTATCGCGTTGATTTAGAACCTGTGAAATACCACCAGATAAATCGGAACTCATAGAAAACACATCGTTTCCTCTGTATGCAGCCCCCTTCTTAACTAAGTCAGTTTTATGTGTTTTGATTTCGATAAAAGCAACATTGTTGGTAAGGTTGTTTTTAACCAGAAAGTCTGTAACCTTCCCGTTTTTATTTGAAATTCCCTTACCTCCCACATAAGCCTCATCTTCATGCAAAATGATTGGAAAGGAAAAAATGTAAGAGAAAATCCAACTATGCTTTTTTAGGAAGCCTTGCCATTTTTTCTCGAGATTCTCAGTTTCTGTTTTTTGTTGCATGAGTTTTTCATAGTCTGCAATTACGTCATCAATGTATTGCTCATCTATCGTCTCTTTAGTTTTCAGCAAACTTTCAGGCGAAATGAAACCATCAGCAAGCATGAGTTTTTCAAAGAGTTCCTTTATGGCTTCTTTGTCAGTGTTTGAAAATTCATCTAGTGATTGCTTCCAAGTTGAAAGAGCAGTAGATATTGAATTCTTTACATATTCCCTTTCAGCGGAATCAACTGCATCTGGAAACAGATTATGAAGCTCTTCTGATGCGAGAACTTCTCTATCTTGTTTCTGAATATCTAAATTGTGTTGGAAAACTTCGTGTAGTTTTATTAGGTCACTCTCTGATAAGGTCAGTGTCTTTCTATCTGCACTAAATGCGCTTTCACCCGTTTTGATGATTCTAATTGTGTCCGTTGGGAAACTTGCTTCAATGAATTCAATAAGTGGTTTAAGAACTTTTGTAAACCCCAAGCCTCTTGATGATGACTTACTTACACCTACTGGCAATTGATTGCCAAATCCCTCATAAATGAACTGCTTAACTTTTGAATATTTTGGCCCTCCATTAAACCCAATAGGGTAGTGAACAACTTTGTCTGACCTTTTAAAAACTTCACGACAAATCTGGTCAATACCTTTTTCAGAGTCTACAAAATGATAGACCTCTTTTGTAGCCAAGTTTCTTTTTAATTGTTCTTCTCTTATTGGTTCGTCTGCCATAGTTTAAATCTTTTCTAAAGTGGACTCGGAAACCCGCACCTCACCACTCATCAACTTCGGCAGCAGCGTATCCCGCAGGGCGGTTAGGGTGCGGATTTGGGTTTGGTTTTCAAAAATCTTATCAAACATTGGACTGACAAATTCATTGAACCTATCTAGTGTTGCTTCATCAGGCTGTAAGACAGGAATTTTGCTAAAATTTCCTGTATTTAAATTCAATGTTGCCGTACCTCCACTTGCCATAGCGTGTAAAAGGTCATATGAATTTTTCATTTCACAATACAAGTAGTATCGGTATTCATCATCAGTTATGATTGAATTGATTTGCTGGTTTGTTTGAGAAGGAAAAGCGTTCATAGTTACCAAACCGACTGTCGCAATACAGCTTACATTGATTGATTTTGCTGGTAATGCTTTTTTCTCCTGAGATAGAAACCCCTCTTCACTCAATGAATCCTGAGTATCAAAAACAAATGTCTTCCCATGCATATCTGGAATTTTGATGAAAGGATATTCACCATCAAAATACTCAGGCTTCTTTTTACTTGGTGTTTTACCACAGATAATTTGACCAAATTCACTCAAAGGCCTTTCTTCCCATTCAGGATTGGGATTCTCCACAAACCACTGCCGAAAGAGCGTCTCCGCCATTTGCTCCAGGGTTTGGTTTTGGCGGTGCAGCAGGTCTATTTTGTCGTCTAAGCTGGATAGAACGGATGCGATTGCGTGTTGTTCAGATGGTGGTGGTAGCTTAAAATCATAGTCCTCTATTCTTGAAGGTGACGTATGCATTATGGAAGTTCCACTAGCTGAACTCACACAATACCATTGATACTCTGCAGTCCGCATCAACCAATAGAGATAATCCCTTGATACATCATTATCGATGAACTCGACTAAACCGATTCGTTGATTATGAAGTAATACTTTACCTTTTATTGATGGAATTTTTGCTGAATATCCAAGCGTGTCAGACTCTTTACTTAAATCTGTCATAGTCACTACTATGTCACCTTCTGAAAGGACATAATCCTCTGGATAGTCTGAATTGAAATATTTGAACTTCGAAGATTTGAAACCGCCACCAATTTTGAAGTTTCCAGGGGTCACAAGTATTGCATCGGTTTCTTCATCAGTGATGCTTTTCCCTTTAAAAGCATAGCCATGCTTGACTTTAATAAAATCCCCAAGTTTTTTTGATTTCCACTCACTCATTAATTTTCACTTTTTGAAGGTTAGCGGCAATGCGTTCGTTGAGTTCGACTTCCTTTTTGAGTTGGGCTTCAAACTCGGCTTTCAGGCTCGTAAAGTGTTCTGCAAAGTCAAAGTCATCTTCTTCCTCCGCCAGGCCTACATAGCGGCCTGGGGTGAGTACATAGTCCAGTTCGGCTACCCGTTCTTTGGTGGCAGAAGCACAGAAACCTTTTATGTCTTCATAGTTGCCATCGGTATTTCGCCAGTTGTGGTAGGTGCTTGCAATGGTTTGTATGTCTTCCTCAGAAAGCACTTTGGTTCTGCGGTTTATCAAATGCCCCAAGTTGCGGGCATCAATAAAGAGAATTTCGCCAGTGCGGTTTCGGAACTTGCCATTACTGCGGTTGCGGCTCATAAACCAAAGCGAAGCAGGAATTTGGGTATTCAAAAACAACTTGGCAGGCAGGTTTACAATGCAGTCAATCAAATCGGCTTCCACCAATTCTTTTCTGATGTCGCCTTCACCGCCACTTTTAGAAGTCAAAGCCCCTTTAGCCAATACAAAACCTGCTTGTCCGCTTGGTGCCAAGTGGTACATGAAATGTTGTATCCATGCATAGTTTGCATTTCCTGTGGGTGGTGTGCCGTATTTCCAGCGTCCATCTTTACGAAGCAAATCACCGCTCCAATCGCTCACGTTAAACGGTGGGTTGGCAATGATATAATCGGCTTTAAGGTCTTTGTGGGCATCATTCAAAAACGAGCCTTCGTTGTTCCATTTCACTTGCGAGCTATCAATGCCACGGATAGCCAAATTCATTTTTGCCAGTCTCCAAGTGGTTTGGTTGCTTTCCTGTCCGTAAATGGAAATATCATTGATCTTTCCTTGGTGTTCGGTTACGAACTCCTCAGACTGCACGAACATTCCACCCGATCCACAGCAAGGATCAAATACTCGGCCTTTATAAGGTTCGAGCATTTCTACCAAGAGCTCAACAACACTTCTTGGCGTGTAGAACTGCCCACCCTTTTTACCTTCTGCCAAGGCAAATTCACCCAGAAAGTATTCAAACACATGCCCAAGCACATCCGCACTTCGAGCTTTGGCATCACCCAAGGCAATATTACCAATCATGTCAATCAGTTCACCCAAACTGGTCGGGTCAAGGTTTTGTCGTGCATAAACTTTTGGTAAAACACCTTTTAGTGAAGCGTTTTCCTTCTCGATAAAGTCCATAGCTTCATCCACAGACTTACCAATAGTGGGTTGTTTGGCCTGTGAGAGCAAATAAGTCCAACGGGCTTTTTCGGGAACGAAAAACACATTCTCAGCTTTGTATTCGTCTTTATCCTCTGGGTCAGCCCCGGCATATTCGCCTTCTCCAGATTTTAGTTTGTGGTACAGTTCTTCAAACGCATCAGATATGTATTTCAGAAAAATTAGTCCTAGCACTACGTGCTTGTATTCCGCAGCGTCAATGTTTTTTCTCAGCTTGTCAGCCGACTTCCAGAGCTGTTTTTCTAACGGTTCTTCTGTTTTATTTTCGCTTTTCTTTGCCATTCTTATTCCACTGTTGCTAAGTTGCTACTGGTATTGGATTATTTGAGCCTAACATTATATCACCGGACACCACCTATAACTTTTTGATTTAAGGTGGTTTATTTTAATGTCTAGTTACCTGCAACCGATAGTAGCAAAATCAGTATGTTGCGGAAAGCGTTGATTATTATATGTTCGCTGTGTTGTCTTTTAAGCGAAATTCAGGGGTTGTTTTTTAATTACCACTTTCCGAATAGTCTGCCAACAAAGGAACTGGCATCTTTTCCGGTTAATGTCGATATCATGGCTATCAGGGCGCTGATGGCGATTATTGTATGCGTTATTGCGCTGGAAAAGTTGATGTCGGCTATAAGCCAGTCAATGCCTAGCGCAAAGCCGTAAATAATCAGGTAGAAAGGAAGATAGATCAGAGTGAATAACAATATGAATACTATGAGACCCAGTATTCGAGTTTTGAGTGTTCTTTTTTCGTTGGGTCTCATGAATAGTGTGTTTTAAAGCATAAAGTGAGCAGAAAAGAATAGCATATAATGAGCTTTTTTTGCGTGAGACACAGTTTACACCTCAGTAAAGATCTTTAAATTCAATAGCTTACTGAATATTTGAACTTTATTATCCCTTGCGCTCCATAAGTAACCACCCGACTAACTTTGGAATTGAGAATAATTAGTATGATTATTTGGGGTATACGGATTTAATGGTTGATGGGGCACCTTCACCCCATCAATCTGATACCACCCTCAGATGGTTGATAGATCGACTCCGTAGTTGAGTTCCTCTGCGAAGT
>NZ_JABURJ010000079.1 GCF_014762745.1 Kangiella sp.
TGGAATAAACCCACACGACCTTTATAGCCCATTGTGCATTTATCGCAACCTACTGGCTCATAAATTGTGAGTTCGTTCAGCTCTTCCTCACTAAAACCCTCTTCAAGTAAAGCTTCTTTAGGTAAGTCGGAGGGTTTCTTGCAGTGTTCGCATAGTCGTCTGGCCAGACGTTGAGCAACTACAAGGTTAACGGTGGTCGCAATATTAAAGGGAGCAACCCCCATATTGACCAGACGCGTTAGGGTTTCGGGAGCTGAATTGGTATGTAGAGTGGATAATACTAAGTGACCGGTTTGAGCCGCCTTAATGGCAATTTCTGCAGTTTCCAGATCCCGAATCTCACCAACCAGTACAATATCCGGATCCTGACGTAGGAAAGCTCTTAGTGCCGACGCGAAAGTCAGACCTGCTTTGACATTGACATTAACCTGGTTAATACCATGCAGGTTAATCTCGACTGGATCTTCAGCAGTTGAAATATTCTTGTATTCATCATTAAGAATATTAACCCCTGTATAAAGAGTTACCGTTTTACCAGAACCTGTTGGACCGGTAACCAAAACCATCCCCTGCGGTTTCTCGATAGCTCTCATGAAATCTTGTTTCTGCTTGGGGTCAAATCCTAACGCATCAATACCTAACATCGCCTGAGAGGGATCCAGAATACGCATTACAATTTTTTCACCAAACAATGTAGGCAAGGTATTCACACGAAAGTCGATCGCTTTGGTTTTTGATATCTTAAGCTTTACACGCCCATCCTGCGGAACGCGGCGCTCGGAAATATCGAGGCCAGAAAGAACCTTTAAGCGAGCGGATATACGCCCAGACAGTTGTATTGGAGGGGAAGCCACTTCATGTAACATCCCATCTATACGGAAACGGACACGATACTTCTTTTCATAAGGTTCAAAATGTAAATCCGATGCGCCTTTTCGAATCGCTGAAACCAGCATCTGCTTGACGAACTTAACCACTGGCGCATCTTCGCCACCGGCCCCTTCATCCATCTCCTGTTCAGCATCTGTATCTACTGCATCTAAATCAATATTATCCAGGTCAGCATCATCAAAACCGGACAGGGTTTCATTTTCTTTCTCTTCTATGAGTTTACTGACTACCGCTTCCAATTTATTAGGTTCAACCAGAACAGCTTCTACAGAACAACCAGTCTGAAAACGAATTTCTTCTAAACTTTTAAGATTGGTAGCATCAGAGACAGCAACAAATAAGCGAGTGCCCCGCTTATAAAGAGGAACAGCCCTATGAGCCTGCATCAATTTAAGGTCAATAACGTCTTTGGGGATATTATCAAAAGCTATACTGGAAAGGTCAAAATAAGGGTAGCCAAAATTGAGGGCCTGTGCCTTAGCAGCCTGCCTACCTTCCAACCAACCGGCAGAGACTAGCCAGTCAATAAGACCAACCTTTTCTTCTTTGGCATTTTTTACTGCCTGCTGGACCTTTTCTTTGGTTAAAAGCCCTTCTGCAACCAACAAGTGGGCCAATCCGGAAAGACCTGTATCTGCTAACGTCATGATATAACTAAAGAGTTTAAAAGGTGAATCTATATCCTTGATTAAAAGGCTGGAAATGTCAATTTTTTAAAATTTTTTAATATTAAAAAAAACGGGCCGAAAGGCTAATGCCGATCAGTTAAGCACATAAAGCTTGATTTTTGGGAAGATAAGATCAAAA
>NZ_JABURJ010000086.1 GCF_014762745.1 Kangiella sp.
GTGTTGTATTGCTAAACCATTTAGCTGCAAAACCGTTTTGATATCTCAAGTCCACATAAGCCAATGCATCTGACTTATGCGTTTTCAACACATCTATGTGATTTAAAAGGCGCTCGATTCTTTCTTCCACATGCACCTTGCCTAACTGAACTTTTAATCCATCGCTTAGTGTCAAACTGATGGCTCCTCTTTCGCTCAACTGCATACCTTCGATGAACAATGATTTTTTCAACAACTGCTCCTGATAGGTTTGCAATAAAACGGTCAAATCTTTTGCCATTTCATCGGGTCCCTGTAGCCTGACCCAGTTCATGTCAGGCAATTGCTCTGGGTAAAAGACTTTGCCTTCGACGGACACCACGCCATTCAACCCCCAGTAAGCCAGCGGCTCATATTCTTCCACAGTAACCTGCAGAGTATCGGGCCAGACTTTGCGTAACCGTACAGATTTCACCCAGGGTAAGGCTGCAAATTTGTCTTCGGCCGTTTTCATATCCATAGTGAAAAAACCACGGTCTTCGATCGACTTCATTGCAGCTTTAACTTCACCAGCCGACGTATACTCCTGTTCAAACACTTCCAGGCGGTTAATTGGAAATACATTGTCTGTATTGATACTAAAAACCCAGATCCCTGCAAACACCATAGCTACGGCAACTGCACTGACCGACGCAATACCAAGCACCCACTTCAAAGGCTTAACCCAGCCCTTAAAGCTTTTCGCTTGCTTGCGTTCTTCGCGTGTTGCCATCTTTGCCATATCAATCAATTTCCGTTAGTTTCTATCAACAAAACTGGTTTCCAGTACCGCAACAACCAGCTCCTCAAAACTCATGCCAGATTGCTTTGCAGCTTTGGGCACCAGGGATGTTTCCGTCATGCCAGGCACTGTATTGACTTCCAGTAAAAACCAATGGCCTGTGTTACGGTCTCGCATTAAATCGACGCGTCCCCAGCCTTCACAGCCAAGTGCATAAAAGGCTGCTTCTGACAATGCAGCCAGCTCCGCTTCCTCTTCTGCATTCAAGCCACTTGGACATAAGTATTCTGTGGTATTGCTCTGATACTTAGCCTGAAAGTCATAAAAGGTATTTGGCGTTTTAACTCGAATACTCGGTAAGGCTTTGCCATTTAAAATACTGACCGTGTATTCATCACCATCAATCCACTGCTCCAACATCACTTCACGGTCATACTGCTTGGCATTATCAACCGCTTCGCTCAAGCTCTTGGCTGTTTCCGCTTTAGCCATTCCCACGCTGGAACCTTCTCGAATCGGTTTAACCATTACGCAGCCATTCATATCGGCTAATACATCTGTGGCCTGTTCGATACTTAAAACACCGGTGTTTAGCATACGGTGCTTTGCCACCGGATAGCCCATTGCCTGCCAAATCAGCTTGGTGCGCAGCTTATCCATGGCAATCGCTGATGCCATGACACCGCTACCGGTGTAAGCCAAACCAAGCAATTGAAGATGCGCCTGAATGACGCCATCTTCGCCTCCTCGACCATGTAGGGCGTTCCATACTCGATCACACTGGCTTTCTTGGATAGCGGCTAGGCCATCATCTTTCGGATCTATTAATACTGCGTCGATTCCCACTGCTACTAAGGCATTGTAAACAGCCTTTCCGCTGCGTAATGACACATCTCTTTCCGCTGAGTAGCCACCATAAAGCACAGCAACTTTGCCGAATTTATCAATACTCATGACTCGGCCTCCGCGTTTAGCTTTTTCAGATCCATTTTGACTTCAGCCCACGCTGGCGCCAACGCACCAACATTGCCTGCACCCTGTGTCACTACAACGTCACCATCCTGTAAAATATTGCTCAGCAACTCTGGCAGCTGTGAAATTTTTTCAACATGAATCGGTTCAATTTTCCCGCGCTGACGAATACTGCGACACAGTGAACGGCTATCTGCACCAGGAATCGGTTCCTCACCGGCCGGATAGACTTCCAGCAATAAGAGCGCGTCCACTTCTGATAAAACCTTACTGAAGTCTTCATACAAATCACGCGTACGGCTGTAGCGATGCGGCTGGTAGACCATGACCAATCGGCGCTCTGGCCAACTGCGGCGCATTGCTTCAATGGTTGCCATCACTTCGCTTGGATGGTGTCCATAATCGTCGAGCAAGGTAATGGTTTTGCCATCTACTTCGAAATCGCCATACATCTGGAAGCGACGACCAATGCCACCAAATTCAGCAAGTGCTTTCTGGATCGCTGCATCTGACACACCATCCTCACTGGCAACAGCAATCGCTGCTAACGCATTCTGCACATTGTGTCGGCCAGGCAGGTTGAGAGTGATTTCCAACTCGCCTTCATGATCTCGACGAACCACTTTAAAGTGACTTTTTGTTCCAGATTGACTGAATTCAACCGCGCGAACATCCGCGTCTTCGCTGAAACCATAGGTCACCGTTGGACGGGTAATTCTTGGCATGATTTCCTGTACGGTTTCGTCATCAATGCATAGAACTGCCAAACCGTAGAAAGGCAGGTTATGCAGGAAATCGATAAAGTTATTTTCCAGATTCTTAAAGTCGCCACCATAAGTGTCCATGTGGTCAGCTTCGATATTGGTTACCACCGCAACCATGGGTTGCAGGTGCAGGAAGGAAGCATCACTTTCATCCGCTTCGGCGATGAAGAAACGACTGGTTCCTAAACGCGCGTTAGTGCCAGCGCTGTTTAGCAAACCACCGATGACAAATGTTGGATCTAAACCGCCTTCGGCAAAAATGCTGGCGATCAAACTAGTCGTTGTAGTCTTGCCGTGAGTACCGGCAACTGCAACGCCATGTCTAAAGCGCATCAGTTCCGCTAACATTTCTGCGCGGGGCACCACAGGAATACGTTGCTCACGTGCCGCTTCCAACTCAGGATTGTTTTTTGGAATGGCTGTTGAAGCAACTACCACATTCACATTCTTGATGTTGTCGCTAGCATGACCTATGAATATTTCTGCGCCCAAACGTTGCAGCCTTTCGGTAACTTTGCTTTCACGCTGATCAGAACCAGATACTTCATAGCCAAGGTTTAATAGTACTTCTGCAATACCACTCATACCGGCACCGCCAATGCCGATAAAATGAATACGACGAATCCGGCGCATCTCTGGAATCTGTTGCATTAATGGACTATTCGGATTCATGCTTGTTCTCTCGCTTTGTTGCCTGCTTTTTCTTCAGCAGCTTGCTTGCAATACTCAGCAACGGTATGAGTTGCTTCGGGTCTTGCTAGTGCTTGTGCTTTTCGTGCCATTTCAATTAAATGTTCTTTGTCATTCGCTAATGCAGTAATTTCCTGCGCCAATCGTTCTTTACTCAAATCATGCTGCTGAATGATCAGGGCCGCACCCTGATCGGCTAAATAGCGTGCGTTATAAGTCTGATGGTCATCCACGGCATGTGGGTACGGCACAAATATTGCAACACAACCTGCCATTGCAATTTCAGCGACCGTCAATGCACCAGCTCGACAGACCACTAAATCTGCCCATTGATAAGCCTGCGCCATGTCATCAATAAACTCATTAACTTCAAATTGAACCTTGTTATCGACAATCTGTTGATATCGAGCATTGACCTCCTCATGATTTCCTTTGCCGCACTGATGCTTCACATGAACCTGCAATCCACTGTTAACCAGACTGAAAGTTTCAGGAAGCTCTTCATTAAAGACCGCCGCACCACGACTGCCGCCGATAACTAAAATGTGTACACTTTTGTTATCGCCTTCGATTCGCTCCGCAGGGTCCTTATCACTTCCAATATCCTGTCTTACCGGATTACCGACCGTTTTTACCTTATCGCTTTCTGGGAAAGCGCCTGGGTAAGCCTGCAAGGTCCAACGGCTAAAACGATTCAATTGCATATTGGTCATTCCGGCAATGGCGTTTTGCTCATGAATCACTAATGGCACGCGGCAAAGCTTTGCCGCGATGCCGCCAGGCCCACTGGCAAAGCCACCCATACCTAATACAACGTCAGGCTTGAACTGCTTAATAGCTTTACGCGCTAACCAGACGCTTTTTAGTAACTGGAATGGTGCTTTAATTAACGATAGAACACCCTTTCTGCGTATCCCTTTGACAGGCAGCAAGGTCATTGGAATGTCATGCTTTGCGACCAGCTCCTGCTCCATCCCGCCTTCTGAGCCAAGCCAATGCAGCTTCCAGCCTTCCTGCTGCAACTCTTTTCCGACAGCCAACGCTGGGAATATATGTCCGCCTGTTCCGCCTGCCATCAATAAGATTCGCTTAGTCATCCTGACCTCCCCTCGCAGAGCGATACTCGCGTTTCACTTTGGCAAATTCATGCTCTCGGCGACGTACTTCAAAATCTACGCGCAAGATGATAGCTATTGCCATACAGGTCACAATCAAGGAGTTACCACCATAGCTGATAAACGGCAAGGTCAAACCTTTGGTTGGCAGGCTGCCGCTTGATACACCTATGTTGATGAGTGCTTGCAGGCTTAACCAGAAGCCAAATCCGTAGCTGATATAAGCCGCGAAATACTGTTCCATTTTTAGTGCACGACGACCAATGCTGAGGCTGCGCAACAAAATAATGGCAAATAAGATAATCACCAAAAGAACGCCGACAAATCCAAACTCTTCTGCAAATACAGCAAATACAAAATCGGTATGCGCCTCTGGTAAGTAAGACAGTTTTTGTACGCTATTACCAAGACCAACTCCAAACCAGTCGCCGCGACCAAAGGCTATCAGCGACTGCACCAGTTGATAACCGCTGCCAAATTGATCCGCCCAGGGATCGAGGAAGCTGGTCAGGCGCTTCATTCTGTACGGCTCTTTCCATGCAACCAGTGCCATCACTACGCCAACAAAGGCAGTTAACGAAATGAACTGCCACAACTTTGCTCCGGCCAGGAACAACATGGCGAGAGCCGTTGCAACTATCACTGCTGATGAACCAAAGTCTGGCTGCAACAATAAGAATGCAACAACTAGCCCAATAACCAGCAATGGTTTAGTAAAGCCTTTTATCTGTGTTTGCAATTCATCACTGCGACGAACCAGATAGCCCGCCAAATAGGTTACGATGAAGAACTTCATTAGCTCCGCAGGTTGCACCGTCAATGGGCCTACGCCAATCCAACGCTTACTGCCATTCACTTCTTTACCAATCAGCAGCACTAGCATCAAGAGCACAATGCCAAGCAGCAACATATAGATGCCGTTGACTTGCCAGAAACGCGTATCCAGTTGTAATACCAGCACCGATGCCACAATCGCAATCGACAGGTAAATGATGTGTCTGATCAGAAAATGGAACTCATTGCCATTCATATGATCTTCTGCAAATGGCATCGAGCTAGAGGCGACCATCATTACCCCAATCGCCAATAAAATCATCACCGGGCCAAGCAACCAGGGATCAAGGCGCGTGCGCGGATCAGACAGCTTTAGCTGCTCCATGAAGTCCGTGATTCTCAATGTGTTGAGGATGCTGGTCATAGCGCCTCCACACATTGAACAAATTGTTCGCCACGCTGCATATAGTTAGCGAACATATCTAAACTGGCACAGGCAGGTGATAGAAGAACCAAATCACCTGCTTGCGCATATTGATTCGCAGTAGTTACTGCCTCTTGCAAGTTACTGACCAGTTGTGACTTCTGTGGGCTCAACTTGGCGATTGCTGGCGCATCCTTACCAAAGCAGACCACAGCTTTGACAGTTTCATCAATAATGTCTTTCAGGCTGGACAGATCAGCACCCTTAGCATCACCGCCAGCAATAAGCACAATATTGTCAGCAAACTGTGGCTTGAAGCTTTGAATTGCCGCTACAGTTGCACCAACATTGGTTGCCTTTGAATCATTAATGAAGGTCACACCGTTTTTGATCCCAACCAGCTGACAGCGGTGCGGTAAACCCTGATAGTTTTTTGCTGCCTCTAGCACAGGCTTGGTTAATTCAATGCCTGCAATTTCCACTAAGGCCAAGGCCACTGCAACATTCAATGCATTGTGGATCCCCTGTAGTGTTAATTCACTGATACTGAGTATTGTTTTGCCATTATGGATAATGGCATTTTGACTAATGTCCACATTCCACTCAGGTTGCTTTTCAGCGGTCGCAATACCGAAGCGAATTACTTTTTGATTTTGTTCAGTTGGCTCATACCAGCTATTACTATCATCTGCATTAACCAGACAGGTAGCTGCCTTTTGATAAATTTTTCGTTTAGCTTCTGCATATTCCTGATAGCTGTTGTAGCGGTCCAAATGGTCTTCGCTGACATTGAGCACGGTTGCGACAACTGGCTGTAAACTTTCAGTAGTTTCAAGCTGAAAGCTTGATAACTCAAGCGCCACAATATCCCCATCCTGCTCCAGCAGATCCAACGCAGGAACTCCGATGTTTCCGCCAACCAAGGCTTTTTGTCCGCTGGCGTTTATCAAGTCACCAACCAGATCAGTAACCGTGCTTTTACCATTGGAACCAGTGACGGCGATCACCGGTAAGCTATTGGCCTGCGCAAACAGCTCAATATCGCCGATAACACTGACACCAGCATTGCGTGCCTGGTTAATATCTTCTCTTGCGATCGAGATGCCTGGACTGACAACCAGCTCGTCATAATTTGTAAATTGTTCGCCGTTCCATTTCAGTAGCGATCCTGGCGCCAGTTTTTCAAGTTCTTCATGACCAGGTGCAATGTCGCGGGTATCCATGACATGGAAAGGTTGGCGCAATGCAGACAAATAACGCGCAACCGCAAGCCCGGTCTGTCCCAGACCGAGAATCAAGCGGTTTTTATATGCGATATGTTGTTGTTGCATTGTTACCATTCTCTTGTTGTCCTGTTTAGCGAATCTTCAAGGTCGCCAAACCAATCAATACTAAAATCAATGAAATGATCCAGAAGCGCACAATGACGCGAGGCTCTGGCCAGCCTTTTAATTCATAGTGGTGATGAAGTGGTGCCATTCTAAAAATTCGTTTGCCGGTCAATTTGTAAGAGCCCACCTGCAAAATCACTGATAAGGTTTCAATGACGAACACGCCACCCATGATGAATAGAACCAACTCCTGACGCACCATGACTGCTACCGCACCGAGTGCAGCACCGAGTCCCAGCGCACCAACATCACCCATGAAAACCTGAGCCGGATAAGTGTTGAACCACAGGAACCCTAAACCAGCGCCAATGATTGCCGCACAGAAAATCACCAGCTCACCCACACCTTGTACGTATGGAATCGTTAAGTAATCAGAAAACACCTGGTTACCTGTAACATAAGCGAAAATGCCAAGACCTCCTGCAACCAGTACTGTTGGCAGGATAGCCAGGCCATCAAGGCCATCGGTTAAGTTCACAGCATTACTGGTACCAACGATGACGAAATACGCCATAAAGATAAACAGAATGCCAAGCTGCGGCATAACATCTTTTAAGAACGGAACCAGCAGTTGTGTTTCAGCGGGTGACGCCGTGTAAAACAGATACAGAGCAATACCGGCACCAAGTACCGACTGCCACAAATATTTCCAGCGCGCGATCAAACCTTTTGGATCTTTGCGCACCAATTTAATGTAATCGTCTGCTAAACCAATCAGCCCAAAACCAACCAGCGCAATTAACGCTACCCACAAGTAACGATTACTCAACTCACCCCACATTAAGGAGCTGAACACAATCGCGAAAATAATCAGTGCGCCACCCATAGTCGGCGTGCCAGCTTTGGCAAGATGGGTTTGTGGCCCGTCGTCACGAACTGTTTGTCCAATCTGATATTTGCTTAAGCGGCGGATCATTGAAGGGCCTACCAGCAATGAAATGCCTAACGCGGTAATCACGCTGACAATCGAGCGAAACGTTAAGTACTGAAACAGGTTAAAACCTGAGTAATACTGCGATAAATAATCTGCTAACCAGGTCAGCATTATTGATTCCCCCCAAAATTCGAATTCTGCTCATCAGCGGTGGGTGCTACCAATGCATCGACAACCTGTTCCATTCGGGCGCTACGTGAGCCTTTTACTAATATTTTATAATCTGACT
>NZ_JABURJ010000092.1 GCF_014762745.1 Kangiella sp.
AGCTCTCTAAGGTTTCCATGATAGAACACATTGCCTATATTCTGGTTGGTATTACGTTGCTGGTGTGGAGCGCAGACCGCTTTACTGACGGAGCGGCTGCCGTTGCGCAGAATTTCGGAGTTTCACGCCTGATAGTGGGTTTGACCATTGTCGCCATTGGCTCATCAGCCCCTGAAATCTTTGTGTCGATTCTTGATTCATTCAAAACCTGTCCGCCCGATGCCGAAAACTGTGGTCCCGAAGTGGCTATTGGTAATGCGATAGGCTCGAATATCACCAATGTCGCGCTGGTGCTGGGCATTACCGCCCTGGTCAAGCCACTGCTCATCAATTCAGGCATGATTAAGCGTGAAATTCCTATTCTGTTCGTGGTGTCGTTTGCAGTGCTCTATTTTTTCTGGGATCTGCGTCTTTCTCATGTTGAAGGCATTATTTTACTGAGCTCACTGGTGGCCTATTTCATCTGGTTAGTTCACACCGGGATTAAGACCCGCGACAAAAATGACCGCATGCTGGAAGAGATTGTTGATGAGCTTCCAGAGAAAATGTCGAGCCCCAAAGCGATTTTCTGGTTGCTACTCGGGCTCGTATTATTAGTGGTCAGCTCTAAGATATTAATCGTTGGCGCCAGTGGATTTGCCTTGCAGATGGGCGTTTCGGAAACCCTAATCGGCTTGACCATAGTGGCACTGGGCACCAGCCTACCTGAACTGGCAGCCTCGATCTCTGCAGTAATGAAAAACGAACACGAAATTGCGATTGGTAACGTCGTCGGTTCCAATATCTTCAACTTATTGGGTGTATTGGGCATTCCCGCAGTGATTGCCGCACCTATGGTTGAGAAGGAAATTCTGACCATTGATTATCCTGTGATGTTGGGACTTTGCATCCTATTAGCCGTACTGGCTTATGGGATTCGCGGACCGGGGAAAATCAATCGTTTGGCCGGTGCTATTTTACTTGCCGCCTTCATTGGGTATTATATAGTTCGCGTTTTCTAACTGGTTGATCTTAAAGCCACCAACGGTATCGTCAATGACTGACTTAAATCTGGAACAGCAAATTTTACACAGCGCCGAACGCGTTATCTCCATTGAAAGCAGCGCTGTGGCCGATCTAAAGCAGCAACTGGATCAGACCTTTGTTGCAGTTTGCAATAAATTACTCAGCTGTCAGGGAAAAGTGGTGGTTATTGGTATGGGCAAGTCAGGCCATATCGGTAGTAAAATGGCAGCGACCTTTGCCAGCACCGGAACGCCCGCGTTTTTTGTTCATCCTGCGGAAGCCAGCCATGGTGACCTGGGTATGATCAGTGAGCAGGATCTGGTAATCGCATTGTCCAACTCAGGCGAAACTCATGAAGTCACCGCCCTGCTTCCGGTTATCAAGCGCCGTGGTATCGAATTAATTTCAATCACCAGTAATGACAACTCCAGCTTAGCCAAAGCCAGCGATCTGCATATTAAGGTGCAGGTTGAGCAGGAAGCCTGCCCACACAATCTGGCACCAACCGCTTCAACCACCGCGGTTTTAGCTTTAGGTGATGCTATTGCAGTGAGCCTGCTGGAAGCCAGGGGTTTTACACCGGACGACTTTGCGTTATCGCATCCTGGTGGCAGTCTCGGTAAGCGCCTGATCATGCAGGTTGATGATCTAATGCACAGCGGTGATTCCTTCCCTTCGGTCAAACCCACCATTTCCATTCGCAACGCGCTGTTTGAAATGACCGACAAGCGCATGGGTATGACTACCGTCACCGATGAAGAGGGCAATCTGCTAGGGATCTTCACCGATGGTGATTTGCGTCGTGCATTTGAGCGTGATGTGGACATTGATGCTCCAATTGGAGAGGTCATGACTAAAGGATGCAAAACCGTGAAGAGCCAAACTTTAGCGGTAGACGCCGTTAATCTGATGGAAGAAAGTAGCATTACTTCCCTGATCGTGGTTGATGATCATGAAAAACCGTTGGGCGTCATTCACATGCATGACCTACTGAAAGCTGGAGTCGTATAATGAGTAATCCGATGAGCAGACCCAGTTACCCGGATTCGGTTTTAGCCAAAGCCAAAAACATAAAGTTGCTGATTTGCGACGTTGACGGCGTGCTCAGTAATGGTCAGGTCATTATTGGTAACGATGGTGAAGAGTTAAAAACGTTTAACATCAAAGACGGCTTTGGCATCAAATGCCTGCAAAAGTCGGGTATTCCTGTAGCCATTATCACAGGCCGCAATTCAAAAATTGTAGAAAAGCGCTGCCAGGAACTGGGTATCAAACATTATTATCAGGGTCAGTCGAATAAGCAGGAAGCTTTTAATAGCCTATGCCAGAATCTGTCTGTGCAGCCGCATGAAATCTGCCACATTGGTGATGATCTACCTGACCTTCCTTTATTAACTCAGGTTGGTCTGGGAGTCACTGTTGCCGATGGTCATTGGCTGATGCAACAACACGCTGACTGGGTTACCCACAACAAGGGCGGTTTTGGTGCGGTGCGTGAGCTATGTGATTTAATCCTGACCAGTCAAAACAAACTGGAAGCAATTCATCAGCAATACCTTGCTGCTGACGAGGTTAAGGCATGACCTTTTTAAAAGGCCGTTCCATGCTGTGGCTGCTGGTCCCGGCAACCTTTGCCATTGCTTATTGGTGGGATCGTTCAACCGAACCCAAACCTGAATTCGTTGAGGTTTCAACTAACCCAGATTATTACCTGGCCAATACAGAAACCGTAGAGTTTGATGATAATGGCCAGCTGCAACGCTCTTTCACTACTGAAAAAACTTTGCACTATAAAGACATTATGCAGACTCACCTGTTAAAGCCGGTGATGAGATTTAATGATGATCAAAATCCCAGCTGGACTGTCAGCTCGGAAAAAGCCATCAGTAATGAGCTCAGTGAACAGCTCATTCTTGAGGGCAATGTTAAAGTTGAGCTGGAGCGTCAGCCCACTCAGAGCAATGCCGTGCTCTCAATGCCAGTCTTAAAAATTGACTTTGCATCGGAAACTGCTTTTACTGATGAGCCTATTGAACTGATTGATGGTCGTTTTAGAATGACTGCCAAGGGCATGCAGGCTGACCTGCGTACCAATAATATCGAATTTTTATCCGAGGTCTTTACAGAAGAATTATGAAGTCCCTCCTTCTAACGCTGGCTTTATTGATAAGCCCACTCGTAACCGTTTCGTTTGCTCAGGCTGCGACTCTGGAAAAATCTCGTTTGCGCGCCGACAAATCCAATCTTGATGTGCAACGCAATATCGTGGTCTATCGCGAAAACGTTGTCTATGAGCATGGCAATATGACCATTTACGCCGACTCCTTGACCAAGCAGGGTGAAAACACTGACACCATAACCGCACTGGGCAGTCCGGTAAAAATTCACTATGTTGACGAAACGGGCGAAACAACCGATATCGATGCTCCGAAAATTATCTACCGCCAACAAAGTGGTGAGCTTTCTGCCAGCGGTGATATCAAGATTGTGCAATCATCGGGGCTTGATACCTTAACACTGCTTGGCCAGCAACTAACTGCCAAACAGGATTCTAGCGAAGGCTTCGGTTTCGTTCTAAACGGCTCACCCACCGAATTCAGAATTGAACAACCCGGCCAACCAGCTATTTTTGCCACTGCCGATCAGTTACGCTCTAATGGTAAAGACAAACAAACAGAACTGGTGGGCAAGGTCAAACTGCAACAGGGTGACTCCAATATGACCGCTGCTTTCCTGACCTATGATGGAACCAGCAAAGTCATCTCAGCCGGTAAAAGCGACAGCGGCGAACAGCGAGTTGAAACTGAGTTTTTCTGGCAAAATGATCAGGCGCAAACCACTGAGCCTGAACCCCAGAATAAGCAGGAAGCTGCAACTGAGCCAACTGAACAAGAGAAGCAACAATGATTTCGCTACAGGCACGACGTCTCGCAAAAAGCTATAAAGACCGCAAAGTGGTCGAAAATGTCTCACTGGAAGTTAACCAGGGACAAATCGTCGGCCTGCTTGGTCCTAATGGCGCAGGAAAAACTACCTCCTTCTATATGATAGTCGGATTGGTTCCATCCGATGGTGGGCAGATCTTTCTGGGTGAAGACAATATCACTACCGACCCGATGCATACCCGCGCAAAAAAAGGTATTGGCTACCTGCCACAGGAAGCTTCAATTTTCCGCAAGCTGTCAGTTGAAGACAATATCATGGCAATCCTGCAACTGCGCAAAGACCTGAACGCCAAACAGCGCGACGAAAAGCTCGATCAGCTATTGTCCGAATTTCATATTGAGCACATTCGTCTAAGTCATGGTATGAGTCTGTCAGGCGGTGAGCGACGTCGCGTTGAAATTGCCAGAGCACTTGCCAATGACCCCAAATTCATTCTACTGGATGAGCCCTTTGCCGGGGTTGATCCCATTTCGGTACTGGATATCAAAACTATCATCATGCAATTAAAAGAGCGTGGTATCGGCGTTCTTATTACTGATCACAATGTTCGCGAAACCCTGGACGTCTGTGAGCAGGCCTATATCGTCGACTCAGGCAACATCATCGCATCAGGAACGCCCGCAGAAGTGCTTTCCAATGAACTGGTGAAAAAACGTTATCTAGGCGAACACTTTAAAATGTAGTATTCGTGGCTATTTCGCCATAACCTCTTGAAATACGGTTAACCAATCCTCAGTTAATTAATAAGCCCTTGCAACCCTGGTTCACTAGGAGTAATTTGTAGTTAAGGGACACATTAAAAGGCAAAGATTGGTACAACTATTTCAATGAATCCAACTCTCCAGTTAAACCTTAGCCAACAACTGAAACTGAATCCTCAGTTACAACAGTCCATAAAATTATTACAGCTTTCGCAGTTGGCTTTGCAACAGGAGATCCAATATCAGCTGGACAGTAACCCCCTGCTGATTTTGATTGATGATAATCACTATCCGCAAACAGACTCCAGTAACATTGGCTCAGCTTCCGAAACCCTTAACAAGCCCGCATCCGATTTAGATTCATTCAACCATAACGATAACCTGCCCGATCAGCCAATAAGTCAATCATTCTTTGATTCTGATCAAGCATCCTATCGCCCGGATTCAGCTACTATCACTGACAATCATTTTGAAAACCTGATGCAGGATAAGGTTGGGCTTCGTGAGCATCTTGAGTGGCAAATCCAGATGTCGCCACTGAGCAGAGAGGATATGGAAATAGCCTATTATGTCATCGAAAACATAGATGATGCTGGCTTCTTAACAGCATCACCTGCAGAAATTGCAGAACAGGTTGCCGCTGACTTTCAGCATACGGTTGAACCTGATGAGGTCTCCACCATTATCCACCAGGTTCAGCAACTGGAACCACTGGGCTGCGCCAGTAACAATCTACAGGAGTTTTTATTGCTGCAGCTAAAGAATATCAACACCAATGTAACTATTCAGCAAACCGATAAGATTACTCTTGCGATTAAACTGATTAAGCATCATTTTGACTCTCTGCGCAGGCATCAATATCAGGATCTGATGCAGCGCCTGTCTTTGACAGAGCAGGAGATCAACGATGCACTAACCCTGATTAAACACCTGCGTACTCAACCTAATTATCAATATCTCGGTGAAACCACCGAATATATTAAGCCGGATGTACTGGTCTATAAGCTGAATCAGCAATGGCAGGCGCAGCTCGCAGGACACAGCACACCACAGCTCGATATTAATCATCAATATGCAGACTATTTACGTCAGTCGAAAAGCTCCACCGATCGTCAATACCTACACGAGAATTTACAAAAAGCACGCTGGTTTATGCAGAGCATCGAAGCCAGAAATGACACGCTCAAGCGTGTTGCTGACTGGATTGTGCGGCACCAGCAGAACTTTTTTGAACAGGGAGAGTCAGCATTAAGACCAATGCGACTAAAAGATCTGGCACAGGATCTTAACTTGCATGAATCCACTATTTCACGTGCCTGCAACGATAAGTACCTGCAGTCACCTAAAGGAATCTATGAGTTGAAGTATTTCTTCTCTAATGCAATTCCATCAACCCAAGGAGGTGAATGGTCATCTAAAGCAATAAAAAACAAAATTAAGCAGTTTGTTAACGCGGAACCTTCCCGCAAACCTTTGAGTGATATTAAACTCGCTGAACTATTACAACAGGAAGGCATTTCAATCGCGCGTCGTACCGTTTCTAAGTACCGCGAGGCCTTGAATATACCACCTGCCAGTCAGCGTAAGTTATTCACAAATTCTTAAACTATTCGATAGAAGGAATAAGCATTATGCAAATCAATCTAACTGGTCGTCACCTTGAAATCACTGATGCGTTAAGAGATTTTGTTAACGAAAAATTCGCCAAACTTGAGCGACACTTTGATCACATCAATAATGTTTACGTCACACTCAGTGTAGAAAAAGTGCGTCAGATTGCTGAAGCGACCTTACACGTCAATGGCGGAGAGATATTTGCCAACAGTGAATCAGAAGATATGTATGCCGCGATTGATTTATTGATTGATAAACTGGATAGACAAGTGATAAAACATAAGGAAAAGATGACACGTCATTAACCTTATGCATATTGAAGATGTTATTGCCCCCGAGCTGTGTGTGCTCGGGGCGCAAGCTACAAGCCGAAAAAAAGCGTTACAATTCATAGCTACCCTTTTCGCCGAACACAATTCACAATACGAACCATTCCTGCTGCTAAAAGCTTTAGTTGCCCGCGAACAGATGGGAACTACAGCCATTGGTAATGGTGTGGCTTTGCCACACGGAAGAGTCGAATCCTGCGAAGAGCCCTTGGCAGCATTTGTCACTCTGGCAGAACCGATTAATTTTGATGCACCCGATCAGGACCCTGTAGACATTATGTTTGCCCTGATTGTTCCCAAGCAGTTTGACTTTCAGGAGCTCAATGGACTTGATGGATTAATAGAAATCCTGAAAGATAAAAAGGTCTGCGCTCAGATTCGGCATGCCCATAACAACCAGGCGCTCTACGAAATTGTTGAAGCAGCTCTCTCGCAACATGAGAAAGCAAAAGACAAAGACGGCAAGAAAGGTAAAAGTAGTAAAGATACTGTTAAAGAATCACACGAGATAGAAGACAACGCATGAAGTTATTGATAGTAAGTGGTCGCTCAGGTTCCGGAAAATCAGTCGCTCTTAAAGCGCTTGAAGACATGGGATATTACTGTATCGACAACCTGCCATTGAGCCTGACACTCAATGTCATCAATGACCATATCCTGCGCAATGAAGACATTGCGATTGGTGTAGATGCCCGCAACCGGCATGATCTTGAACACTTTTCAGAAGAAATTAGTCGCATAAAAAAAGAAGCACCACAAGCAAAGACTTTGTTCCTCGATGCCGATGAAAGCATCCTACTCAAGCGTTTTAGCGAAACTCGCCGCCGCCATCCACTGACTAATAGCGGCCTTTCCCTACGTGACGCCATCAAGGAAGAAAAGAAACTGCTTGAACCGGTACGCGCATCAGCAGATCTGGTAGTGAACACTTCGGAGCTGTCGCCACATGAGTTACGTGAACGCTTACGTGAACGAGTCAGTGGCGACAAAAGTCAGTCGATGGATATTCGGCTGGTTTCATTCGGCTTTAAGCATGGCGCACCGAAAGACGCTGATTTTGTGTTTGATGTACGTTGCCTGCCCAACCCATACTGGGATCCTGAACTTAGAGATTTCACTGGCAAAGATCCTCAGATTCAACATTTCCTTGAGCAAAGCTCAATGGTCATGGAATACACCTGGCAGCTTAAAGTTTTCTTTTCTACCTGGATTCCAGAGTTTAGCAAACAGGACCGCAGCTACTTTACCTGTGCCATTGGTTGCACCGGAGGTCGTCATCGCTCAGTTTTTATGGTCGAAACTCTTGCCAAAGCCTTAAAGCCCCTTTACCCAAACATCTCCATCGAACACCGCCAACTGGATAAATAACAGTAAATTCATACAGCGTCATAGCCAGCAATGGCAAATCTGCGTTAGAATACCAACAAAATCAACCAGTAAGATGCA
>NZ_JABURJ010000078.1 GCF_014762745.1 Kangiella sp.
GTGGTGATGACGACCAAGGTGGTGATGACGACCAAGGTGGTGATGATGACCAAGGGGGTGATGATGACCAAGGGGGTGACGATGACCAAGGGGGTGACGATGACCAGGGTGGTGATACGGTTAATCCAACTCCAGTTCAAAGTGGTGGATCAGGCGGTGGTAGTGCCGGAGTTTGGCTACTGCTGATACTTTCTCTGACATTGCTAAGTTCTAGAGTGAGTGTAAGGAAGGCATAGGTTCTTCCTGAAGAGAATGGGGCTTCGGCCCCTTCTTTTTTGCCCTTTGTTTATCCGCATGTTTTCACCCGTTTAACTTGTCTTTTCTCTGTCAGTGGTTAAACTATGCGCACTTTTACTTATGACCCCGTAAGGTCAGAGTTTTTATGCGTTTAGAAGATTTTCATTTCGATTTACCTGATGAGTTGATTGCTCGTTATCCCACCGAACAGCGTTCTGCCAGTCGTTTATTGTGTCTAGATGGTCAAACTGGTGCTGTCAAGCATAAGCATTTCTATGAGCTGGTCGATCTGCTCAACCCCGATGACCTATTAGTTTTTAATGATACTCGAGTTATTCCCGCTCGCTTATTTGGCCAGAAGGTCACTGGCGGTAAGCTTGAGATTCTGATTGAGCGTTTGGATTCGGATGTTGAGGCGATTGCTCATGTCCGTTCTAACCGTACTCCTAAACCTGGTTCAGAGTTTGTCCTGGAAAACGGCTTTAAGGTATTGATTACAGGTCGTAAAGAGGCCTTGTTCAGTCTTAAGTTAATGGACGGTGACTGGCAGACGGCCATGACAGCCGTTGGACACATGCCGCTACCGCCTTACATTGACAGGGAAGATGAGATTGCCGATAAAGAGCGCTATCAGACGGTCTACAGCAAGGTGGAGGGCGCCGTTGCTGCGCCGACTGCCGGCCTTCATTTTGACGATGAGCTGTTGCAGAAAATTCGCGACAAAGGTGTCGACTCTGCTTTTGTAACGCTACATGTTGGTGCCGGTACTTTTAGTCCGGTTCGAGTAGAGAACATTACTGAGCACAAGATGCACTCAGAATGGTTCGAGGTTTCGCAAGAGGTTTGCGATAAGGTCAATGACACTCGTCAAAAGGGTGGGCGTGTCATTGCCATTGGTACCACTTCGGTGCGCTGCTTAGAGTCTGCTTCAATTGACGGCTCTATCAGGCCGCATATGGGTGAAACCGATATTTTTATTTATCCTGGCTATCAATTTCGCTCGGTAGATGCGCTCATTACCAATTTCCACCTGCCTGAATCTACTTTGATGATGCTTGTCAGCGCTTTCGCAGGCAAGGAACATATTATGAACGCCTATGCCGAGGCTGTTAGAGAGCAGTATCGTTTCTTTAGTTACGGTGACTCCATGTTTATCCACCAAATTCAGCCCCAATCAAGACTGAAAGAGGTAAGACTAGTCAAAACAAGCAGTGCTGTCAGTGCAGGCAGTTTAAGAGAGAATCAAGATGCAATTTAAATTAAATACAACTGACGGTATGGCGCGTAGAGGTGCAATCACTTTTGAGCGTGGCACCATTCAGACACCTGCCTTTATGCCGGTTGGAACCTATGGCACCGTAAAGTCGATGACGCCTGAAGAACTGAAGGAGATTGGTGCTGAAATCATATTGGGCAATACATTCCACCTCATGTTGCGCCCAGGCACTGACATTATTGAGATGCATGGCGATCTGCATGATTTTATGCACTGGGATAAACCTATCCTGACTGATTCCGGTGGTTTTCAGGTGTTCAGCCTTGGAAATCTACGCAAAATTACTGAGCAGGGTGTTGAGTTCAGATCGCCAGTCAATGGTTCTAAAGTATTTCTAGGCCCTGAAGAGGCAATGGAAGTTCAGCGTAAGCTGGGTTCGGATATTGTGATGATCTTTGATGAATGCACACCGTATCCGGCCACTGAGTCGGAAGCTCGCGACTCAATGGAGCTTTCCCTACGTTGGGCCAAGCGTAGCAAAGTGGCTCACGAAGCCAGTAATAAAGCTGCACTATTTGGCATCGTGCAGGGCGGCATGTATCCGCATTTACGCAAAGAATCTTTGGCTGGTTTAACCGAGATTGGTTTTGACGGTTATGCAATTGGCGGTCTTTCCGTTGGCGAACCTAAAGATGAAATGCTGAAAGTGCTGGATAACCTAACTGGGGAGATGCCGCAGGATAAGCCACGCTATCTGATGGGTGTTGGTAAGCCTGAGGATATTGTGGAGGCGGTGCGCCGCGGCGTGGATATGTTTGACTGTGTGATGCCAACTCGTAATGCGAGAAATGGTCACCTTTTCACCAGTACCGGGGTTGTAAAATTGCGTAATAGCCACAATAAAACCGATACTGGCCCGTTAGATGAGGGCTGCGATTGCTACACCTGTAAGAATTATAGTCGTGCATACCTGCATCACCTGGATAAGTGTAATGAAATATTGGGTGCCAAACTCAATACCATTCATAATTTACGCTATTATCAAAATCTGATGAGTGGATTGCGAAAGGCGATTGAAACAGGTACATTGTGCGACTTTGTTGAAGATTTTTATACGAAACAGGGCAAACCTGTTCCGTCACTAACTAATTGATAATATTAAACTATAGAGGTAATTCCAGATGTTTCTAGCAGCTGCTGCACCACAAGGTGGTGGATTGATGAGCTTCCTTGTGATGTTCGTTCCTTTGATTTTAATTATGTACTTTATGATGATTCGTCCTCAGCAAAAGAAGATGAAGCAACATAAGGAAATGATTTCTAGCCTGGAAAAAGGCGATGAAGTTATGACCAGCGGTGGTATCTTGGGTCGCGTCAGCAAAATCAAAGACGACTTTATCGTTGTGACCATTGCCGATGGTATCGAAATTAAATTACAGAAGGCCTACATTGGCCAAACTCTGCCAAAAGGCACTATAAAGTCAATCGACGAATAATATTTAGCCGCCCGACTTGTTATCAGCATGTTCGGGCGGTTTCGCTTTTAATCCGGACATAAACTATGTTTACAGATCAACCCCATCAAAGATTACTACCAATCAATACCTACCCCAAGTGGAAGTATGTGTTGATGGTCTTCGTAATTGCTATCTCGCTTTTATATGCTGCGCCAAATATTTATGGCGAAGATCCTGCCGTTCAGCTGTCTGCTTTACGTGACGCTACCATTTCAGAGCAGCAGGTAGAGCAAATTGAAGCAGCCTGGCAGCAAGAAGGATTAACGGCCAAAGCTATTGAGCTGGAAGGTGATAAGCAGGTTATTGCTCGCTTCCAGTCGAATGAAGAACAGCTTAGAGCTCAGGAAATTGCGAATAAAATTTTAAACCCCAGTCTTGAAAATCAAGAGTATGTGGTGGCGCTTAATCTTGCACCTGCAACTCCTGACTGGCTGGCATCATTAGGCGGTAAGCCAATGAAGCTGGGGCTGGATTTGCGTGGTGGTATTCACTTTTTGATGCAGGTGGATATGGAGCAGGCAATGGCACGTCAGCAAGAACAGTTGCGTCGTGATTTTATTGAGACTTTAACTGCTGAAAAGCCATCAATTCGTGGTCGAGTAGAAACTATTGAAAACGGTTTGTTGATCAGTTTCAGAAGCCAGGATGATGCAGAACGTGCATATTCAGCTTTGTATAAAAACTATATTGATCGTATTGATATTAATTTAGCGGAACAAAATAGTCGTCCGGTTGTTCGCGCTACTTTTAACCAGACAAAATTGCAGGCCATTCAGGATAATGCGATTGATCAGAACAGACTGATCTTAAGTAACCGTGTCAACTCGCTGGGTGTTGCAGAGCCTTTGATTCAACGCCAGGGTAGTGACCGAATAATTGTTCAGTTACCGGGTGTTCAGGATTCGGCTTTGGCAAAACGAATTCTCGGCGCAACAGCAACACTTGAGTTCCGTCTGGTTAACCATGAGGCGGATATTGTTGCAGCACAGCAGGGACGAGTTCCTGCGGGCAGTAAGCTGTTTGACTCTGAACGTGGCCCAATCGTCGTTTATGACGAAGTACAGGTATCCGGCGAACACCTGACAGATGCATTTGCTAACTTTCATCCTGAAACGAATCAGCCAATTGTTTCGGTTAAGCTAGATGGCGAAGGTGGTGCTCGTATGCTACGGACTACTACAGCTAACCGTGGTAACTCTTTAGCGATGATTTTAAAAGAGTCAGTACCTGTTTTTGAGATCAAAGATGGCAAACGCGAACTGGTTAAATCCAATGTGGTTGAAACCTTGGTCAGCGCGCCGCGTATCAATGGTGCATTTAGTACCGACTTCTTTATCGAGGGGCCAGACTTTACTCCAGCAAATACTAAAGACCTGGCGACTCAATTGCGCTCGGGTGCTTTACTTGCGCCAACCTTTATCGTTGAAGAGCGTACCATTGGTGCATCACTGGGCGCCGAAAATATTGAGAAGGGTATCATGTCGGTCATTATTGGTTTCTCGGCCGTGGTGCTCTTTATGCTACTGTATTACAAGGCCTTCGGCCTGGTGGCTAATATCGCACTGATGCTAAACGTCGTGACCATTGTTGCCGTGATGTCAATTCTAGGTGCCACCTTAACGCTACCGGGTATCGCTGGTATTGTATTAACGGTTGGTATGGCGGTTGATGCTAACGTGATTATCTTTGAACGTATTCGAGAAGAGCTTCGCCACGGAGTTGTCCCTGCTCAGGCGATTGATAAAGGTTACTCACAAGCGCTTTCAACTATTGCTGATGCGAATATCACAACCGCTATCGCTGCGATTATCCTCTATGCAGTCGGTACCGGTGCGGTAAAAGGTTTCGCTATAACCTTGTTCATTGGTATTTTAACTTCAATGTTCACGGCAATATTAGTCAGTCGCGGCATTGTTAACCTGACTGTTGGCCATGGCAAGAAACCCAGCAAAATCTGGATTTAAGAGGAGAAATGAGATGAGTTTTTTAAATGAAGATACTAGTTATGATTTCCTCAAAGTCCGCAAATTTGCCTTTGCCTTATCGGCAATCTTAATTATTGCTTCAATAATATCTTTCTTTACCAAAGGCCTGAACTATGGTTTAGATTTTACTGGTGGTACTTTGGTTGAAGTTGGTTATGAGCAAGATGCCGACTTGGCAAAGATTCGCCAGCAGTTAGACGATATCAATATCAATGGTGCTGTTGTACAAAACTTTGGTTCTTCTAAAGTGGTACAAATCAGAATGCCTCAGCAAGACCATATTGAGAATGCTATGGTGAGTGATGTGGTGCTAAAAACCTTGGCCAGCGATGGTTCTAAAGTTATCAAGCGTGACCAATCATTTGTTGGCCCGGTAGTTGGTGAAGAGCTAAAAGAGCAGGGTGGATTAGCCATGATAGTGGCGTTGATCTGTATCATGATTTACGTTGCCCTGCGTTTCGAGTGGAAGTTCTCTGTTGGCTCGGTTGCCGCTCTAGCGCATGACGTTATTATAGTAGTCGGCTTCTTCTCTATTACATCCGTTGAGTTTGATCTTACGGTGTTGGCGGCATTGTTGGCTGTTATTGGTTACTCGCTAAACGATACCATCGTTGTCTTTGACCGTATTCGTGAGAATTTTCTGTTAATGCGTAAAGCAAGCCCTAAAGAAGTGATCAACAACTCTATCAACCTGACCTTGTCGCGTACGGTAATGACCTCGTTAACAACCATGCTGGTACTGTTGGCACTATTTTTCTTTGGTGGCCAAACGATTCACTCATTCGCAGAAGCGCTTATCGTTGGTGTCTTAATAGGTACATATTCTTCGGTATTTATTGCCAGTCCAACGACTCTTGCACTGGGTGTCAGTAAAGAAGACCTGATGCCGCCTGAAATTGAGAAAGAGGGTGAGGAGTTCGATGCTCCCTAATTGTTATTTATAGCACTTTCTTTTATAGTAAAACGGCTTAGAATCAAACTCTAAGCCGTTTTTTTTAAAGGAAATTAATTCAATGGCGCAAGAATCGCAACAGAAAGAACAAGATACCAGTAGCACACTTGCTGAACAAACACTGGGTAATATCGAAGCCTACCTTCCTGACTTTATTATACCGCTTTGGGATAAGTTACAAACCAACCCCTGGATATTATCAATTATCGTATTGGTTCTTGGCTTTTTTATTGCCAAGGGTATTCAATGGTTTATTAAGTCACTGATAGGAAAAATTGCGGAAAAAACGCCTGGCGACTTTGATGATAAGTTAGCACCGCTACTCAGTAAGACTGCATTTACCTTTATATTCTTTTTAACGGTTATTGTTTCAATTGAGGCGCTGGACCTTTCCGAAGGAATCGACAGATTTCTGAAACGATTTGTGGTTTCGATATTAATTTTGTCTTTGATGTCTAAATTACTAAAAGCCACAAAGTTAGTTCTGAATGCTCTTGCAAACAGTAAAAATAGATTCAAGTTCGTTGAAGAAAGAACCATTCCGATTCTTGATATTTCTTCCAAAATATTAATCGTTGGTGCTGCGCTTTATTTCTTAATTCTTTCCTGGGGTATCGATCCAACAGCCTGGCTAGCTTCCGCCGGTATTATTGGTATCGCGGTTGGTTTTGCCGCAAAAGACACATTGGCTAATCTTTTCTCTGGATTCTTTATCGTTGCAGACTCTCCCTATAAATTGGGTGATTACATTATTCTTGATACCGGCGAGCGAGGAAGAGTTACACATGTAGGTATTCGTAGTACTCGATTGCTTACCCGGGATGATGTTGAGATTACCATTCCAAACTCAGTGATTGGTAATGCGAAAATCGTCAATGAGAGTGGTGGGCCCTGGGAGAAAACCCGTATTCGAGTTGATGTTGGTGTGTCTTATGACTCCGACCTTGATTTCGTGCATGATGTTCTGATGGAGTTAGTAAAAGAGCGTGATGATATTGCTAACAATCCGACTCCAAGAGTTCGTTATCGTGCATTCGGTGCTTCCAGTATTGACCTGCAACTGATGGCATGGATTAACTATCCAGAACAGAAAGGTTTAATTACACATAAACTGATTATGGACATACATAAGACCTTTAGAGAGAAGGGTATTGAGATCCCATACTCAAAGCACGATTTGTATGTAAAGGAGTTTCCGATTGCTAAGGATTAGTCTTGTTATTTTTTTAGCTTTATCGCTTCAGCTTGAGGCTAACGCAGACTCGTTTGAATCTTGTGGGCTTAATGATAAAGCTCAAGAGTTGGCCAGACTTATTATTACTCACAAAGATCAAAAGCGTCCGTTTTTACAGTGTAATGCTTTATTGGCGGAGATCGCTGATAAAAAAGCCAAGGAGATGGCTAAGGAAGGAAAGGTTTCACATAATGGGCCTGGAGGTACGCCTGATAAGCGTCTTCTTAATGCTGGATACCCACTATCTCTTCCTGCATCTGTAGTGGGTACTAACCATGTAGAAGCTATTATGGGTGGTACGCCTCATGCAGTGGATGCCTTAGATTATTTTGCGAACTCTTATGCGCATCGTATACATATATTCGGTGAGCACCCATTTTATATGGAGCAATTTGAAATTGGTGTGGGCCATGCAGAGGAGTGGTACAGTCCGCATATTGACTACTGGGTGGTTTACATTGCAAAAGCTGAAAGGCCAACCATCGAGTATGATGATCGAGATCCGATGAAAGAAAGCAAATATCTTGGTGTTTATAAAAAATAAGGGGCTGATCCAGATAACTATAATTTAGTATTATCTGGAAATGAAGAAAAGTAAACTCAGCCAATACAAACAGAACCGCCTTATCGAGCACTTTGTAGCCGGCACAACAGCTCGTTGTGCTGCCCAGCTGATTGGCGTTAATGTTAAGACAGCTATTTATTATTATCAGCGTTTAAGACAGTTAATTTTTGAGCATAGTGAATCATCAGAGCAGCTACTTGGTGAGGTTGAAGTTGACGAGAGTTATTTCGGTGGTAA
>NZ_JABURJ010000119.1 GCF_014762745.1 Kangiella sp.
CGAGCTTTCATGAGTTTAAGCATCCGGATATGCCGGAGATTACGATTCGTGATTATGCGGAGCCGATTGATTCGGCGAATATGACACCGGAGGATTGGTATCTGATTGCGCAGGATATTCAGGACAATTACGACGATTATGATGGTTTTGTGGTGCTGCATGGCACCGATACCATGGCGTACACGGCGTCGGCTTTGTCGTTTATGCTCGAAGGTTTGCAGAAGCCGGTGATTCTGACCGGGTCGCAGATTCCGTTGACTCAGCTTCGTACCGATGCGCGCGATAATTTAATCAATGCGGTGTTTCTGGCGGCCAACCACCCTATTCCTGAAGTCTGTCTGTTTTTCCATGATCATCTGCATCGCGGCAATCGTTGCACCAAAACCGATGCTGATGGTTTCGCTGCCTTTTCATCGCCAAACATGCCGCCATTGGCCAGCATCGGCAGCACCATTAAAGTGCGCGACCATTTAGTCTTTAAGCAGAATAAGCCTGAATTGAATGTGCAGAAGTTCAGCTCACCGAAGATTGCCATTCTTACCCTGTTCCCCGGTATTTCAGCGGATCTGGTCAAAGGCTTTTTAAGCCAGCCACTCGATGGCGTTGTGTTGCAGTCTTATGGGGCCGGTAATGCACCGATTAAGAATAAAGCATTGATGGACGCGATTCGCGAAGCCTGCGACAACGGCCAGGTCATCGTTAACTGTACTCAGTGCTTGAAAGGCAGCGTTAATATGGCGACCTATGAAACCGGCAAAGTATTGATGGATGCAGGTGTGATTTCCGGGTATGACATGACCACCGAAGCGGCGCTGGCGAAGTTGTATTATTTGTTTAGCCGCGGCATGGACAGGCAAAGTATTCGTGAAAAGATGATGACCAATTTAAGGGGTGAATTGACGGTACCGGAGTGATTGGTTTGATTTAGGTAGGGGCAGACCGATGTGTCTGCCCTTTTTTGTATATGGTCTATGAGATCATTGGGCGCACACATAGGTGCGCCCCTACCATCTAAGAGCTAAGAGCAGATTCCCTAAAGGGATTCCCTTCGGTCGCCTGATTTCAAGTTCAGGCAGGCAATTCTCCAAGAATTGCCACTGCATTCCCCACATCTGACTGACAGGACGTCAGGAATGCAGGTTTTGCAGGAGCAAAAACCTGCCCTGTGGGTCAGATGACAAGCTTGTGGGGTTGGCGCTATTCCTGATGGTGATTCCGTTATTCTGGTAGGGGCAGACCTGTGTGTCTGCCCTTTTTGTATATGGTGGCTGAAGATTTTGGGCGGGCACATTGGTACCCAAGGGGCAGACTCCCCGCCCCTACCACCTAAGAGCAGATCCTGATTTTCATCAGGATGACAAGACTTTGAGGTTGGCGCTATTCCTTCAATCTTGTCATACCGTGGATTAGGACAAATACTCTTTCAAGTACTCGTAGTTTGGTGTTAACTGACCTTTGTAGACGATAACTGCGTCGGCGAGGTCTTTTGGCAAGCCGCATTCTGCAAATGGTTTGCTTAAGTCCATACGCATGATTTGTGGTGCGTAGGTGGTTAATGCTTTGGAGAAGTCGTTGGAGGCGTCAATCGGTAGCTCGCATGGCAGGTTGTCAATGGACATGACGGTGACGCCGTTCCAGCTGATGCCGTCAATGCTTTCCTCTGTGTCGACGTTGTAAGTGAAGGCTGGGTTGTCGCTGTCGGAGGCTTTGGTTGTGCATTCGAGGCTGCCGTTGATGTCGCAGCTGATGTCGCCGATGACTAGTGGCAGTTTGTCTTTGTTTTGCTGCATGCGTTCTTTAGTCAGGTGTTTCGGGTACATCTCTTCCCAGTATGGGGTTTGCAGCAGGATGTTGAATTTGCCGAGCACCTGATCGAATGTGCTTTCGTACAGTTCGCTTCCTTTGTCGACGAATTCTTGCATCTTGAATTCGCCACCGTCTTTGCGGCGATTGATGTGACGGCTGCTCAGTACGGCATAAAAGCTGCCTTCCGGCAAGTTACCGGCCAGGAAGTCTTTGGCGCTGACTTTCGGCAGTCCTAACCATTCGCAGACTTCGATTGAGCCTTTGCCGACTTTGCCGGTGCCGACGACTAGCGCGCGGATCGGTTCGCCTTGTGACAAATCAAATTGCTCAAGCGACTTTTTAAGATTCTCAACCGTGCCATAGGTGTGGGTCATTTTCAGATCCGACAAAGGCGTTGTTAATCCTTTTTGTGCCAATTTTTGCCCCAGAATGGCAAAGCTATCCACAGCACCGGCGATACCGGCATAGCGACCGAAGGCAATGGTTCTTTGGCCGGTTGCGGGATCAACAATCGGTTCGTAATCCAACAGCGTTGCTTCTTCATCGAGGAATTTCTGCAGCAAAGGCATGTTGTATTCCTGGCCTTTGATGGTGTGAGAAAAGGCTAAGTGTACCTGGCCGTGTTTAATTGAGTCAACGGGTGGTTCTTTAATGCCTAAAACGAATTCTGCCTGGTCTGGAGAGGAAGGATAAATGGCACCGGCGGCTTGGTATTCCTGATCTGAAAAAATGCGGATATCGCAGGGTTCTAATTCGATGGTGAAGCCTTGTTCGGTTAAGGTCTTAACGGCCTCTGGCGTTAACGGGGCTCGTTTCTCCCACTTATTCTTATGTTCTTTTCGAATAATCGTTTTAAGCATAACTACCCTATTTTGCTGTAATTTGAGATGAGAACTGACTGGAATGGTTATTAATCGTCAGAATTGTCAATTGTTTTGGAGTCAATCAAGTGACCTTGTTGGCGAAGCCTGTCATTTGAAGACAGGCCTTCGAATTCACTGCGCATTTTTTTGCCGGTCTGAATTTCACCCTTTGCTGAAATAGTGAAAGGCTCATCACTGGCGTTATGGCGTGCGTTATAGAGCATAATCGCCTGCATGCAGTTTTCGCGCTGCGCTTCGGTCAAAGCCGAGCCATCGGGCCATTTACCGGTTTCAACTGCTTCGGTAAAGCGCTCAATAAGGTCTGGTGTAAGCGAGTCTACAAGTTGGCTGTAGTCAATTGACACGATAAAAGTCTCCACAACGAATGCTGTCCGAAACAAAATTGGGCGCAATTATCCTCGATTTTGTTATGAGTTGCCAGTATCAAAAAGTATCAGCTGTAACTTATTGTTTTTCGTGCATTTCCTTTTCGATTTCCTGTAATTGCTTACGAATAAGAACAATGTTGTTCAGAATATGAGCTTCTGTTTTTTGGCTTCGCTCTAAGGCTTTTTTCTGCTCTTTAACTTCATCAAGATTGTTCAAGACCAGAGCAATGAACAGGTTGATGATGATAAAGGTGCCGATAACGATAAAGCTAACGTAGAAAATCCAGGCCCAATTGTAATGTTCCAGATCCATGTACATAATCTGAGTCCAGCTTTCCAGTGTTACTATTCGGAACAGGGTCAACATGGAAGTTCCCAGATCGCCCCAATACTGAGGGTTTGTTTCATGGAATAGATTAAAGCCAGCAACTGCGTAGATGTAGAAAAGGACCAGCATCAAAACTACCACATGGAACATCGAAGGGATGGTTTTAATAAGGGTAGTAACTATCAAACGTAGTTCGGGAAGCACCGAAATCAGACGCGCAACCCTTAATAGACGTAGCAAACGCCCAATAACTGCAAATTGGCCGGTGAATGGGATAAGTGCGACAACGACAATAGAAAAATCAAAAACATTCCAGCCATCTTTAAAGTACTTTTTAACATCAGGAGCGCAGGCATAAAGCTTTAAAACTACCTCAATGACAAAGATACCTAAGATGATGGCATGAGCGGTTTCAATCCAATCCAGCTGGGTCTGCGATAGGCTGCGACTGGTTTCTACTCCAATTAAGATACCGCTTAAAACAATGACTGAAATAATAAAGCGTTCGAACCATTTATCGTGTACTAAAGCATTAATCCTTGCGTGCATAATCTTGTATTTTTGGTGCTGACTGATGGAGCGAAAATTACCAGCAAAAATTCACCGAGGCAATCACAAAAGTGTAACCAGAGCTAACCTGCCTCACGAGCAGCACCTTTCATAAAAACTATTAACCATGATTAATTGATTATTAATACCTATCTAAGTATAAAACTGTCAGTCTTTTATACAAAATTTATAGACCTTTTGTATAAATGTGATAGAGTTAACTAATTCTGAACCTTATGGTTCTCGTTTGGGGTTAGATGCGTATCACAGGTCATTATGTCTCTAAAGGTTAAAATTCCTGCTGACTCATTACAGCTAGGCATGTATGTCGTAGAACTCGACAGGCCTTGGCTTGATGTGCCTTTGATGTTCCAAAAGCTTGTCGTCAAGCGCGAAGTTGAGCTCAAAACCCTCAAAGAATACTGCAAATACGTCTATATCGAAGTCGACGAACAATTCTGGTCACTACAAAAAGACAAGCTCAAAGCCAAGGCAAAGACAGCCCCTCTTCCTGAAAATACGCCATTACACCATGAGTTAAAGCGTGCTCATGGCACCTACGAAGCCGCTCGTGAAGAAGCCATTAATATATTTGAGCTGGCCAAAATGGGCATGCGAATTGATATTGGCCACACCCGTCGTGTTATTCAAAGCTGCATGATCAGCATTATGTCGAATGCCAATGCTTTATTCTGGCTGACCCGTATCAAGGACAAAAGCCAATTTACCGCCGAACACAGCGTTCGAGTAGCCATTCTTGCCATTGCATTAGGTAAATACCTTAAGCTAGATGAGCAACAGCTGGAACTGCTTGGGCTGTGTGGAATGCTACACGACCTGGGCAAAACTCAGATCCCGGAAGAAATTGTCGATAAACCCTGCCAACTGACTCAGGTCGAAATGCGCGTCATGCAAAAGCACACCATTCTGGGCTATGAGCTGGTCAATTCAGACCCATCGATTAATCAGACGGTTAAAGACGTGATTAAAAACCATCATGCACACATTGATGGTACTGGTTACCCTAAATTGCCAGCCGAACAAATTAGTTTTTATTGCCGCATCATCAGTATCGTCGACGCTTACGACACCATGACCAGTGATACCTGCTACAAGCGCAGTATTTCCGCGCGCGATGCGTTGAAAGAATTATTTAACCAGCGCAATAAGCAGTTTGATGGTGAGCTAGTCGAAGCCTTTATTCGCATGCTCGGTATCTACCCTCCTGGTACATTAGTTGAAATGAGCAATGGCGAGGTCGGTATTGTGATTTCAACTCATCCTGAGAAAAAGTTAAAACCTAAAGTCGAATTGGTTCGTGATAGCGAAGGCAAACTGCGCAAATCGTTAATCATTGACCTAAGCAAGCTCCCATCTGATAAATCAGGCATGCGCTACTCTATCAAGCGTCCACTGGCTGACGGTGCCATGGGTTTCGATATGAGAAGCTATATTCAGCAAACCCATCATATTCAATCGAAGAACCAGCGCTAATTTTAGACTTCTGTTTCTCCACATAATATTGACGTTCGACCTAATAGACTCCCCTGCATATTTTTTAAAGCCAAAAGCAGATCCTGAATCAAGTTCAGGATGACAAGCTTGAAAGTTTTTTCAATAGGTACAATTTAGTTGCTCAACTTAAATTAGTTGAGCTCAAAAAAGCTCCTTTTTTGTTCAGTTTTTATCAATCAACTAACGCCAATTGAAACTCATAATTAAGGTTTACCTTGCTCACAATTTTGTCATCCTGAACTTGATTCAGGATCTGCTCTTAGATATGAGATCAATATTTGTATTACAAAAGTGACGCCTAAGCGCTTGATTTATAAATCTCAGCGCAAGACAATGAGCCTTCATAACAATAACTCTTGTAACGGAACGCAACGGGAATTTTCATGACACCAGATTTAGCATTAACTCTATCTGCAGTTTTAGCCATCGGGATCGGTGCCCAGTGGTTAGCCTGGTATTTAAAGCAACCCTCAATTCTCTTCCTGTTATTGATCGGGATTATTATCGGCCCTGTGCTTGGCTGGTTCAATCCTGATGAAACTTTGGGCGATTTGCTGTTTCCCTTTATATCACTTGGCGTTGCCGTCATTCTCTTCGAAGGGTCTCTAACGCTGGAGTTCCATGAGGTCAAAAGTCATGGCCGCGTGGTTCAGCTGCTGGTTTCGGTCGGAGTGCTGATCACCATCGCCATTGCCGGTGCGGCGGCTTATTTCCTGTTCGATATGCATCCGTTGATTGCCCTGCTTTTCGGTGCACTGGTTTGCGTAACCGGCCCTACCGTCATCATTCCTATTCTGCGCAATTTACGCGCCAATAGAAACATCAGCAACGTGCTACGCTGGGAAGGCATCATCATTGACCCTATCGGCGCTATCGCAGTGGTATTGGTCTATGAGTACATCATTTCAGGTGGTTCAGGTGAAAACGCCCTGCTACTGTTCGGTAAAATTTTATTGGTGGGAGCAGCTCTGGGGATGGCCGGTGCAGCTGTCCTTGCAACGCTGTTGAAGAAACATTGGGTGCCTGAATATTTACGCAATATTTTCACCTTAGCCTTCGTTCTCCTGGTGTTCTCAATTTCGAATCACATCGAGCATGAGTCAGGACTATTGACCGTCACCATTTTAGGTGTTGCCTTGGCCAACTGGCCTAAGTTTCCGAAAGATGACATTCTCGATTTCAAAGAGTCACTATCCATCCTTCTAATTTCCGTATTATTTATCGTACTGGCGGCAAGGCTGGACTTAGGCAGTGTCCAGCAAATTGGTTACACCAGCCTGATCCTACTGGCAATCATCATGTTTGTAGCACGTCCGATTGGCGTCTGGGCATCAAGCATTGGCTCAAAATTGAAAACCAACGAGAAGCTGATGATCAGCTGGATTGGCCCTCGCGGCATTGTTGCGGCAGCTATCTCTTCATTATTTGCCATCCGCCTGGAAGAATACGGGCTGGCTGGTACGGAATTTTTAGTGCCGCTGGTTTTCATCATTATTATCGGCACGGTTTTGATTCAAAGCTTAAGCGCAGCTTTTGTTGGCAACTTGCTAGGTGTTCGTGAGCCATCAAACAATGGCGTTCTAATTATTGGCAGTAACCCGGTTGCATTGACGGTTGCGAAAGCTTTAAAAGATCATAATGTTGATGTGCTAATGGCACATAACAACTATAGCAACATCGCCAAGGCGCGTATGGAAGGCATCAGAGTTTACTTCGGCAACCCTATTTCAGAGCATGCAGACAGAAATCTTGACCTGATTGGTTTTGGCCATGTCTTTGCCATGAGCATGGATCAGGAACTCAACAGTCTTAGCGAACTCAACTTCAGGCATACTTTTGGAAAACAAAATATCTATCGCTTACGCTCTGCTAAAGATAAGAATAAAAATGATCGCCAGGAGAAAGATGAGTACTATCAGTCTCCCTGGTTGTTTGGTGAATCGGTCACATATGGCCAATTGGCCAGCATGATTGCTAAAAATGCGAAAATCAAAGTCACCAATATCACTGAAAACTATACCTTTGAGCAATATCGTAAAGACAATCAAAATTACGTTGCTCTGTTTATGATTGACAAGAATGACACCATGAAGGTCTTTTCGTCAGAAACTGAAGGCAAGAACATCAAGGAAGGAACAAAGATTATTTCTATGATTATGGATTCAGAAGACCCCAAAGGTGAGCGCCCAACTTCGGCAGGTGCACAAAAAGAGCAGTTTCAAAAACTGGCGCAGAAAGAAAAAGGAATGAGTTAAACATTAGTCCATAAAAAACTCTCGTCTTGGCGGGAGTTTTTGTGATTGCTATTAGCTGGCTTAAAATCTATTGAAACCAGTCGAGATAGCATCTCCTTAAGACTTAATCGAAGTGCTAATACTAAGCAGCCCTTGTTTTAGCGATTCTTCAAACCCCTGCTCAAGCACTGTATTTCGACTTTCGTAGTTTGAAATTTTCTCAATGCATACCCAGCAATCGCGCTGTTTCTGCTTACCATAATAAAGTGCCAAATCTGCAAGTTGTACGAGCTTATTCCATGAAATTTGTTTCTCTGGATTCTCAATACACGGATAGATCACAGCACCGACTGTGCAGGTAATATCAATAGAATGCCCCTGAGTTACTGAGTAAGGCTCTTGCTTAACGGCTTCAACCATACGCTCCGCCAAAAGATGTAAACCGTCTGAATTATCAAGACGAGCTACAACGATAAACTCTTCTCCACCCCAGCGCACGAAAAGGTCGGTATCACGGATGGTTTCATTAATTCGCTGAGTAAACTCAATCAATATTTGATCGCCCGTCTCATGCCCATAGGTGTCATTAACATGCTTAAAGTGATCAATATCCAAAAGATAAATACCAAGAGCATGCCCATCCTGGTTAGCCACAGAGCGTTTAATAAAGCTCATTTCGCGACCGATATTTTGTTCGAGGAAGCGACGATTTTTTAGTCCTGTTAGTACATCAAGAACACTTAACTCTTCATATTGTTCGGCAAGGCGCTTTTTCTGTGTCAGTCGAATAATGGTAATCACCACCAGTAGTAGCAGAACGAGTGAAGATGCAATCATAAAGAGAATTTGACCGTCTCGTTTTTCCTGTTCTGCTGTTTTAAGAGCGATTTCTTTTTCAAGCAGCTCATTCCTTAACCGCGACTCCTGTTGTACCCGATGCAGTTCAGCGGTTGAAGCAACTGATGTCGAGCTCTGCTTTAACTGGCTTTCCAGCTTGTTAATGAACAAGTAATAAAACTGCTCCATTCCTGCATACTTGATGGCCTTATCCTCTAAATTGGATATGCGTTTATAAACATCAATTTTAACTTCAAGCGGTACGTTTTCATGCAAAGGCAAACAAACATCCAGCTCAGCCTCTTTCCCCAACTTATACTTAACCAGTTCTCGATAACAGTAGAGGTAGGAAAACTCAGTATTATTAACAACAGGCTCATCGTAAGAGCGAGCTAAATATTGCTCAGCTTCTTGAGTACGCCCGAGCTCAACGGCAGACAGTGCAGAGAAAAGAATGGATGATAGTTTCAGATGAGGAATTTCAGTATCACTTTTATTGACGATCTCAAACCATTCTAGTGCTTTTTCATATTCGAATGTGTGTAACGCATAAGCAACGCCAATGTTGAACTGTGGAATGATCATGGCTGCGAGAGAAGTTTCAGCGAACTCAGGATCTTCACTGGCGCGTTTTTTTATTCTTTCGATGGACTGTTTATGCAGCTCTATACCTTTCTTAATGTAATCATCATCGCCATGAATAATATACAAGCTGGCGGTATTAACCATTGCATCATTAAGCGCAAAGAACTCCAGGCTTTCTCCCATCGACAATGCTTCTTCATAACTTTTAAAAGCAGCCGCAATATCCCCCTTGCCCGACTGATACCAACCCATAGAAGTCAATACCTGGGCTGCCATAGTTTTATCATCGGCTTCAACAGCAGACTTATAGAGCTCAAAAAAACTATCAATACGCTTCTCGTAGCTGACGTCACTAGCCTGGATACAGGCAAAACGGTAGCGAAGATCGAATGATAAAGGCGGGTTTGATTGACAAAGCTTTTGCGCTTCAGGATTGCTGTAATTGAAGAAATGTTCAAAAGCCAAGGCTCTTTGGAAATTATAACGTTCGGCGGCAGTTGTGGCCTGGTCAATTTGGGAGTTTAACCAGTCAAGACGCCCATCAGGCGACATCTCGTCATAGAGTTCGGGAAAGGGATCTAACTGCTGAAGCTCTTCAAGTGTAATTTCTTCCTCTTCAGCAGCCGTAGCTGAGTTGAAAAAGGTACCAAGCACCAATGCGGTCAAGATAGTTGGTATCAATATTAATCGGATAGTTTTTATCATTAACCGCATCTCAGTAATCAATTCGCTAAGCCTTACTTCGATTGTATCAATATCAACCGATTTGTCTATTTTTGATACAGTTAAGAAGGAGTCTTAAAGTAATGCTTAATTATTTGAGTCTAATATACGGTAATCATGAACGGCTCATTAAACGATAAAGCATCCCGATATTAGTCAGTCGCTGGTCATTCACCGAAAGTATCACAGGCCCCAAAGCTTCCGGTGTCAACGCCACGACTGAACCATTGCATCCGCTCCTGCGCTGAGCCATGAGTAAATGCTTCTCGACGCGGAGCAACGCCAGCACGCTTCATCAAAGTATCATCACCAACCGCTTCTGCGGCTGCCAAAGCTTCTTCTAAATCACCCGCCTCAAGAAACTGTGTTCGTTTGTGCGTGTGGTTGGCCCAGACGCCTGCTAAACAGTCTGCCTGTAACTCCATCTTGACCTGCAAAGCATTTTGTCCTGCCTTATCAAGCTGACTTTGTTTTTGACGAACTTCCTGTGATATTCCGATTATGGTTTGAATGTGATGTCCCACTTCGTGCGCGATCACATAAGCAATAGCAAAATCACCGCTACCACCCATCTTTTCAAGTTCTTCTATAAAACTCAGATCCAGATAGACTTGCTGGTCAGCAGGACAGTAGAAAGGGCCCGATGCAGCCTGACCAGTGCCACAGGCGGTAGGAGTCATATCTCTATAAATGACCATGGAAGGTTTGGGGTATTGCTGATTTGACTGAGAAAAAATTTCTGACCAGGTATCTTCTGTATCCGCCAGAATGACCGAAACAAAATCAAACGTTTCCTGCTCCTGTGGTGAAGGCTTGTAATTGGTTTGCTCCACACTGCTTGCAGTACCGGAAGTGCCCATTAAGCCAGAAATCACCTGCATCGGATCCTGCTTAAAAACAAAAATAGCAATAGCCGCAATGATAATACCGCCAATACTTAGCTTGGAACCGGACTTCATTCTCTGACCACGACGGTCATCCACATTGCTACTTCGTCTACGACCACGCCATTTCATGATGAAGCTCCTTTATCGTAACAACCTTTCCTACTTTTGACTCTTTCGAACTCGAAAAATACGATACAGCCCATAACAAACAACAACTCACCAACGAACATAGATGTATATAAAGTAGGACTATTATGCATAGAAACTAGTGTGAAATAATGAAACACCCCAACTCCAATCCCTACATAAAGACCTTCTTTTTCATAATAATTAGGAACTCGAAAAGTTAAATGTGAAAAGTACAGCACTAGATTAATTCCAGAGCTAGCCAAGACTATTGAGTAGTAGCCGATAACTTTATCAAAATTAGTATTTAAGAAATTTAACTGGCTCCAGGTAACGTAAGCTGGTTCGATATTCAAAATAAAAAAGACATAAACGACGAATGTAAACAGTAAAATTGCTATTCTGTTCATCAGCTAAGCTCTCAATACCCATCCGAAAATAGCACTCTTTGCACACCACGCACTGTCCAGGGGCCCTTGCCGCCTCCGGCAAGTGGCATCAGGCGATAACGCTTTTCACCGTTGGGTTTGGTCTCGGTATTGAGGATGTGAACTATTTGATTGGCCAGTTTGCTGGCGGCTATCTGGGTTTTCCATGAACGGTAACCATTCGGCCATTGCAGCGTGTACTGGCGAGGTCTTGTGCCACCCCAACCCGGTACAGTGCCTATATTAGGGAACCGGTTGCCGAGTTCAGTGACGCCTGCTTCGGCAAGCAGAAAATCAAGGCGCGAGATTACAGAGCTGGCGACTCTGCTGTTCCAGCTTATTAGTGGAAGTCTTCCCTGTTTTCCTTCGAGATGAGCAGTACAGAGCGCTGCCAGATAGGTCCAGCCACTGTTCATTTTAGCATCAGCATTTTCATTCGCATCAACCGCAGCTTTAATGACCTTTTTGACATTTTCGACGGTCACTTCTTTTTGCGGCGTACCACTGACATTAAATAGCTCTGTTGCAGTTTTAACGGCCATCTCACGCCATTCGTCATCCCAGTCATCCCCTCGCTCCAAAGTTTTTGCGAGCTCATTGGCACGATAATACAAGGGATCCACGGCTGCATAATGAAGTGCGTAGCCAATTCGTGGTTTTGGCCAGAAGAAAGCAAGCAATCGGTCATGCCATCCGGCTACGGCTTCGCCGGTAGGCTTTTTCAGATAATAGGCCTGATATGGTGCATCTTCAATCCAACGAACCAGCGCTCGAATAAACTCTAGATCATCAGCATCTTTTTCAGGCACATAAGGCGGATAGGTATCTTCGCCAATCAATTCGATGCCCTGATCATCAAGCACCACAGGGTCGCTGGACTTGACTTCGATATCAGCCTGAACACGCGCTTCGGCATAGTTCATATAGGTATCCTGCTCGGCAAAACTCATGCTGTCCCATAAAGCAAGCGCATGATCGCTTAAGCAGGCGGCCGGCTCTTCGCTACCTGAGTCATAGCCGATGGTGGTTTGTTGGAGAAAATCGATATGGTCACGAAGGAAGGTATCATTGACCTGAGCATTGTTGCGATAGGCCCAGGGCACCATCATTCGGGCAAGCACTTCAAGGGTAAAGCGTCTATTATCGCGAATCAGATCGCTCAGGCTGCTGTCACTAATGCCGATAGGCATCTTGCCGTATTTCCAGGCATGGCGCTGCGCATCATGGGCAGGTGAGAACCGTTTAAACCAAACTTTCCAGGCAGCAATAAAAAATCCAGCGCTGATTTCGAAGTCGTCGGCTTGTTTGAATATGACTCTCATACTATCCCTAAGTGATTACTTTTTAAGTAACAAATAAGATAGCGGTATTGCCAGTTTACTGCAAATATAAAAGCGCAAACCCCAACCCGTATAACACTAGCTGGAAACACTGCTTGTGCGGAATATTCACGCCCACTATCAAGATCCGGGCAAGATCGCTATAATTCCGCGGCAATTCTAACAATCACTAGTCATTTGGCATGAAGCTCGATTTACCGCAGATCACTGATAAAACTAACTTTGTCCATTATCTGGACGGCCTCGCTGGCTCCAGCCGTGCCCTGGCTTTCGCTAAGCTCGCAGAGCAGCGCGAGCAGCCAATCGTGGTCATCAGCGATGACACCCCGGCTCTGTGGCAACTACAGAAAGAAATTCAGTATTTTCTAGGTAAAGATTCGGATATACCGGTTATGGTCTTCCCCGATTGGGAAACCCTGCCCTATGACAACTTTTCACCGCATCAGGACATCGTTTCCGAGCGACTTCTGACGCTGTATAACCTGCCACGTCTGAAGCATGGCATTGTGCTGATCGCGGTCAATACCCTGCTTCTGAGATTACCACCGCAGCAATATATTGAGCAAAATAGCCTGATTGTCCATAGCGGACAAAAGCTGGACATGCACGAAGTGCGCAGGCTGTTTGAAGAAAGCGGCTACCACTCGGTTAATCAGGTCTTTTCTCATGGCGAATACGCGGTAAGAGGCTCCATTCTCGACGTTTTCCCTATGGGTTCGGAAAAACCACTGCGGCTGGATTTTTTCGATGATGAAATTGACAGCATCCGATATTTTGACCCCGAAAGTCAGTTGTCCGATGACAAAATCAGCAAGTTTGAATTACTGCCAGCCAAAGAATTTCCACTGGATGAAGACGGCATTGCGACTTTCAGGCAAAACTTCCGCGCTGAGTTTGAAGTCAATCTACAGCGCGTCTGGCTCTATCAGGAAGTCAGCAATGGCAACTCTCCGGCGGGTATTGAATACTATTTACCCTTGTTCTTTGAACAATTGGACACCTTCTTCGATTACCTTCCCCAACAATCGCTAATTTGTACACTGGGCGATCATCAGTTGCATGCTGAACACTATTGGGACGAAATAACAGAACGCTACGAGCAACGCCGGCATGACATAGAGCGTCCAATTCTTGAGCCAAGTAAACTGTATCTGGCTGCTGATGAGCTAAACTCACAGCTCAAGCAGCATATCCGCGTACATATCAAGCAAGAACGCCCTGACGCTGATTATCAGGCCAGCCCAATGCCCATGATGGCTATTGATCATAAGGCTAAAGATCCGGTCAATCAGTTCAGAAGCTTTTTGAGCCAGTGGACTGGACAATGTTTCATCGCCACCGAGTCTCCGGGCCGCCGCGAAGCGTTAAAAGATTTACTGGCTCGCAATGAAATTCAGACTTCCGTGGTCGAACACTGGAGCGAAGCATCAGGTGCCAAAAATCTGGTTATTGGTGTAGCCCCATTAAGTAAGGGCTTTGCCCTGTCTGATCTGGCAGTGGTCACTGAAACTGAGTTGTTTGGTGAACAGGTCATCAAAACTCGCCGCCGCGACACTAAAGCAGCCGATCAGGCCGAGGATATGATCCGCAATCTCGCGGAGCTTAAAGAAGGCGACCCGGTCGTTCATATTGAGCAAGGCATTGGCCGCTACCGCGGACTGGTCAAACTGGAAAGTGGCGACATCGAAGCCGAATACCTGATGATTGAATATGCAGGTGGTGACAAACTGTATATGCCAGTTCAATCATTGCACCTGATTGGCCGCTATTCAGGCACCAATCCGGAACTGGCGCCTTGGCATAAGCTGGGCACAGAACAGTGGGATAAAGCTCGCCAGAAAGCTGCAGAGAAAGCACGAGACGTCGCTGCCGAGTTGTTGGATATCTATGCCCGACGAGCGGCCAAAGAAGGTATTCAATACCAGTTGGATGAAAGCGAATACCGTCGTTTCTGTGCTGAATTTGCTTTTGAAGAAACCGTCGATCAGACCACTGCGATTAATGCTGTGATTCGCGATATGACTTCACACCTGCCGATGGATCGTCTGGTCTGCGGGGATGTGGGCTTTGGCAAGACCGAAGTTGCGCTACGCGCAGCCTTTATTGCTGCTCAATCTGGCAAACAGGTTGCGGTGCTGGTGCCAACCACCCTGCTCGCACAACAGCATTTTGAAACATTCAGCGATCGCTTTGCGGATTGGCCAATGAAAGTCGCCAGCCTGTCACGTTTCGCTACCAATAAAGAAGTTCAGGCAACCTTAAAAGGTCTTGAAGATGGTACGGTCGATATCGTGGTCGGTACTCATAAACTGATTCAACAGGACGTTAAATTTAAGCGTCTTGGTTTGCTGATTATTGATGAAGAGCATCGTTTTGGCGTGCGTCAGAAAGAACAGCTCAAGAAGTTCCGTACCGAAGTGGATATTCTGACCTTAACCGCAACACCTATTCCGCGAACATTGAATATGTCGATGTCTGGCATGCGTGATTTATCGATTATTGCAACGCCTCCTGCGCGTCGACTGTCAGTTAAGACTTTTGTTCGCGAATATCATAAGCCGCTGATCCGTGAGGCGGTGCTGCGTGAAATCCTCCGTGGTGGTCAGGTTTATTTCCTTCATAACGCCGTTGACACAATACAAAGAACACTTGAAGAGCTTCAGGAGTTGTTGCCAGAAGCTCGCATCCAGCTGGCTCATGGCCAGATGCGTGAACGCGAACTGGAACAGGTCATGCGCGATTTCTATCATCAACGTTTTAATGTTCTGGTCTGTACTACCATTGTCGAAACCGGCATTGATAATCCTAACGCTAATACCATGATTATCGACCGTGCGGATAAGTTTGGCTTAGCACAGCTACATCAACTTCGCGGCCGTGTTGGACGTTCGCACCATCAGGCCTACGCTTACCTGCTTACCCCAGCGGGACGAAAAATCACCAAAGATGCCGAGAAGCGTTTGGACGCCATTGCTTCACTGGAAGATCTGGGCGCAGGTTTCACCCTGGCCACCCATGACCTTGAAATTCGTGGCGCGGGTGAACTGTTAGGCGATGAACAATCCGGTCAGATGCAGGCTGTTGGCTTTAATTTATACATGGACATGCTGGAAGATGCGGTCAAGGCGCTAAAAGAAGGTAAAGAGCCGTCATTACAGCAAAGCCTGAAACAGAAAACAGAAATAGACCTCAGCGTACCTGCCTTGATCCCGGATGATTATATCGGCGATGTCGCCACCCGTTTATCGCTCTACAAACGTATCGCTAATGCCAAAAGCAAAGAGCAACTGGACGCTTTGCAGGTTGAGTTTATTGATCGCTTTGGCTTATTGCCTGAGCCTTTGAAAAACCTGTTTACCATCACCGAGTTGGCGCTGCGAGTACAACCGCTGGGCATCAGTAAAATTGATCTGGTTCGCAGTGGTGTTCGAATGCGCTTCACTCAGGATAGTCAGATTGACCCGGGCAAACTGGTTCGCCTGATTCAGCTAAACCCATCACGCTATCGTTTTGAGCAAAATGTCATATTAAAGATTCTGACGGAAGAAGAAGAAATTACACCGCTGATTAAAGAAATTAATACTGTTATAGAGAAGATTTCGTGAAATCTGACACCTCGCCCAGTCTCACAATTTAAGGCTGGGCTTTCCTTTCAATCATGGTAAACTCTAATCACTAAAAGCGTAAACCAGTAAACTTATGAGTAGAAAAATCATCACCTTAGCCCTGCTTTTTGGCTTGGTCTTCAGTATTCCTAACAGTTTGGCACAAAGCATTTTTGATATTGAGTTTGTCTTCTTCAAACGCATCGACCAACAGGACAACTCAGCTCAGGTCAAAGAAACTGAATTACCAGACATTGAAACTGAATTTGACTTTAGTAACCTGCCTGAAGACTTTACTCTATTGACCAACGATGAGTTAAAACTTCACGGCGTCTGGGCTCGCTTAAGAAGCAGCCAGAACATCCGCCCTTTGTTGCATATCGGCTGGCGCCAACCTCTACTGAATAAATCAGAAACGCCCTGGCTAGCCTACTCCGCATCGGACGCTCCTGAAGAAGCTGGTCTTGATGAGTTTAATGGCCTTATTCGATTCAGTCGCAATCAGGGATTATTGGTTGAACATAAAGTGACAGGCTTTAAGCCATTGAACCTGCCCGAAGAATTTATGCAGTCTTCGGATGAAGAAAACTCTGACTACCAGTACGACAGAGTAGATACATTTGATGACTCTGCCCAAGAGCCGGTAGTCGATATGCAAATGCCTGATCAGTTACATGGCTATTTCGTGCTTTCCGAAAATCGCAAAATCAAACTGGATGAACTGCATTATTTTGATCACCCCAACATGGGTATCTTATTAAAGGTCACAGCTTACAAAGCCAGCCTTGAAGAGCAGGAAGCTTTACAGAACCCTTAAACCATTACGAAGAAGACAATAATTTAAATCAGGAAGATCCATGAGTAATATTTTGGTCATTGGTGGCGGTATGGTTGGCAGCGTTATCGCTCGCGACCTATCTGAAAAATATGACGTTACTGTTGCCGATGTCAGCAACACGCGACTAAAACTTCTTAAAAAACGTCACCCCTCGTTCAATACGTTGGAGCTGGACGTCACGAATCTTGATGATCTTAAAGGTGCGGTTAAGCCGTTTGATATCGTAGTCTGTGGTGTGCCTGGTCATCTTGGATTTGCTGCACTTAAAAATATTATCGAGTCAGGCAAAAATGTGGTCGATATTTCATTCTCGCCGGAGAACTGTCTCGAGCTCGACTACCTGGCAAAAAAGCATAAAGTAACTGCCGTTATTGATGCAGGCGTTGCCCCCGGTATGGATAACCTGCTGCTTGGTTTTCACAACACGCGCATGGAAGTCAGCCACTTCGAGTGTCTGGTCGGCGGTCTACCCAAAATTCGTAAAAAACCTTTCGAGTATAAAGCGGCTTTCTCACCGATTGATGTTATTGAAGAATATACTCGCCCTGCCCGCTTTTTTGAGCATGGGCGTATGGTTACTCGCGAAGCCTTAAGCGATCGTGAACTCTTTGAGTTCGATAAGATCGGCACTCTCGAAGCCTTTAATACCGATGGCCTGCGCTCACTCATGTTCACCATGAACAATATACCTAATATGAAAGAAAAAACCCTACGCTACCCGGGTCATGTTGAAGCCATTAGAACTCTTAAAGCCAGCGGCTTCTTCAGCAAAGATAAGGTCTCAGTTCGTGGCCTGGAAATTACGCCATTGGAAGTGACTTCTGAAATCCTGATTAATGAGTGGAAACTTAAACCAAAGGAAGAAGAATTCACCATTATGCGAGTAACCATTCGTGGCCAGGAAGGTGAAAAGAAGAAGGAATACGTCTATACCATGTACGATGAGTATGACAGGGTTAAACACGAAACATCCATGGCCCGCACAACCGGCTTCACAGCTAATGCGATTTGCCAATTGCTACTGAAAGGAAAATTTGATAAAAAAGGTGTGTTTGCACCAGAACATATAGGCGGTCATACAGATTGCTGCAAAACGGTTTTAGATTATCTCGAAGAACGAAAAGTACGTTACCGTTTAGAGGAAACTGTTTTATCAACCTGAGGCCAAAGACGGCCTCATTTGTGAGACGACGACATGTCAACTAAAACGCAAAATATGCTCCACATTCGTATCGAGCTGGAGCACCTGAACCTTCCTGTTTGGCGCGATATCATTATTGATCCAAGCGCAACCCTCGAAGATCTTCATTATGCAATTCAGGCCATCTTTGGCTGGGAAGATTATCAGCAACACGAATTCCAGAAAGATGGAAAACGTTACGGCTATATCGACCCAGAAGGTGACGGTGATGAAGAATGGCAAAACGAAGCTAACATCGCTGTCACCGATGTATTAGTCAATAAAGATGACAGCATTGAATATACGTATGATTTTGCCGATCACTGGCACCACAAAGTCACGCTGATAGGTTTTAAAGAGCCCAAGGCAGATGTCTACGTTGAATGTATTGATGGTAAAAACGCCTGCCCTCCTGAAGATGCAGGCGGGGTAGCTGGCTACGAACACCTGCTCAACGTGTTGCGCTCACCTAATCATTTCGAACATGAAGAAGTCAAAGAGTGGTTTGGTGAAGGGTTTTCTCCTAATCGTTTCAGTCTCTCTGAAGCGAACGCCAGCCTAAAGGAAAGTTTTACCTATGAGGACGAATAAGCAAAAGACTCGTTAATCAACACCAGAACTCAGGGAGATTTAATGAAGCCATTAACCGATCAACATATTCAAGAAGTTAAAGAGCATTTTGATTATTTCGATACCGATAACAATGGCCAGATCGATCTCAAAGAATTCGAGCGCTTGCTAAAGGTCCTGTCTCCGGATGCAACCGATGAGCAAGTGAAGCGTGGATTTGATTTAGTAGACAAAAACCACGATACGCATATTGAATTTGATGAGTTTCTAGAGTGGTGGGAAACCTGTTGGTGGGAATTTTAATCAATCAATTTTTTCATTCATCAACCCATATCTTCAGGGCGGCAAAATCAAATAGCCGCCCTTTTCATTAATATATCTAATCAATAAGTTGAAACTGATTACCCTCGCCCATATAACAGCTCTGACCAGCGCAACCATTGACTAATCTTTAACCAGGCAAACCAAAATTAACTGGCGAAAATTGCCCTCTGGTGGTATGGTAGCGCCGCAAAATTATTAATCGCTAAAGCATTTGTAAATCAGTCGCTTTAGTGCAGTTTTAACCGAATTTAGAGGTATTTATGGATTTTTTGAAAGAGCTAGGTATCGAAGCCGTCAACCAATCAGCTAGTTGGGGCCAAGGTTACACCGACACTCAGGACGCAGGGGTAATTGAGTCAATCAATCCTGCAACTGGCGAAGTTATCGCAAAAGTAAACGCCAGTTCAGCAACAGATTATGACAAAGTTATGCAGGAAGCCGAAGCTGCTTTTGAAGAGTGGCGCAAAGTTCCAGCCCCATTACGCGGTGAGCTTGTTCGCAAAATCGGTAATGCCTTACGTGAACACAAAGACGCTTTGGGTAGCCTGGTTTCTGCCGAAATGGGCAAAATCAAAGCTGAAGGTGATGGCGAAGTGCAAGAAATGATCGATATGGCAGATTTTGCCGTAGGTCAATCTCGTATGTTGTATGGTAAAACCATGCATTCAGAGCGCCCTGAGCACCGTATGTATGAGCAATGGCATCCGCTAGGTATCACTGGCGTTATGTCAGCATTCAACTTCCCAGTTGCCGTTTGGTCATGGAATGCATTCATCGCAGCCATCTGTGGTAACACGGTAGTTTGGAAGCCATCTCCAAAAACTCCTCTAACAGCAATCGCTGTACAAAATATCTGCAACAAGGTTCTTGAAGAAGAAGGCCTTAAAGGTATTTTCTGTCTATTCATTGATACCGAAGAGAACAAACTGGCTCAACGCTTTGTTGAAGACGAGCGCGTTAAGAAAATGTCGTTCACAGGTTCTAGCGTTGTTGGCCGCATGGTTGGTGTTAAAGTTGCTGAGCGTATGGGCAAATGCCTACTTGAGCTTTCAGGCAACAATGCGCTAATCGTTGATAAAACTGCAGACATGGACATTGCTATCCCAGCTATCGTATTCGGTGCTGTAGGTACTGCCGGTCAGCGTTGTACTTCAACTCGCCGCCTAATCGTACACAAAGACGTTGCTGATCAGGTTATCCCAGCAATCGTTAACGCTTACAAGCAAGTTAAAATCGGTAACCCATTAGATAAAGACACTTTGATGGGCCCACTGGTTGATGCTAAAGCAGTAGAAAACTTCGAGAACGCAGTTGCCAAAGCTAAAGAAGCTGGCGGTGAAGTTCTTGCTGGTGGTAAAGCAATCGACGGTCCTGGTTTCTTCATTGAGCCAACCGTTATTCGCGCCGAAAACCACTGGGATGTTGTTCAGACTGAAACTTTCGCTTCAATCCTTTACGTCATGACTTATGAAACGACCGAAGAAGCAATTGCCATGCAGAACCATTCAAAGGCAGGTCTTTCTTCAGCTATCTTCACGCGCGATATGAAAGTTGCCGAGAAGTTCCTGTCAGCACTAGGCTCTGACTGCGGTATTGCAAACGTCAATATCGGTACTTCGGGTGCAGAAATCGGCGGTGCCTTCGGTGGCGAAAAAGAAACTGGCGGTGGTCGTGAAGCTGGTTCTGATGCATGGAAAGCATACATGCGTCGTCAAACCAACACTATCTTCTGGGGTGACCAACCTACTCTAGCTCAGGGCATTAAGTTCGACCTGGGATAATCATCGTATTTAATTGGAGCCGCAACCGTTGCGGCTCCCCTTGTTTATATCCTTATTAAAGGAGATCTTTATGGCAGTTTTTAATCTACGCGCATACGACGATCATGAACAAATCGTCTTTTGTCGTGATGTTGATTCTGGCTTAAAAGCCATCATTTGTATCCACAACACTAACCTGGGTCCTGCGGTTGGTGGCTGTCGTATGTGGGATTATAACTCTGACGAAGGCGCACTGATTGATGCATTGCGTCTATCTCGCGGTATGACCTATAAAAATGCTATGGCCGGTCTGCAAATGGGCGGTGGTAAGTCGGTCATTATTGGTAACTCTAAGACCATGAAATCGGAAGAATTGTTCCGTGCTTTTGGTCGCTTTGTTGAGAAATTAAGCGGTAAATATATCACTGCAGAAGATGTTGGTATCAACCCTAGTGATATGGCTATCGTTAACAAAGAAACCAATTATGTTTTAGGCCTTGAAGGCAAATCTGGTGACCCTTCTCCAGTGACTGCTTATGGTGTTTACAAAGGTATTAAAGCTGCTGTAAAGCATAAACTTGGTCGTGATGACTTAGATGGTCTTAAAGTTGCTGTGCAAGGTCTTGGCCATGTTGGCTATTACCTGTGCAAGCACTTGAATGATGAAGGCGCGAAACTGGTTGTTACTGACATCAACAAAGAAAACGTTGATCGTGTGGTTAATGAGTTTGGTGCTACTGCTGTTGATGTCAATGAAATCTACAGCCAGGACGTTGATGTTTATGCCCCTTGTGCTTTAGGTGCAACGATAAATGATACAACGATTCCTCATATCAAGGCATCTATCATTGCTGGTGCAGCCAATAACCAGCTAGCTGAAGATCGTCATGGCGATATTCTATTAAGCAAAGGTATTTTGTATGCACCTGATTACGTGATTAATGCAGGTGGTATTATCAACGTTTCATTCGAAGAAAATTATAATCGTGATACTGCGTTGAAGAAAGTTGATGAGATTTATGGCACTTTAACCGAAGTGTTCGAAGCCTCAAAACTAAGCGGTCGCCCGACTAATGTAATCGCTGATGAGTTAGCTCGTCAACGTGTGGCAGCTGCCAAGAAATAATTGATTATTTCTTAAAAACAAAAAACGGGCTTACGAGCCCGTTTTTTTATGTCTGAAAGTTTTAACTCAATTAGTCAATCGCGTACTGAAAATAAATGCGATACGCCGTTGACCAGATTGGATAGTCGACACGCACCAGATACGCTGCATACTCTTTGCGATCACAGCCGGTTACCGTAAACAAGGTATCCACCAGCTCATTGGCCATAGGGTATTTCAGTTTTTCAGAGAAGTTGGCATCATGGCTCGAAAGCACCAGATCAGCCTCATCATGAAAACGGTCATACCAGAGTGCATCAGGACTGGTAATCATGGTTGCCAGCTGAGTATTCATCGAGTAAATACCCGCGTTAGCAACGCTGCGCATGGCATAACTACGCTCCAGGAAGCAAACCATGTATAAGCTCTTGACCGGTGTTCTAACCTGAACACTGACACAGCTGGCTTTTTTTCCGCCGTAAAATGGACCTAATTGCTCTTCCGGATAATTCTTCATGGCAGCAATATTGATGCCGTTATCCTGGTCCGGAGTGGCCGGAATAATGACTGAGCTCTCGCCACGTGTAAATTCGTTTATACTTTTGACAACGCTGCCGCTGGTCAGCTCTTCAATTAGCGACAGGTTTGCCAACTTATCCCCTACTTCATCGTCCTGAGAAATAAGCTCAGGCTTTTCGAGTTCCAGCTTCTGCTCACAAGGGCCTATTGGGATAACTAGAGGACGAGCGGTCTCTGTTTTCTCGCAATTATCAAAGAAGGTTAAGGTGTATTGCTGCAGAAACTTATGATCCTGTTCGTTCTCTTTGAGAATGCAGGCAAAAAACAGATTCTCCATCTGCTCACCGGTTACCATTCGCGAAGCTTCAAAAAGTGCTTTACGCTGATCCGATTTATTGCCCTGATTCTGAGAACTTTTATCAGACGCCTTAATTAAGGCTTTAAGCGCAGAATGACTACGCGAATATTCATAGATAAGATTTTCAAAGCGAACAACCATGGCTCTTGCTTCTTCAACCAGCTTGGCATTGACCTTATGCTTTTCAGCCAGATCAATAAAACCACGCAAGCCGGCAGGACCTGGCAATGAATGGATAACTTGGAGGCCATCGACCGCTTTGTTGATAGTTTCCACCATGCGCTGACAGGTGGATTTGTTGGCATTTAGCCAGTTGGCCATACCAGTAATGGTTTTTGCATGGTTCGGAAAGTCGTCAACCAGGTTTGATAAACCATTTTTAATTCGCTCGCCTTCGCGGTCAATCAGTGCTAACTCAGAGCGGGATAATGTTTTACTCACAGTTCTGCCTTCTTGTTGTAATACATTGCGATATAAATTGGATACATTATGACACAATAATCAAGGTATCTCATATACCTTAAGATACACGCACTGCAAATTTACATTGTTCAGATGAATCAACAAGTCGTTTTTGCATCATTAGATTATTAATGCTAAATCAGGCAGCGCAGAAGAATAACATCCTGTTATGGCTAAATGCATGATATCCCGTTGCTTAGCAAGGAACAAAGTCATTTAGAGGTGTGAAGAATATCAATAAAGTACAAAAAGATACAGTATTAGATACAAATCTGATGCATCTCGGATAGCTTCAGGTAACTGGCTACGAAGTGAGAATTTTCTGTCCTTTTGAGCGGAACCAGATACCAAGGATATTGGCAAACAAAATAAGCCCTGCTCCAACCAACTGTTGTGACGACAGAATTTCATCAAGGAAGAAAAAGCTAAAACACATGGCGATGGGTACATAGAGGTAATAAACCACAGAAGTGACTACATGATTAAGCTCAGTGCTGACCTTGATCCAGAGGCTGTGGGCAACCAGAGTACAGATTACGCCTAAAACAATCAGGCCGATCCAGCTTTCGCCTGGAATCGACCACTCAGCCTGCGGCAGACCAAAACTGAAAATCACCATAGCAACAAAAAACTGACCAAAAGTACGACGCTCACCGTTGATATGACGGTACTTTTGATGCATCAGCGGCAATAAGGCGTATAAGAAGCCTGATACCACCGCCAGAATAAGCCCAATGGTCATGCCATCACTCAGATCAAAGTCAGGAACAACCAGATACACACCGGCAAAGGCCAACAGCACACAAAAAAGCTCTAGCCAGTGTGGCGGCTGCTTATGTACAAACCAACCAAGCAATAGCAAGTGTGCGCCAAAGGTGGATACGCCAATGGCCGCAATAGACGCAGTTGAAAGTTGAATGCTGTAGAAGTAAGTCAGCCAGTGAACAGCAAAGACCAAACCCAGCAGAAAGATAAAAATCCAGTTCTCGCGGCGGGCAATCAGGGGCCTTCGAGTCATACCTGCCAGCAACAACAGACCCACAACACTGATAGCCAGCCGAAAGGCGCCGATCAGCCACGGATCAACCTCAATATATTTGATAATTACGGGTACTAAAGCCATCAAAAAGACAGCCAGCACGGCCAAAGAAACTAGGCGCCAATAACTGGTATTCATTCTTTTATAATCAATTAGTTATAAATATAACTTAATAATAAAAGTTAACTGAAATCAGGTTACAAAGACTGCATTCTTTCACAACCGCTTTATAACCGATAGTTTTTTCCTTATTTCTAATCGAATTTTCTTGCATTTTTCGTCAAACAAAGTATAAAGCACATTCCATTTTGTGCTGATTGATTATTTTTTGCGCATGGTGAGCCTTTCGAGGTCGGCATGACATAATTAGCACGCCTGGTAGGTCTGGGAAGTTTCTATCGTTACGCCCCCAGAAATTTGTAAATAAGCTTGTTTATGGCTTCCCTGTATAGGAGATTAAAGAAGTGTATAAAGACTTCGACTATAACCAAGAGATTGATCCTACTGGCGCAACAGAAACTCAATGGCCTTCTTTTAAGAACGTCAACGAGAACGATGAGCGAAACGATCATTTCATACACAGAAACGGCAAGATCTTTGCGGGTACTCATTTGATCATCGATCTATGGGGCGCGTCAAAGCTTGATAATCTGCAACTAATGGAACAGGCGTTCCGAGAGTCTGTAGTTGAGTGTGGCGCAACCTTGTTGCATATCCACATGCACCACTTCACACCAAATGGTGGAATTTCAGGTGTTGCCGTTTTAGCTGAATCACATATCAGTGTACACACCTGGCCTGAGCGCGACTATGCTGCGTTTGACGTCTTTATGTGTGGCGACGCTGAACCTCATAAAGCGGTAGAAATTCTGCGTAAAGCTTTCCTGCCTTCGAAAATCGAAGTGAGCGAAATTTTGCGTGGACAAGTTGAGAAATAAAGCCTAAGGCAATTAATCGACATGGCAAAAAGATTTATCGAAACCCTGTACAGCACTTACGGGCAGAGCTTCATTGTTGATGAAGTTTTGTTTGAAAGTAAAACAGAGCATCAGCATCTGATCATTTTCAGGAATGAACAGTTTGGCAATGTGATGGCGTTGGACGGAGTCATTCAGACCACTGAAAAAGACGAGTTCATTTATCACGAAATGCTGACTCATGTGCCTCTTTTTGCGCATGGCAATGCAAAGCGCGTCTTGATTATCGGTGGTGGTGATGGCGGTATCTTACGCGAAGTCTTACGTCACCCTGAAGTTGAACATGTTACTATGGTAGAGATTGATGCTGCCGTAGTCGATATGTGTAAGCAATACTTTCCGAAACACTCTGACGATGCTTTTGATGATCCGCGGGTTAATCTTGTCATTGCCGATGGGGTCGATTTTATTGTGAATAACGCTAATTCTGAGGACGGCGAGAAGTTTGATGTCATTATTTCTGACTCGACCGATCCCGAGGGCCCTGGTGAAGTGCTCTTTACCTCTCGCTTTTATCAAGGCTGTAAAGACAGTCTGAATGAAGGCGGTGTATTAGCAACCCAGAACGGCGTCAGCTTCATGCAGATTGATGAGGTCAAAACCACCTACAATCGCTTTGAAGGTATTTTTGACGATCGCTGGTTTTATGTTACGGCAGTCCCTACCTATGTTGGCGGTAATATGACCCTGTCGTGGGGTTCTGACGATGCATCTTTGCGTCAACATTCAGTAGAAACGATTCGCGAGCGATTTAGCAAGGCTAACTTTAGTACCAGGTACTATAATCCTGAGTTGCACGTCGCCAGCTTTGCCCTGCCCCAATACGTGATTGAGGCGCTCAAGTAAAGCGTGCAAGAGAACACAAAGGCGAACTTAGACAGTTCGCCTTTTTTGTATCTAATGCGCAGAAATGATAGTTTTAAGAGCACTTTAGGTATATAACTTTAATTATTTTAACCTCTTCTAACCTGAAGATTTAACTGGAGAAAGCAGCCCAATGGCAGTTGATCAAAATGAAGCTTGGAGCATCGAAAAAGCCCGCGCCCACTACAACCTTCCTTATTGGAGCGAAGGCTATTTCGACCTGAATGACCAAGGTAACCTGGTGGTTAAGCCCGACCGCAACCGCCCTGAGTTTAATTTTGAGCTTTCAGAGATCTGCAAGGAGTTGCAAAAGAAAGGCTTTCAGATGCCTGCCCTGCTACGCTTTGGCGATATTCTGCATAACCGTGTTAATAGCTTATGCGAAGCTTTTAATCAGGCCATCAAGGAATACGAGTTCCAGGGACGCTACACCATCTGCTATCCGATCAAGGTCAATCAGCAGCGCCGTGTAGTCGAAGAAATTGTACAAAGCCAGGCCGCCATTAATGACAGTAATGACAAGCAGATTGGTCTTGAGGCAGGCAGTAAGCCAGAGCTGATGGCAGTTCTTGCATTATCTGAGCACACCAACTCGACCATCGTCTGCAACGGCTACAAGGACCGTGAGTATATTCGTACCGCGTTAATTGGTACGCAACTTGGACACAAGGTTTATATCGTTGTAGAGAAGCTGACAGAGCTTCAATTAGTGCTGGAAGAAGCTGAAAGCATGGGCGTAAAGCCAACCATTGGTGTGCGTGCTCGTCTGGCTTCCAAAGGCGAATCTAAATGGCAGACCTCAGGCGGTGATCACTCCAAGTTTGGTTTATCTGCCAGCCAGATTTTGCGTCTGGTTGAAACACTTCAAGCTAAGGATCAGGTTGATATATTCAAGCTGTTACACTTCCACCTGGGCTCGCAGATCACCTCGATTCGCGACATTCAGAATGCACTCAAAGAATGCGCTCGCTTCTATGCTGAGCTGCATGCACTTGGCGTGCCTGTTGAAACCGTGGATGTTGGTGGTGGTTTAGGCGTCGATTATGAAGGCACTCGCAGTCAAAGCCATTGCTCCATTAACTACAGCTTATCTGAATACGCCAATAACGTGGTTTGGGCATTTTATGATGTTGCCAATGAAAATGATTTGCCTCACCCCAATATTATTACCGAATCTGGTCGCGCACTCACTGCTCACCATGCGGTGCTGATCGCTAATGTTATTGACTCAGAAGCTCCTGAAAAAGTTGATTTAGAGGCACCGTCAGAAGAAGCACCGTTAGTTCTACAAAACCTCTGGGAAAGCTATCAGGAAGCGCTAAGTACAAAAAATAACCGCAAACTGATGGAAAGCTTCCACGATGCCGGTTACCTGCTGACCGAAGCCCAAGGTATGTTCAGTCACCAAGTACTGTCGCTGGCCGAGCGTGCTATGGCCGAGCGTCTGCACCGCATGATTTTAATGCTAGTGAAAACAAAGTTAGTTCCAGAAATTCAGGAGCATCAGAATACGCTGGATGAATTAAATGAAAAACTGGCAAGCAAATACTTCGTTAACTTTTCTATTTTCCAGTCATTGCCGGATGCCTGGGCAATTGATCAGATATTCCCTGTGATGCCTTTGGTGGGACTACAGGAAGAGCCGACTGAGAGCGTGATTATTCAGGACATCACCTGTGACAGTGATGGCGTTCTGGAGCAGTATGTTAATGCCCAGAGTATTACCCCTACTCTGTTGCTGCCTACTTATACGCCAGGTGATGAATACTTGCTGGGCTTCTTCATGGTTGGTGCCTACCAGGAAATTCTAGGTGACATGCATAACCTATTTGGTGACACGCACACCATCGATCTGGTATTGACCGAGAAAGGTGAAATCAAGATTACTGGTACTGATTATGGTTCGGGCGTTGATGAAATGCTGGAGTATGTGGATTTTGATGCTAAATCATTATTAGAGTCATATCGTCGCCAGCTTAAAGCGAGCAACCTTGAACAAACGCAGCAACGCCAATATCTTGCCGAATTGCGCGAAGGTATTTATGGCTACAGCTATTTAGAGGATTAATCTGAAATGACTCAGTTAACTAGACGCTGGCCAGCTGAATGGGAAACTCATCAGGCAACCTGGATGGCCTGGCCGTGCCGTACTGAAATTTGGACCAATGGTTTGGAAAAGGCGCAACTGGCGTTTGCCGAAGTTGCTAATACCATTGCTGATTATGAGCCACTGTTTATGCTAGTTAAGCCTGAGCATAAAGCTTTTGCTACAAAAAAACTTAGCAGCTCGATCACTTTGGTAGAGATGACGATCGACGATAGCTGGACACGCGACACCGCGCCGATCTGGATTGAAGAGAATGGTAAGCCTGTTGCTTTAGACTTCCAGTTTAACGCCTGGGGTAATAAGTTCTCACCTTATGATAATGATGCCAAAGTTGCTGACAACATCATCAACTATAACGGTAGTCAATCGCGAAAGATTGATATGGTATTAGAAGGTGGTGCGATTCACTCCAATGGACAAGGTACGATTTTGACCACCAAAGAGTGTCTGTTAAATCCAAACCGAAATCCATCCATGAGCCAGCAACAGATCGAGCAAGTATTACTCGATCTGTTTGGCGCAGATAGAGTGGTATGGTTAGAGAAAGGCGTGGCTGGCGATGTTGATACCGACGGCCATATAGACAATATTGCCTGCTTTGTTGAGGATGATTTAGTGGTTAGCCAAAGCTGCAGCAAGGATAGCGAGAACTTTGCTATTTACCAGGATAACCGCACAATCCTTCGTGATAACAACTTAAAGCTCATTGAAATTTCAGAGCCTGAAGCACGTTATGAAGATGGTCTTCGTGTGCCGCTTTCATACATCAACTTTTATATTGCTAATGATGCAATCATTATGCCGTCTTTTAACTGCAAACAAGATAATGAAGCAAAGTCAGTTCTAACTGACCTATTCCCGCACCGAAATATTCATCAGATTGATGCTAACGAGATTTTAGTCGGTGGCGGCGGCATTCACTGCATAACCATGCAGCAACCCAAGATTTAATGAACTCATACATTTGAGTCTTTACAGGTGATAACACTATGAGAAACGTAACATTCGCAGCAACCCAGTTTGCGGTTAGTGCAAACTTTGATGAGAACATCGCTAAAGGTGAAGCTTTAGTTAAACAGGCTGCAGAACAAGGCGCCAACGCAATTCTTTTGCAGGAGCTATTTGCAGGCTATTACTGGTGCAAAGATCAGGATCCTAAGTATTTTGATTGGGCTGAACCCTACCCTGGCAGTCGTGTACTACAGCATTTTTCAACGGTTGCTAAACAGTTAGGTGTAGTTTTGCCAATCAGTTACTTCGAAAAAGCTGGCAATGCCCACTTTAACTCACTTGCCATGATTGATGCTGATGGCACCATCATGGACAACTACCGCAAAATGCATATTCCAGACGGGCATGGTTATCAAGAAAAGTTTTATTTTTCACCTGGTGATACAGGCTTTAAAGTATGGGACACCAAATTTGGTCGCATGGGCGCTGCAGTCTGCTGGGATCAATGGTTCCCTGAAGCGGCTCGTATTCTTGCGCTGCAAGGTGCTGAAGTCATTTACTACCCCACTGCGATTGGCTCGGAGCCGCAAGATCCGGACTGGGATTCACGCGAGCACTGGCAGCGCGTGATGCAAGGCCACAGCGGTGCCAACATGGTTCCTGTTGTGGCTTCAAACCGCATAGGCACTGAACAGGGCGAAAGCTGCGGCATTACGTTCTATGGCTCCTCATTTATCACCGATCCTTTTGGTGCCAAAGTACAGGAAATGGACAAAACCAGCGAAGGAGTTATCTGTCAGGAGTTTGATTTGGACCAGGTAGCAAAGCAGCGTGCTAGCTGGGGCTTATTCAGAGACCGCCGCCCAGAGTATTACGGACGAATCACTCAGTTCTAAAATCCTAATGCAACAAAAAAAGCCCAGCAACTAGCTGGGCTTTCTCTTATCGAGGGAGCTATTTATTACTGCTCCGGCATCTGCCATAACTCAATTTTGTTGCCTTCCGGATCCATAAACCAGGCAAATTTGCCAAAACCGTCTTCTTCGCAAATGTCACCAACTTGCTTGCCTCCATTGGCGACCACCTGTTTTATGCATGCTTCAACATCATCGACCATAAGATTTAGCATGAAGTCCTTATCTGATGGAGCAAAGTAATCGGTACTCGATTTAAACGCCCCCCAAACTGTGTACGCATCTTGAGGTAACTGACTACTGGGAAAGCTGGTACCACCATAACTGGGGTCTATCTTGAAGCCTAAAGCTTTCTCATACCACTGCCCTAAAGCATCCTTGTCTTTACATTTAAAAAATACGCCACCAATGCCTAGTACTTTTCCGTTCATCATCAATCCATGAGTTTGTTTAGACTATCTTCGCTAACACCATTAATGACGTTGGTGTAACCCATTGCTTCAAGCTCTTCTTTGGCTTTGCCAGCACGATTACCACTCCGACAATAAACAATGAAGGTTTCGTCCTTATCAAGATTTAGCTCTGAAATTCGATCAGCGATTTCATCAACCGGTAGATTTACCGCGCCTGAATAATGACTATTGTTGTATTCACCTTCAGTACGAACATCAATGATTGTCACATCTTCTAAAGCACCCTCTTCTGCAACGATCACTCGAGCAGTAAATTCTTCTGGGCTTAAAATACTCCCCTCAGAAGGCAAAGGATCAAACGACATCAAACCAATTTGGATGTTTTCGAAGGTATGAACAGAGTTTTCAGCAGTATCGAGAGAAAATGATTCTGCAGAATTCGGCGTTAAATACATAAAACTCAAAGTAGCCGAACCATCGGTTACACATTGGGCGCCTTTAGGGCATCTGGAGTCATTAACGATTTTTAAAAACTCAAGAGAGGAGTCTTTAAATCTTACGATATCACCAGTAGACATCATAAACTCTTGCGCCTGAAGCTTTTGCGACTCAGATTCACCCTCAACACTTGGTGTAGATGCACAAGATGCAAGCAAATAACTAACAGATAATAAAAAGATAATTTTAAAAGCTCTCATAAGCACTCCAACAATCATTATAAGCACACAACTCCATTGTTATACGAGAGCCAAAGAGAATCAAGGAAGGAATGGCACCCCCGACAGGATTCGAACCTGTTACCTTCCCCTTAGGAGGGGGACGCTCTATCCAGATGAGCTACGGGGGTTTGATGGACAGAAATTATAATGCTTTTTGAGAATAAAAAAACGCCTCATTTCTGAGGCGTTTTAAAACATTCAAACAAATTAGAATGTATAAGTTGCTTCAAGATAAATCTCTCTTCCTATACCAGCACCGGCATAAACAAAGTGGTTATACCATGGGTAGTCAAAGAACTGGAAAGTTTCATCTTTAGGAGGCTTTGCATTAAGCAGATTTCTAACTCTCAATCCAGTAGAGAAACTATCAGACCAATTATAGTTGGCGGTCAAGTTATAAGTTATATAAGGACGCATGCGATAATCACGGTCTGGGTCTCTTAAGCTTGGACGCCATGCTGTTACACCGCCACGACGGAACGCTGTAAGGGCAACACGGTAATCATCTGAAGACCATGCCATGGTTGCTGTTACTCGCGAACGAGGATCCCAGCCCCCTAGGAACTCATCATCTCGCAAATCAATCTCAGGACTGTCATCGCTTGATTGATACTTGTTAGTTAGCATATGGCTATAATCAACATTAAACTCAAGGCGCCCTGGAGCAAAGTTATGTCCCCATCTAATACTAGCATCCAGACTATCAATTTCAGTCACTGCTGCATTAAAAGGTGTAACATTCAAGCGAGAAATGTAAGAAATACCTGTGCCAGGATCTGTTTCACGGCCAATTCTAGCATTATTGTCAGCACATTGGTCAGCTGAAAGCTCACCCGTGTAACAGTTCCATTCTTCTCTAAGTAGACCTGAAGCACTTTCTGTCAAGACCCGGTCTTCTAAACGAAGACGGTTAAGAGTCGCCATAAAAGTAAGATCGTCTGTAAGATCAGCAGAAAAGCCAAGCCAGGCTGAATAACCAGTTTCATCTTTTAGAGGCTCACCACCCAACTCTTGCGCACCAACACGTTCTGCAAAAATCGTTGACGATGAACAGTTACTTATATCGAAATCACTCGGAGGCAAGTCCGCTTCAGTGAGTCCATTGTTATATAAGAATACTTGGTAACATTGTACTAAATCCGTACCTCCGGTATAGAAGCCAGTTGTGGTATAAACCTGATTCAAGTCTGGCGCTCTAAAACTTCCTGTATAACCACCACGTAATAAGAACTCTTCGATCGGTCTCCATGTAAAACTCAATGATGGAGTCGTTCTTGTTCCAATTGATGAAGACTGACTATCATAGTTATCGATACGTGCAGCTAAGTTCAACTCGAAAGTTTCATGAAGTGGAATCAACAACTCTCCGCCGACAGCATATCGAGTTCTGTCACCGCCACCTTGATAACCCGTAAGCTTCCACCACCCAGAACCAGTTAAATTTGGTAATGGAGGGTCTTGGGAAATACGCTCATCGGGAATGAACTCAAAATCCTGTTTTTCATACTCAAATACCGCTGCGTAACTTACGGTACCAGCCCAATTGTCGAACCAGTCACCCGTGATATTAAAGTTTGCACTCGTTGAGGACGTTTCATTACCATAAGTCTGAGTACCAATTGCATTTTGCACCAATGGCAGTGTGGTTTCGTCGAGAGGTGCAAATAAGTTATCACGTAACCCAAAAGGCACACCTGTACCAGACCACCAGTCAGTACCAAAGAAACTAGTCCCGTAGTAGTCGCCAAGGAATAAGTTAATAACCTCTTCGGCCTTCCACCAAGGACTTGCAGAATTATACTCATAGTCCGAACGATTTAAGGCAACTTCCCATTGATGCTCACCAAGATATCCATTTGCACCTACAGTGAAGCTTAACGACTCATCTTCAAACTGAGTATCTAAATTCATACCCAACTCTTCTTCAGTGAATAAGCGCTGAGCTAAGAACCAGTCGTAATAATTGAAGCCAAAACCGGTATCGACAATGGTTGATGTATCAAGAATATCCTCAGAAACGAACAGATAGTGACTATTATTTGCAGATTCACTTTGATAGTACAAAACATCTGCGAATAACTGTACATCATTACTTAACTGATAATCACCATGTAAAAATAATGAATGCGACTCTTTTGCGTTTCTAAAAGAGGACTGGGCTGCGCCATCATCGCCACAGAAATAGCCTGCTACAGGTCTAAATGCCCGCTCAGTGCCGTTTTCCATACCCTCACAGGTACCTGCGCCAGGATCAACGTAATACTCTCGACCATTTAAATTATCCCACCAATTTAAGCCAAGTACGTATCGCGTCAAAACACCATCACCGTAAGGATAGTCAAGATCTGAATCATAGTCATCAAACTCACCAGAGGTAATCAGTTCTCTATCAGTATATTGATAAGCAACAGTGACATTGCCGTTATCAAATGTTTTACCTGTGACCAGTTTAAATTGAGTATCAAGTGGGTTGGAGTCAGCTTCTGTTGGAGTACCAACAATTAAGTTAACTGTTGTGCTATCCACATCATCCTTAAGAATAATATCAACAACACCAGCAACAGCATCAGAACCGTAAATTGCAGATGCGCCTGTACTCAGCACACGAATTTCTTTAACGGCTGCTGCAGGAATTGCGCCAAAGTTAAAGACTGAAGTGTCAGATTGATAAGCTGCTGGGTAAGAAGAAATACGACGACCATTAAGAAGCAATAGTGTGTTACCAACACCTATACCTCTCAGGTTCAATGTTTGAACGTCTGGAGTGAAACCGTTCGAGAACTCTGGCCCTTCGAATTGGAAACTACTGTTTTGAGTTAAGTTTGTTAAAGCATCAAATACTGTCACATGACCTTGCTCGGCCATATCTTCGTTAGTTATTACGGTAACAGGCTGTGCACCTTCAATCGCTGTTCTTTTGATTCGAGAACCAATAACGGTGACTTTCTCGACTTTTTCTTCCTCTGCTCCCTCTTCCTGCTCTTCCGCAGCATTTACGGTGGCGGTCAAAGCCAAAGAGGCAGAAGCAGTTGCTAATAGAGCCATTTTCACGGCTTTAGCAATTAGATTACTTCTTATTGTCATCAGAACCCTCTCTTCTAATTAGTAAAATTTCCTAGAAAGTAATTTGTTCACTGCGCCTTGTTGCAAAATGAACAAACTTTGTAAGTTTATGTAAATAAAATGCAAATGTGAATACAAAAATTAGATATTTTTATGATGAGCATTAGATTAATTAGGAATAAGCACATAACCAGCTGTTTTAGAAGGGGTTATCCAGAACTATTATAGTAATGAATCCTCGATATTCGTCAGGTAAATACGAAAAAGCCCAGCGGTGCTGGGCTTTTATTAGATATGTGTGGTACCTGATTAACGAAGGTAAGGTTTCAGTGCCTCTGGAATATTAATGCTGCCATCGGCATTTTGATTGTTTTCCAGAATAGCGACCAATGTACGGCCTACTGCCAGTCCTGAGCCGTTTAGTGTGTGTAGAAGCTCTGGTTTACCAGTTTCCGGGTTACGCCAACGAGCTTGCATACGACGCGCCTGGAAATCTCCAGTATTGCTACAGGAAGAGATCTCACGATAGGTATTCTGACTTGGTAGCCATACTTCAATATCGTAGGTTTTGGTGGCACCGAACCCGATGTCTCCGGAACAAAGCGTCACTACGCGATATGGCAGTTCAAGCAACTGCAAGACTTTCTCAGCGTGGCTAATCAAGCGTTCCAACGCATCCATTGAATCTTCAGGTTTGGTGATATGCACCAATTCAACTTTCTCAAACTGGTGTAAGCGAATAAGACCGCGCACATCACGGCCATAAGAGCCGGCTTCACTGCGGAAACACGGCGTATGCGCCACGAACTGCAAAGGCAATTGATCGGCTTCGACAATTTCATCCCGAACCAGGTTAGTGACGGGCACTTCTGCGGTTGGGATCAAGTACAAAGGACGGTCATCCTGATTTTTGCCTTGTGCCTTAAATAAGTCTTCTTCAAATTTAGGCAGCTGCCCTGTACCGGTTAAACTTTCAGCATTGACCATATAAGGAACGTAGACTTCTTCATAGCCGTGCTCTTTGCTGTGCAAATCGAGCATAAACTGAATCAACGCTCTGTGCAGTTTGGCAACCAAACCTTTTTTCACGATGAAGCGGCTGGCGGCAATTTTGGCAGCACTGGCAAAATCCAAGCCGTTTAAGGCTTCACCCACTTCAACATGGTCTTTAGGCTCGAAATCAAACTGACGCGGCTCACCCCAGCGACGAATCTCAACATTCTCACTCTCGTCTTTGCCTTCTGGGACTGAATCATCCAGCAGGTTAGGAATGCCATAGTGAATCTCATCCAACTGAGTCAACACTTGATTAAGACGCTCTTTAGCAGCATCAAGCTTGCTTCCTAAGCTGGCAACCTGATCCAATAACGGCTGAATATCTTCGCCTCGTGCTTTGGCTTGCCCTATCGACTTGGAGCTTGAGTTACGCTCATTCTGCAATTCCTGAGTTTCAACCTGAATAGCTTTACGCTCTTCTTCAAGTTTATTGTATTGCTCTACATCAAGCTCAAAACCACGCTTTGCCAGATTCTTAGCAACAGCATCAATGTCAGTTCGTAATAATTTAGGGTCAAGCATTGTCTTTTTTGAATCCGTTATAGGTTTGCCGTAAATTTCAGGCGGCCATTCTACCACCAAGCCAAGCACCAAAAAACACGAAAAGCATGCAAACTAGTAAATTGGCGCTAATATTAAGTCCAGCCTTGAGCCACAAGTGCTGTTGCATCAACTGGAAGGTTTCCACGGAAAAGGTTGAGAAAGTGGTCAAAGCGCCGAGAAAACCAATAATCACACCAAAACGCACACTATTGGAAACTTGGGCCGCTTGCCAAAAGATTAATAGGAAACCCGCAATAAAACAGCCAATGACATTAGCCAGCAAAGTTCCCCATAGATAATGTTCACCAAAGAGCCATTCAGCCAGGTCGCGACACTTGAATCGAGCAACAGCGCCTAAAGCACCACCTAAGCCTATGCTCGCAATAACGGCTATATTCATAAGCTCCCCTTGTTATATTGATCGCTTTTAGCTTTGAGCCAGGCCAGTTTTTCAGCTATCTTTTTCTCCAGCCCCCTATCCACTGGATGATAATACTGAGTACCACCCTTTTCTTCTGGCAAATAAGTTTGTCCGGCAGAGAAAGCATCAGGCTCATCGTGGTCGTAGCGATATTCAGTGCCATAATCCAATTCTTTCATCAGCTTGGTCGGCGCATTGCGAATATGCAGTGGCACCTCATAAGTCGGTTCGTTTCTGACATCACGCAGGGCATTATTATAGGCCTTGTAGACTGCGTTACTTTTTGGCGCACAGGCTAGGTAAATAATCGCCTGAGCAATGGCTAACTCCCCTTCCGGACTGCCCAATCTCTCCTGAACATCCCACGCATTTAACGCTAACGTCAGACCTCGCGGATCAGCATTGCCAATATCCTCACTGGCCATTCTTACCACTCGACGCGCCACATACAGCGGATCACAACCACCATCAATCATGCGACAGAACCAATAAAGTGCGGCATCGGGATTGCTGCCTCGCACTGACTTATGCAGCGCTGAAATTTGATCATAAAAGTGTTCACCACCTTTATCAAAGCGACGTAGCGACTGAGTCAGAGTTTCTTCTAACACTTCATCGTCAATGACAGGAGATTCTTCATTTTTAGCTAAGGCAAGTTCGCTGGCCAGCTCTAAAAAATTTAGTAAGCGACGTCCGTCCCCATCGGCGGCATCAATTAAGTGCTTTCGGCTGTCATCGGCAATCGATAGATGGTATTTACCGAGGCCAAGCTCTTCATCCAACAAAGCGCGGCTGATCAGCTTATCTAAGGCTGCTTCAGACAGATCCTTCAATACAAAAACACGCGCTCTGGAAAGTAGCGCATTATTTAGTTCAAAAGAAGGATTCTCGGTTGTGGCACCTATAAAAGTAAGCGTTCCATCTTCGACGTAAGGTAAAAATGCATCCTGCTGTGCCTTATTAAAACGATGCACCTCATCAACAAACAAAATGGTTGGCTTGCCCTGCGACTGATATTGACGAGCCTCATCCACTGCCGCACGGATATCTTTTACCCCGGCCAGAACTGCTGAAATGGTAATAAAGTGGGCATTAGAGCTTTGTGCAATAAGGCGAGCTAAGGTTGTTTTTCCGGTACCGGGAGGCCCCCAGAAAATCAAGGAAAATGGACGTTGTGTTTCAATTGCCTGACGAAGTGGTTTTCCAGGCGCTAATAAATGCTCCTGGCCAACATAATCGTTCAAAGATGTTGGGCGCAGCCTGTCAGCCAATGGAGCATTGAGAGGAGAACTTGAGAATAAGTTTGATTGACCACTCATGAGTAATTAGAAGCTTTCGTCCTCATCATCCAAAGAATTACGGCTGTCTATAACGTCAACGCCCTCCGGAACTTCAAACTCAAAATAATTGTCATCAAACTCTGGGTTCATCACTACATTAGTGAAATCAACCAGTGTAGATTGACCGAGGTTATCGCGTACCTGTAATGCGACCAACTCATCGCCCTTAAATTCAATAATCAAGACTTCATATAAAGCATCAGGATCGCGAGGCATCAGGTGATACATCATCACCTCATCACCCTCACCTTTAACCGATGCCACTTCGTAATTGGTAGCAACATCCAACTGCGCCTGACTCAATAAAGCTGCTGGTGAATTGGCTAAAGTTTGATCAAGACTCGACACGTTGATTTGTTCAATATCAATATCGAATTGCCACAAGTTAACACCATCGGCGACAATTTCCTGTTCAAATGGCTCGCTCACCACCCAGCGAAACAACTGCGGTCGTTGCAGTTCAAAATGACCAGACGACTTATCAATCAAAGTGCCGAACTCATCGGTAATCACCTGACTAAAATCTGCCTTAAAACTATCAATCGCAGTCAGCTTTTTCTCTAGATCCTGCGGTGCATCAGCCAAAGCTAAAACACTAGTACATAATAGAGTGCTGGCAGTAGCCAACTGACCAAATCTTTTTACAATACTATTAATCATTATCGTTACCATAATATGGCCAAAGTTAATTACTTTATAGCCTGGCTATACTGAATTAGGCCTTAACATCTAATCTTGATGATAAAGGGTTATATGGCATTCAGTGTCAGTCCGAAGCAAATACTTTGAGCGTTAACGGTGAAGTTAAGACATGGCATAAAATCATTAAATTGCGGAGTTTAGCTATCTAAATGACAAAAATTTAATGATTTTATAACGCCGTATTAACAATACGCCCAACACTCTTTTACCTCAACATACTAAACTGTATCCAGCGTCAGAGGTGTAGCCAAGACGCGGCGTTCTGAATTCTTTAGTGAGAAGTTTACGCTTTTGTAAACGACGATACTAAAGAATTCAGAACAACAAAGTATTGGCAAACTAACTAGCTGGATCAGTCTTTTGGAGGTGGAGGAGCCAACACTTCCCTCGCCCCATTAGACCCCATCTCCGACACAATACCTGCGGCTTCCATCGCCTCAACCATTCGGGCTGCTCGGTTATACCCAATTTTTAAGCGACGCTGGATCCCCGAAATGGATGCTCTACGAGTTTCTGTGACAATGGCAACCGCCTGGTCAAAGAGCTCATCTTGCTCACTATCACCACCATCGCCTTCCATACCTGGAATTCCAGGAACGGGAACTTCGCTGGTTCCACTAATCACTTCGTCAAGATACTCAGGCTCACCACGCTTCTTCCAATCTTCAACCACACGATGCACTTCGTCATCATCAACAAAGGCACCGTGAATACGGGTTGGAATGTTGGAGCCGCCGGGCAGATACAGCATATCACCCATACCCAATAACTGTTCTGCACCCATCTGATCAAGAATGGTTCTTGAGTCAATTTTTGAGGATACCTGGAAAGCAATTCGCGAAGGAATATTCGCCTTAATCAAACCTGTTATCACATCTACAGAAGGTCTTTGCGTTGCTAGAATCAGGTGGATACCTGCAGCACGGGCTTTTTGTGCGATTCGGGCAATCAGTTCTTCTACTTTTTTACCGACAATCATCATCATGTCAGCAAGCTCATCAATTACAATCACTATCGAGGGTAGTTTCTCAAGCGTCGGTGGCTCTTCTTCCAACCCATCGGTAGGTTGCCAAAGAGGATCTTTAATCGGCTCACCAGCTTTAATCGCATCTTGTACTTTTTTATTAAAACCCGCTAAGTTTCGAACGCCCATTGCTGACATTAAGCGATAGCGACGCTCCATTTCACCAACAGACCAACGCAGTGCATTAGCGGCATCTTTCATGTCAGTCACAACTTCGCACAGCAAGTGTGGGATGCCTTCATAAACGCTTAGCTCAAGCATTTTGGGGTCTATCATGATCAGTCGCAGGTCTTCTGGCGTTGCCTTATACAGCATACTGATAATCATGGCGTTAACACCGACCGACTTACCAGAGCCTGTAGTACCAGCTACCAGTAAGTGAGGCATTTTAGCCATATTGACCACAATTGGATTGCCGGCAATATCTTTACCTAGGGCCATACTCAGTGGCGATTTTGACTTTTCAAATTCATCACAGGCTAATACTTCGCGCAGACGAACCACCTCGCGTGACTCATTTGGAATCTCGATACCGACATACGTTTTGCCAGGAATCACTTCGACCACACGCACCGAAATGGTGGAAAGCGAACGGGCCAAATCTTTGGCAAGATTTGAAATCTTGCTGACCTTTACCCCGGGCGCCAGCTCTATTTCAAAGCGGGTAATCACAGGACCAGGATGCACCTCCATAACCTGGGCTTCGACTCCAAAGTCTTTTAGCTTAAGTTCAACCAGGCGTGACATCGCCTCCAGAGCTTCTTCTGAGAAGTGATTTTTTGGCGGCTCTGGTTCGTCGAGCAACTCCATAACCGGCATTGGGCCAGTCGGGATATCATCAAATAAAGGTTTCTGTTTTGCTTTGGCAGCAACTTTTGGTGGAGTTGTCGGTTGATGTACTTTTGGTTCAATTTTAACCGGACTGCGAGTTTCTCTTTTCACCTTGTCCTGTTTCAATGCTTCCTGACGTTTCACCACCGATTCTTTGACTGACTTTTGAACCTGCTTGCGGTCTTTAAAGTTTTCATACCACTCGCCTAACTTGGCCCATGATTGAACGACCCACACACCAACCCTGTCCATCATTCTTAACCAGGAAATACCGGTAAATAAGGTCAGGCCCGACAAGAACAGAGCCAAAAGAATCAAGGTTGTGCCATAGAGTCCAAGCCCATCAATTACCAGACTGATGATGAACTCACCCAAAATTCCGCCCGAGGTATAGCTTGGCTGAATGGCTGGGTCAAAAAAGTGCAAACTGCATAATCCTGCTCCACCAACCACAGCCATTAACAGGCCTAATCCTTTAACGGCCCAAAAGGCTTTTGGATGCTCATGCTCGATATTGCGTTCGACGTAAAGCAGATAACCTGAATAAGCAAAAATAACCGGAATCAAAAAGGCCAAATAGCCAAACAGATGCAAAAAGAAGTCTGCAAACCAGGCACCACCCTTACCCGCTGAATTTTGTACAGGAGCACCGCTTCCATTGGTAAACGACCCTGGATCATTTGGGTTGTAGGTCAATAGCGCTAGAAAAAAGAATAAGGCTAAAGTGACCAGCAGAATCATGCCGCCTTCGCTAAGGCGTTTGCGCAGGATCGCTTTTGACTCCAGCGTTTGCGGAGACTTTCGAGTAGCAGATTGTTTGTTTTTAGTTTTACTCAAAACACTTTCCTTTCATAATTTGCAGTTATTCTAAAGCAAGTTTCAGCTATCTCAAGCAGTTAATTATGGCGAATTCTGAACTGTGAACCGCCTATAAGAAGTACTATATCAGCGTCTATCAAGGTTGATAGGCAATAAGTTAGTTTCTTTGACCTCTTCCATCACCATATAAGATCGCGATGCGCTCACTCCGGGCAACATCAACAAAGTTTCCCCCAGCAGCTTTCGATAAGCCTTCATGTCCGCTACACGCGCCTTTAATAAATAATCAAAGTCACCCGAAACCAGGTGACACTCTAAAATGGTTGGGAGTTTGGTAACAGCCTGTTTGAACTCTTCAAACACATCTGGCGAAGTTCTCGACAAACGAATTTCAACAAAAACCAGCAGCGCTGCAGCCAGTTTCATAGGGTTTAGACGTGCCGAGTAACCCTCGATAAAACCATTGGCCTCGAGCCTTTTAACACGTTCCAGACAGGGCGTGGCACTAAGGCCAACACGCTTGGCCAGCTCCACATTCGAAATCCGTCCATTTTGCTGCAATTCATTGAGAATCCGAAGGTCAATTCGGTCCAGAATTTGCTTACTGTCACTTTGAACTTTCAAAGAATTTTCCTTGCTAAAAATACTCTTTAATAGTGACTTATACTATAAAAAGACCAATAACAGCAAATAATTCTTTTAATTCGTCACTATAATAGTGCATCCCTCTTCCGAGGCAAACCTTGATTTATTGGAGCTAGAAATATGTTGATTGGGGTCCCTAAAGAAATTAAAAACCACGAATATCGCGTGGGTATGGTGCCTGGTAGTGTTCGTGAAGTTATTGCTCATGGGCATGAAGTTATTGTTGAAACCAATGCCGGTATGGGTATCGGTTTTACTGACGAAGATTATCAAGCAGTCGGTGCGACTATTGCACCTTCTGCTGAAGAAGTTTTCGCCAAAGCAGATATGATTGTTAAAGTTAAAGAACCTTTGGCAGAAGAGCGCAAGCATTTGCGTGAAGGTCAGATTCTCTTTACCTATCTTCATTTGGCTCCAGATATGCCACAAACTGAAGACCTGGTTAAGTCAGGCGCTGTGTGTATTGCCTACGAGACGGTGACTGGTGCAGCTGGCGGCCTTCCATTATTGGCACCTATGTCAGAAGTTGCCGGTCGCATGTCCATTCAAGCTGGCGCCGAGTGTTTAGAAAAGTCTAACGGTGGTCGCGGCATGTTGCTTGGCGGCGTTCCGGGTGTACAACCTGCGAAAGTAGTTGTTATTGGTGGCGGTGTTGTTGGTACCAACGCAATCAAAATGGCGGTTGGCATGGGCGCTCGTGTTATCGTTCTTGATCGTAACGTCAATGCCTTGCGTCGTATCGATGCTGAGTTCGGCTCACAAGTTGAAACGGTTTATTCAAGCCATGACTCGCTGGAAAAACACGTGATTTCAGCTGACCTGGTTATTGGTGGCGTATTGATTCCAGGTGCGGCAGCTCCGAAACTGGTTACCGAAGATATGGTTAAGCGTATGCAGCCAGGTGCTGTACTGGTTGACGTAGCGATCGATCAGGGCGGTTGTTTTGAAACATCAAAAGCGACCACTCACGCCGACCCAACCTATATTCTGCATGATGTGGTTCACTATTGTGTTGCCAACATGCCAGGCGCAGTACCACGCACATCAACCTTTGCGTTGAACAATGCGACACTGCCATTCATCATCAATATCGCCAACAAAGGCTACAAAAAGGCCTTGGCTGACGATCCGCATTTATTGAATGGTCTTAATGTCTATCGTGGTAAAGTTACTGAGCGCTCGGTTGCTGAAAACCTTGGCTTTGACTATGTTGAGCCAACCACAGCACTGGGTATCAGTACCGATACCATGTAATCGACTCCGAGTTGATTTACCCATTGATAAAGCCGCACCTGTTGCGGCTTTATCTTTTTTAGAGTTACTGCTTTTTCTTGCCCTTAATCTGAAATTCAACAGGCTTCTCTGCATCTGGTTTATGCCACACCGCACTGGCCTCTAACTCTCCCTTGTCGTTAACCTGCCCTTTCCAGACCATATTGCCTTTTGTATAACTCTTAGCATCAACCTCGAAGTGAGTCACGCCATCCTTTTCATAAGAGCGATATTTTGACTGCGGAAAATCATGTTTAACACACACCGCAGAAAGGAAAGTTCCTGACTCAAAAGTTAAGGTGTTCTCAACCGGTTTGTCACTCCCTTTAGCCAGCATTTCAATGGTAAAAGCCTTGCCATCAAGAGATGGTTTGTCGGCCAAAGACACTGGTGCCACCAGTACCAGAAAAGCCAGGAGAACAAAGTTAAGCGACTTAAAGTGTGTGAAGAATGAGTAGTTCATAAAACCTCCTGTAAGCTACGATATCCTGCGGAGATTGCGAATGGCCATACAGGAGCTTTGAAATATGGATGTTATTATTAGAGTGCAAATAGCTCCAAAGAAGTATGACCTTTTCTATTGCCATTAATTGCGCAGGGGATATCCCGAATGATGCTCAGACTTTTACAAATTTCGCCACGGCTTGCAATTAAACCTTTCACACTCCGATAAATTAAAACTGCATTAAAAAGGCCAGCAGCTCAGCCTTGTATGAGGCTGAATAAGGTGCTGGCGCTAACCTGTGCAGTCGGGCGGTCTACTTGATAATTCTCAAATTGTAATTGCCCGACCCCAAGTACGAATAGACTACTAAACGGTAATAACCAGAGCTGGCTCTGTAGTTGATAGATTCATTAGAGCTGGGAGTTTCAGATAAGGCAGCTCGCTGCCAGTTGTAACCATTCCAGCGCTCTAAGCGAAGATCAAAGTCCGAGTTTTGCGGGCCGGTTAGCTCAGCCGAGATAGTGCCACCATAGTAGTAGAACCAACTCCCATCAGGCTGAACCTGATACCCTCTGTGACCCAAATATCCTGAGTAGGTATCGCCTTCTTGAGGTGGTTCAGCACTTGTTACTCCGTAGTTATAAATATTGGTCCAGGCACAATATTTATAACCATTTCTTGATAACCAGAAATAACCGCAATTGGAATCATAGCTATCACGACCGGTGCGAACCTGATAGCCAGAAAGTCTCATGCCATTAAGGTGATAAAACTGACCATCTTTTTTCATCGAGAAATGCAAGTGTGGCCCTGTAGACTGGCCGCCATTACACAAGGCCTGACTTTTATTGCTGGCATAATTGGCAATTCTAGTGTTTCTTGTAATATTGCTGCCTGTGGCATATCGAATATTATCGATATGGTAATAGGTTGTTGACCAACCATCTTCATGAATGATTTCTGCAAAGCAAGAAGAGTGATTCTTGATAACACCGGGCGCAGATGCTGCCACCCAGATATGGCCTAAATTATCACCCCAATATCCACCAGCATTGAAATCCAGCGAAGACTGAGGATAGGCGCCGCTGCCGTGGTTAGTATGGCTCCCGCCGTTTCTCCAAGACTCACCTACCGGGAAAGGTAACTGAAAGTAGTTATCAAGATTGGCAACGGCTACTGCTTGCACCTGTGTACTGCTTTCTTCTTTTTCAGATTTGCCAAATAGCGTCCTATGAGTACGAGACACTTCTTTGCTCGACCCCTTTGTACCGCGCGTGCGCTCGATACCAATAGCATCTTCCGCCTGTTCGGGAACAATCGTCTCAATCGCACGATAGACATCCTCATCAGTGGTCATGACTTCATTTTCACCAGTATCATGAAAGGAATGCCCTCGATAGAACTCTTTAGCCAGCCTGGTACTGATATCTTTGACTTGCTCTTTAAAACCGACTTTTGCTGACAGATCGCCAAAAGGACGAGAAATGGTGGAAGCACTTACTGGATTAGTAATAATCCCCGTTTCCTGCTCCATCAATGCAATAAGGATTTTGGGACTGATTGAGGTGTAACCGGCGTAATGAGATATGACTTCGGAATAAGCTACCAGGTGCGGTGCATTGGCCTGCAAATATTCTTCAACATCAAAGTTAAGCATTTCATCATAGCTATAAACAAATTCGTGCTTGGTAATAAGCTCTGATTCAGATAACTCATCGTCGCTGGCTAAAGCGACTGTTGAATTAAAGCAGACCAGTAGAACACATAGCCCTACCAACCCTCGTAGACCCCCATTTAAAAAAGTCATGCTTCCCTCCAGTTATTTTTTTAGCAGATAAATCTGAGATCCAACAAGAATAAGGGGCATGGGCACTTGCATCAACTTAAATAGGAATACACATGACCAAAGTATGGAGTTGGTCAAGAATGTACCTTTTGATACAGATGAGATAAAACTAGACGTGAATTTAAAAGGCTAAAACTCTATCGTTGCGGCGACAAACAACAGTACAATCACCACCGCAATAAGCACTTCTCTGACCAGGTGACTTTCTCTGCGCATTGGCTCCTGCGGGTAATCATCTTCTTCATCAAACATGTTTTCATCATCAATGATAATTTCCGCAGATTCCCAGCCTGTGACTATTTCACGCGCTTCGGCATAATCCTCAAGCCCAACCCAGACTTTAACATTATTCATTGCGGGTGCTTCACCAACCGCCCCTTGTAGGGCTGTTCCGCGAACTTCTGCATGAATACCGGCCGAAGATAACAGATCCTTAACCAAACTGGCATCCATACCATTTTCTGCGTGATAAACAATTTTCATATATCTACCCTGATTACATTAGGATTTAATAAATTCTGAGCATAAAAAAACCGCGCCATTGACGCGGTCTTTTTAGATCTAAATGTACAATTCTATAAATTATACTTTAGTTACGTTAGCAGCTTGTGCGCCTTTTGGGCCTTGCTCGATATCGAACTCAACACGTTGGCCTTCTGCTAAAGTTTTGAAACCGTCACCTTGAATAGCACGGAAGTGTACAAACACATCTTCACCTTGCTCTTGCTCGATGAAACCAAAACCTTTAGATTCGTTGAACCACTTAACGGTACCAGTGATCTTAGACATAATAAAACTCCAAAGCTAATTTGCTTAAAAATATAAAGTTGTTGCCAAAATGGCGGTCTTACTGAGATAAAATTGACACTAACTTAGGTAACAAATAGCGAGGTACGACTTGAAGTGAATCTATGAAGCTAAGGCCCACTGATTTACTCGGTGTATCATCGAAAATGTATCCATTCGATAGCTGTTATTTTAACCAGCGAAGAAAAGAATACTATAACCACCGAATAAGTAAAGATTTATTTTATCCTTTCATTAGCATTTCACCTAAAAGTAACACTTTTGTCATAGTCTAAAATATGCAATAGTTTCATCAACCTAGCCAAATTCACAGCGGAGCCAGGTATGGCAAAATCAACCAATAAAACCCAGCCGACCAGCCTTAGCGTTAGCGACTTCATTAATCAGGTTGAGTCGGAGCAAAAACGTAAGGATTGTTTAGCCATTGCAGAGATGATGCGAAAAGCCACTCAGGCTGAGCCTAAAATGTGGGGCGACAGTATGATTGGCTTTGGCGAGTATCATTACAAATATGCCAGTGGCCGTGAAGGCGATTGGTTTCTGACGGGGTTTGCTCCGCGCAAGCAAAATATCAGCCTGTATATCATGGCTGGATTTAAACGCTATGAGGAGCTGATGGCTAAATTAGGAAAATACAAAACAGGTAAGTCTTGCCTGTATATCAATAAACTGGATGATGTTGATACCGCTGTTTTGAAAGAGCTGATAGAGCTATCAGCTCAATACGTAAAAAAGAACCAGTCTAGCTGCTAGTGAGCCTGGTGATTTTCCAGTTCGTTATCAGCAACTTGTTGTAATAGTGCAGAGAACCAAATCTGCTTCACTCGCTCCGCATCTAAACCATAAAGGTTGGCATCACTTGCAATTTGCTGGATGGCGTTATCGATCTCTTTTTCGTCGTTAAGATGCTCATTTGTCATAAGAATCTCCAATGCATAAGCCTGTAAACTAGGTTAATGCTAATTTGAATCAATATCAATGCATATTTGCATTAAACGTTCAGGAGACTCCTTCCTTATGGGTTGTCCTGCCACTATTAAAACAATAGATTAAGATTATCGAATAAAGGTTTATTTTTACCCTTTAAGTCCCTACAATTTGCCCTTAAAAATCATTAATAGACAAGAATTTAGTGGAGAAACCTGATGAGCGAAACTCGCCATATTAAGTGTTTGATTTTAGGTTCTGGCCCTGCCGGATATAGCGCTGCTGTATACGCTGCCCGCGCCAATTTAGAACCTGCCATTATTACCGGATTGCAGCAAGGCGGCCAATTAACCACCACTACTGACGTCGATAACTGGCCAGGCGACCATGAAGGCGTACAGGGTCCTGATCTGATGATCCGCATGCAAAAACATGCCGAACGCTTTGGCACAGAAATGATTTTCGATCATATCCACACCGTTGATCTGAAAAACCGCCCTTTCACGCTAACCGGTGATAGCGGTACTTACACTTGTGATGCTTTGATTATCTGTACCGGTGCTTCTGCTAAGTATCTTGGTCTTCCATCCGAAGAAGCCTTCATGGGCAAAGGTGTTTCAGCCTGTGCGACCTGTGATGGATTTTTCTACCGCCAGCAAAAAGTTGCGGTCGTCGGCGGTGGTAACACAGCTGTTGAAGAAGCGCTGTACCTTTCCAATATCGCCAGCGAAGTACATTTAATTCACCGTCGCGAAGAGTTGCGCTCGGAGAAGATTCTACAGGATAAACTGTTCGAAAAAGCAAAGAATGGCAATGTCGTGCTTCATTGGAACCGCACCCTTGAAGAAGTGGTCGGTGATGACATGGGCGTTACGGGTATTCGAATCAAGAGCACTCAGGATGACTCTATTGAAGAGCTTGAGTTGCAAGGTGTCTTCATTGCAATCGGCCATAAGCCAAACACTGACATCTTTGCAGGTCAGTTGGAAATGAAGGACGGCTATATCATCGTTAAAAGTGGCTTGGCGGGTAATGCTACTGCAACTTCAGTTGAAGGCGTATTCGCTGCTGGTGATGTGTCTGACCATGTTTATCGTCAGGCGATTACTTCTGCCGGTACCGGCTGTATGGCTGCACTGGATGCTGAAAAGTATCTTGATCAGTAATAGTTGAGTTAATCAGCAAAATAAAAAAGGCCGCAAATGCGGCCTTTCTTATTAGTAGTAGTACTTTCTATTAAGCGTACTGTTTCGCTAAAGTCATCCAGGAAGCTTTCTGCTGCTCAAAACGCTTACGAAGCTGCTGATAATTCTCCATCAGAGCTGAATGCTCATAGCTTTCCTTAAGCTTACACTTCTTCGCTTCCAGCCACTGCTTCTGTGCTTCATACACTTCCGCCAAATGCTGTACCAGCTTTTCATATTCATCATGTAGCATCTGCATCACTTCTTCTGCGTTAGGCAAATGAGCAACACGGTCTTTTGCTTTTAACAATAGAGTTTCCGCTTTAGCTTTTTCGATCTTCTCGACCGGCACTTTCTTCAGGTTAGAAGTAATACCCACCCAGCTTAGTGCTTTAATCCACCATTTTGATGGGTCAAAGTGCCACCAGCGAATACCATTTCGATAATCATACTGAAACTTATGGTGATAATTGTGGTAACCTTCACCACCTGTCAACACTGCTAAAACAATATTATCCCGCGCTGAGTTTTCTTCAGTATATGGACGCGAACCCCACATGTGAGCCAGTGAGTTAATGAAGAAGGTTAAATGGTGCGACCAAACCAGACGTAAAACGCCCGCTACCAACATCATTTCCCAGAATATGCCATAAGCCATGCCTAACACAGCAGGTACCAGAATGTTTAAACCGATACTCAGCGGCCAGTAATATTTATGCTGGAGCATGACAATTGGATCACGTTGCAGGTCTTTGCAGCGATCATACTGCTCGTTGTAACGGCCATTATCACGACGCATCAGGAGCCAGCCGATATGTGAATGCCAGAAGCCTAGGCTTGCTGAATAAGGATCTTTTTCGTCATGATCAACGTGTTTATGGTGAATACGGTGATCGGAAGACCAGTGCAAGGCGCTGTTCTGCAATGCTAAACAACCGCCAATCGCCAGGATGACACGCAAAACTGGATGCGCTTCATAAGCTCTGTGCGACCACAAACGGTGGTAGCCCATTGAAATCGAGGTGCTGGAAAATAGCCATAGCCCTATTCCCCAAGCCCAGCTTGAGAAATGGAAGCCATATTGAATGCCATACCAGGGAACCAAAGTAATAGCAGCTAAAAAGCTTAATCCGAAAAAGATGATGTTTGCCCAGATGGGCTGTGCGTGTTTTTGGGTGGAATCTGTCATGAAGTGCCTCTAACTTAAAATTAGCGTACACTTGTACGCTAAATCTTTGGCTAGTATAACCATCGAATATGACAATTGCAATCCAGCGTACACCTGTACTCTTAAGCCATTGTTTTCTATACTGGCAGAAACTACAGAGGAGAACAGCATGGCCGGAGCGCGTGCTTTACAGAAAGAAAAGACCCGTCAGGCCATTATTGATGCGGCTTTAATGCATTTATCCGCCGAACACAGCTTTGCCAGCATGAGCTTACGCGAAGTGGCCCGTGAAGCAGGCATTGCTCCCACTTCTTTCTATCGACATTTCAATGACATGGAAGAACTTGGTCTGACTTTGGTTGATGAATCGGGCCTGACCTTGCGCGAGTTGATGCGCAAAGCCCGTCAGCGTATTGAGAAGAATGGCAGCGTCATCAATACCTCGGTAGAAACCTTTATGGAGTTCGTTGAACGAAACCCGAATATATTCCGCCTGTTGCTACGAGAACGCAGCGGAACCTCGGTGAAATTTCGTGAAGCGGTAGCTCGCGAGATTAATCACTTCAAAGATGAGCTGACCGAATATTTAATGGCAGAGTCAGATTACTCGCACGAATACGCTTATACCCTTGCTGAAGGCCTGGTAACCCTGGTGTTCAATGCCGGTGCGGAAGCTCTGGACTTAAACCCCATTGAGCGAGAAAAGCTCAAGGAAAGAACAATTCTACAACTGCGCTTTATCACGTTTGGCGCAGCAGCAGCCAAAGAAAAAGCCTGACAGATTTCTCCGCCAGGCTTTGTTGTAACTCAATGACTGATTAAGCAAAAAACGCTTTCACCTGCTCTTCGATATAATCCACATCCGCATCACTGATATTTAAATGCATGACCCAGCGCATGGTTTCTGCTGGAATGATGGTAATGCCTTTGCCATTTAAGAATTTGGCTAAGGCCTCAGCGGTATCCATTGTCGTTTTTACAAACAGCATATTGGTTTGTACCAAATCCTGATTGATCGAAAGCTTATCAATGTCCTGTAACCGTTGTGCTAACTGCTTGGCATGGCGATGATCTTCGGCTAAGCGCTTAACGTTATTCTCTAAGGCATAAATGCCAGCTGCCGCCAGAATACCAGCCTGCCGCATGCCGCCGCCTACCATCTTACGCCAGCGTCTTGCCCATTTAATAAGCTCTTTACTGCCACATAAAACTGAACCAACTGGCGCGCCCAGCCCTTTGGATAAACAAATTGAAACTGAGTCTGCATATTGTGTCAGCTCGCTCAGCTCGCACCCCAGCTCAGTAATGGCATTAAAAGCACGCGCTCCATCAAGATGCACCGACAAGTTTTTCGATTTGGCAAACTCATAGGCAGACTTCATATATTCAAGGCTAATGACCTTGCCATTATGCGTATTTTCCAGGCACAGTAACTTACTACGCGCAAAATGATAATCATCCTTTTTAATCACCGCCGCAATCTTGGCAAAATCCAAAGTACCATCAGGCTCAACAGCAATTGGTTGCGGCACCACGCTGCCTAAAACAGGCGCCCCACCCGCTTCATACAGATAGGTATGATATCCTTGGCCAACGATATACTCCTCCCCGCGCTGGCAATGCGCCATTAGCGCCACCAGATTCGACATGGTTCCTGACGGTACAAACAAAGCCGCTTCCTTACCCGCCATCTCCGCCATCATAGCTTCCAAACGGTTCACCGTCGGATCATCATGAAACACATCATCACCCACCGCCGCCGTCGACATAGCACGACGCATCTCCTCAGACGGCACAGTCACCGTATCACTTCGTAAATCAATCATGGGAATATTATGTTTAGTTAAGATTCATTCATTGTAGATAAATAGTTTTTCCAAGCAACAAAAAAGGCGCCCGCAGGCGCCAATCACTCTCAAGTTCAAATCCCAAAGCTAGCCGTTAAGCTACCTCCTGTTTATCCATACGAACGCTGTAATCTCTTTGAGTAAATAGATCCAAGCCACATTCCAGCTTTGAAATCCAGTCTAAAAACTGGCGTACGCTGAGTTCTCCTTTAAAGGGCGAACCGTGCTGCGGCACAATCATGTCTACGTCTAAATCTGCAACCATATTAGCCCACAGGCGACAGGCTTTATTGGCAACCATATAACGCTGGTGAAAACCTTTCATGTATTTTGTGTGCTCTGCAAAATCTTGAACGCCACTGAAGTCATCATCATCAACAATAGAAGCGCCCATGTCACCGGAGAATAAAATCTTGCTAACGGGGTCATAGACCTGAAAATTACCGACTGAGTGCAGAAAGTGGGCAGGGACCGCGTATAACAAATTATCGCCTAAGCGTATCGCTCCACCCTCGTCTTCCAGGCCAATGATCCGTTTTGAAAGCTCCGTTTCATTAACCTGATTATAAAATGATGAGGCAAAGTGTGGTAAAAATCGTTCCCACAATCTGGAGCAGATGACTTTTGCTGGCGTTTGCATCATCCAGCGGCCAATCGAGGCAATAATATCTGGGTCTTGATGTGACGCGATTATGTAGTTTAATTGATGAGTTGGCGACAGCTTTTCAATTTCAAGCTTTAACTTGGCATAAGTCAGGTCGCCACCGGGATCGAGCAAGGCAGTTTTATCGCCATCAATGATCAGGAACTGATTGGCCTGTACTGCTTCACCAGTGACCAGATTATTGAAGGCATAACATTTATGATGCCCGTCGTTATATAACTCAATTGCCTTACTCTTGAACATGATATCAACCCTGTTGCTGCCCGATTTTTTAAGTGGGTTCAATATAATCGAGGGAGGTTTTTGCGGCTTGATCCAGATCAAGCTCATGATAACTAAGGCAATCTTTTGTATGAATTTTGCACGGCGATTAGCGGCTGACGACACTTGGCCAGATATGCTAATCTAACCCAGTTAAATGAAGTATTTTCAGCATGATCATTATCAACCTTGCGAGTCACTATGAGCAAAGTTTCCATTCTTAAACCCAGTGGTCAGTATTCAGACATTCCTTTATATTCCGGCAAGATTTCTGCTGGCTTCCCGGGGGTTGTTGATGAGCACATGGAAGATACACTCAGCCTTGATCAGTTATTGATTCAAAACCCAGCAACGACCTTTTTTGCCAAGGTTGAAGGAGACTCCATGATAGGAGCTGGAATTTTTCAAAATGACGTATTGATTGTTGATCGCTCTTTGACTGCCAAGGATAAAGATGTGGTCGTGGCCATGCTGGATAATGAATTTACAGTAAAACGACTGCGGACCAGCGGACCTTTGCGTCTGCAAGCTGAAAACCCAGCTTATAAAGACATTCCCATCACTGGCGAAAGTGAGCTGGTGATCTGGGGCGTGGTCACAGGCTTGGCGAGGAGCTTGCGCTAATGGATAAACCTCAGGCGACTTACGCGTTATGCGACGTTAACAGCTTCTATGTATCCTGCGAGCGCATGTTCCGGCCTGACCTCTATGGCAAACCAGTTATTGTTCTTAGTAATAATGATGGCTGTATCATAGCTTTGTCCGATGAAGCCAAAGCACTCGGCATTCCCATGGCATCACCCTACCACGAAGCACGCTCCATTATTCAGAAACACAAAGTCACCTGCTTTTCTTCCAACTACGGCCTATACGGCGATATCTCCAAACGCTTCAACTGGTTACTGGAACAACATTGTGATCAGGTTGCTTCCTATTCGGTTGATGAGTCATTCATGCGCTTTGAGGGTTTTGATGATGAATTAACACAGCGGGCACAAGTCATACGCTCGGAACTGTGGCGCTGCTTATCATTGCCAGTATGTATTGGCCTGGGCCCGACCAAAACACTGGCCAAGGTCGCTAACCATTTTGCCAAGAAACATAAAACCACAACGCACGGCGTCGTAGACTTGTCCATTCCCAAAGTTCGAGAATGGGCATTAAAACAAATTGCCGTTCCTAAAATTTGGGGCATTGGCAGGCAGTTATCGAAAAAGCTAATCTTGCAGGGAATCCACACCGCCTGGGACTTGCATAATGCTGACTATAAAACATTACAGCGACTGTTTTCAGTTAATATGGAACGCACCATTTTAGAATTACGCGGTCAGCCCTGTCTGAAATTTTCCGAGCTACCCGAACCTAAAAAGTCGATTTTGAATTCACGTTCTTTTGGCAAACCACTCAACACCTATTCTGATTTGAAAGAAGCTATAGCACACCACACCAGCCGTTGCTGCGAAAAACTACGCAACCAATCGTCACTGGCTTCATCCATCACCGTATTTCTTTACGGGCAACGCAAAGAACAGGTTTACCACAATCGACCAAGCGTCACTCTTCAGCTGCCTGAGCCAACAGACGATACCAGCATTTTTCTGCAAGCCGTTGAGCAAGGATTAAGACATATTGTGAAAACAGGTGAGTCTTATAAAAAAGCTGGAGTTATGCTTAATGGCATTGTCGATAGCCATGGCTACCAACCCGATATTTTTGAAGCCGTACCGCAACGACCAGAGCTAATGCAAAGCCTCGACAAGATTAATCGACGCTATGGACAGGATACGGTTAAGTTCGGCAGTCTGGGCTTTGCTAAGAACTGGGCCATGCGCGCCAATTCCTGTTCCCCCCACTACACCTCACGCTGGCAGGATATATTAAAAGTCAGTTAACCTACTTATTGCAGTCATAAAAAAGGCGCCGATTGGCGCCTTTCGTTTACTTGAGGTGAGATAATTAAATCAGCTCTAAAGCAGTGTTCAAAGTTGCGCTTGGGCGCATAGCTTTAAAACCAAGATTATCATCAGGCTTATAATAACCACCAATATCCATTGGCTGACCTTGAACCTCATTAAGCTCATTTACGATTTTAGCTTCGTTGTTGGTCAAAGCTTCAGCTAATTTACTGAAACGCTCTTTTAATTCAGCATCACCATCTTGAGCAGCCAGCTCTTGGGCCCAGTACATTGCCAGATAGAAGTGGCTGCCGCGGTTATCAAGCTCTTTTACCTTACGCGATGGCGACTTCCCATTATCAAGGAACTTGCCAGTAGCACGGTCAAGAGTATCGGCCAGTACCTGAGCTTTCTTGTTGTTGGTAGTTTGAGCCATATGTTCAAAAGAAACTGCCAAAGCCAGGAACTCACCCAACGAATCCCAACGTAAGTGGTTTTCTTCCATAAACTGCTGAACATGCTTAGGAGCAGAACCACCAGCACCGGTTTCGAACAAACCACCGCCATTCATTAATGGAACAATTGAAAGCATTTTGGCACTGGTACCTAGCTCAAGAATTGGGAACAGGTCAGTCAGGTAGTCACGCAATACGTTACCAGTAACAGAAATCGTGTCTTTACCGTCTTTCATTCGCTGAAGCGTAAACTTAGTTGCTTCAACCGGTGACATGATATGAATTTCAAGACCGCTGGTGTCATGATCTTTCAGGTAAGTTTCAACCTTCTTGATCAACTGAGCATCATGGGCACGGTTTTTATCTAACCAGAACACAGCAGGCATACCGCTTAAGCGCGAACGAGTAACGGCCAACTTAACCCAGTCGCGAATAGGAGCATCTTTAACCTGACACATACGCCAGATATCCCCCTCCTCTACTGCGTGCTCAAGGATCACGTTACCATCTTTATCGGTAACACGGACATGGCCATTGCCTGTCATTTCGAAAGTTTTATCGTGTGAACCGTACTCTTCAGCTTTTTGCGCCATCAAACCAACGTTTGGCACAGTACCCATGGTGCGCGGGTCAAAAGCACCATGTTCTTTACAGAAATCAATAGTGGCGCTGTAAACACCTGAATAGCTGCTATCTGGAATAACGGCCTTAGTGTCTTTAGGTTTACCGTCAGGCCCCCACATTTGGCCTGAGTTACGAATCATTGCCGGCATTGAAGCGTCAATGATCACATCACTTGGAACATGTAAATTAGTGATACCTTTATCAGAGTTAACCATTGCCAACTCAGGATTTTTAGCATAAACCGCTTCGATATCGGCTTTAATTTCATCACGCTTTTCAGCAGGTAGCGATTCAATTGCAGATAGCACGTTGCCAAAACCATTATTAGGGTTAGCGCCAACCTCGGCCAATGCATCAGCATGTTTTTCAAACACGTCTTTGAAGAAGACCTTAACACCATGGCCAAAAATAATCGGATCAGAAACCTTCATCATTGTCGCTTTCATGTGCAATGAGAACAACACATCTTGCTTCTTGGCATCTTCAACCTGCTCTTCGAGAAACTTAACTAGAGCATTTTTATTCAAGACGGTGGCATCAATCACTTCGCCAGCCAATAGAGGGGTGGACTCTTTCAATACCTGTACTGAGCCATCATTACCAACGAACTCAATTTTCACGTCGTTTTCAGAATCAACCGTTACTGACTTTTCATTCGAGAAGAAGTCACCAGACTGCATACTGGCAACGTGTGATTTAGATTCTTTAGACCATTCACCCATTGAGTGAGGGTTCTTTTTTGCGTAATTTTTAACCGCGTTTGGCGCGCGACGGTCAGAATTACCCTCGCGCAATACTGGGTTTACCGCACTACCCTTAATTTTGTCATAACGGTTGCGGATATCTTTTTCTTCATCATTCGATGGGTTGTCCGGATAATCTGGAAGTGCGTAACCCTTCTCTTGTAATTCTTTAATGGTGGCTTTCAACTGAGGAATTGACGCACTGATATTAGGAAGCTTAATGATATTTGCTTCGGGCTTTTTCACTAGCTCGCCTAATTGAGCTAAGGCATCAGGAATGCGCTGTTCTTCTTTAAGATATTCAGGGAAACTGGCTATCACACGCCCCGCCAGGGAAATGTCACTGGTTTCTACTTCGATACCAGCGGCTTTCGCAAATGCCTCAACAATCGGTAGCAATGAGTAAGTTGCTAATGCTGGGGCCTCATCAGTTTTTGTATAAATGATCTTTGAACTTGTCATGATGCATCCTAATTTATGTGCTGCGGTTCAAGAGCTAGCACGTGATGAATGGAAGTCCTGAGTGTTAAAAATTGAACACCCTAACTGTTGGTGGCGCAAATTATACGCGAAAATTTCATTGCCTGCATGTAGTGTGGGCAAACTTAACATTCAATTACTGATATTGGTCAATAGAATGGTTACAATCGCTTGAGACTCAAGTGCAACTTATTAGCAGCCCCAACACTCTGCACAAAATTCAATCAACCCAAACTCACATTATGAGCAAACTGGTACTTTTCAACAAACCGTTCAATACGCTGTGCCAATTCACCGGTGAAACAGGCGACGATACACTGGCCAACTATGTGGATATTCCCAATGTCTACCCCGCTGGCAGGCTCGATAAGGATTCCGAGGGCTTAATGCTACTGACCGACGATGGACAGCTACAGAACCAGATTGCCAGCCCTAAACACAAAATGGAGAAAACCTACTGGGTACAGGTTGAGGGTGACCCGGAAGATGGTGACCTTGAACCATTAAGACAGGGAGTGCAAATACAAAACTACCGAGCCAGACCAGCAAAAGTGCGGTTACTGGAGACGCCTGATGTCTGGCCAAGAAACCCACCCATCCGAGAGCGTAAAAACATTCCGACGTCATGGCTGGAGATCATCATCAGTGAAGGCAAGAACCGACAAGTGCGCCGAATGACAGCGGCAATCGGTTATCCAACTTTGCGCCTGATTCGAACCCAGATTGGCCCCTGGAAGCTGGGTGAGCTGGAAGTTGGTCACTACTCAGTTCAGGAAGTAGCGACAGCTGAACCCAGATCCAGTCGCGCGAGCAAGCGCCCCCAATCAAAAAGGTTTAGCCCACGCCATAAATAAGCTAAAATACGCACTCATTTCAATCCTGTATTTAATAGGCTTGCATGCTACCCGTACATGTCACCGTTGCAGCAGTAATCGAACATAACAACCGCTTTCTGATGGTCGAAGAGCGCACTTCTCAGGGTGAGATTGTCTTTAACCAGCCTGCAGGACACCTGGAGTCGGATGAGACCCTGGTTGAAGCGGTTATTCGAGAAGTTAAAGAAGAAACTGGCTTAATATTCAGGCCAACGGAGCTGGTGGGCACCTATACCCTGAATCCTGCGTCGAATAACCAATACTATCAACGCTTCTGCTTTACCGGCACTTTTGAGCAACCTTTTCAGTTGTCCCCAGAGGATAGTGATATCATCGCCGCCCACTGGATGACAATAGATGAAATTTTAGACATAGTGCCGCAGCACAGAACTGGACTGATAGTGCAATGCCTAAAGGATTATTTAAAAGGTCAACGCTATGCGCTTGACTCACTCTTATGCAGTCAGGATGAATTGTCACTACAAAGAGAAGGCATCAACTTTTTAAAACAGATAGTAACCAAGTAACTTTAGAATGACTGAAAAAGTACCCGAAAATACTCACGTTATCGTTGGCATGTCCGGCGGTGTTGACTCTTCCGTTTCCGCTTACCTCCTCAAAGAACAGGGCTATCAAGTAGAAGGTCTGTTTATGAAAAACTGGGAGGAAGATGATACCGATGAATATTGCTCAGCAGCTGAGGATTTAGCCGATGCCCAGGCGGTGTGCGACAAACTTGGCATCAAGTTACGAACGGTCAACTTTGCCGCAGAATATTGGGATCGGGTTTTCGAATACTTCCTTGAGGAATACAAAGCTGGGCGTACTCCCAATCCCGATATCATGTGTAATAAAGAAATTAAATTTAAAGCATTTCTGGATTACGCGCAGTTGCTGGGTGCTGATTATATCGCAACTGGGCATTATGTTCGTCGCGGTGAAGCTGATAGCAAAGCGACATTATTAAGAGGACTTGATCGCAACAAAGATCAGTCTTACTTTCTGTATGCAGTTAGCCATGACAAGATTGCTAAAACATTATTTCCGGTTGGCGAAATAGAAAAGCCCGAAGTTAGAAAAATTGCAGAAGAACAAGGGTTGGTCACCGCTAAGAAAAAAGACAGTACCGGAATCTGCTTCATCGGTGAACGGAAATTCACTGACTTTTTACAGCAGTATCTGCCAGCTCAACCCGGTAATATCGAAACCCCGGAAGGAGAAGTCATTGGCAAGCACAATGGACTCATGTATCACACACTTGGCCAAAGAAAAGGCTTAGGTATCGGTGGTAGACAGGATGCATCAGAAGAACCCTGGTTTACTCTGGACAAAGATCTTGAGCGCAACGTATTAATTGTTGGACAGGGACATGAACATCCATTATTAATGAGTCACAGTCTGGTCGCTGACAAACTGGACTGGGTTGCTGGTGAAGCTCCGTCCGATAATTTCAGATGTACAGCAAAAACTCGCTACCGCCAGGATGATGTTGCCTGTACAGTGAAGCGCTTGAATGACTCTAACTGGCTGGTAGAATTTGACGACAAACAAAGGGCTGTAACCCCAGGACAATCAGTAGTCTTCTATCAGGATGACGTCTGCCTGGGCGGTGGGATAATCAAAGAAATAAGACGATAATATGAACCAAACCAACTATCCGAATATTGTTTTAGCTCTGGCAGGAATTTGTCAGGCATTAGAATGTGTGCGCACTATTGCCAGAACAGGCGAAGCAGATCCGACTGATGTAGAGATCATGCTTGAAAGTGTTTTAAAAACTGAAGCTGAAAAAGCTGAGGATATTTATAAAAATCATAAGTACTTACATACGGGGTTTAAAGTACTGGTAGAGCAATTGTCAGGCAGTAAAACTGACGCAGATTTTGGCCGGTATTTAGTGGGTGTGTTGAATCTGGCCAAGCGCTTTTTGTCGGACACTAAAATGAAGGAAGTCATGGCATCAAGAGTCAAACAGGCTAACCGTCTGCATGAATATCATGAAGGGATAAACCATGATTTGATTGAACAGTTAGCGAATATCTACAAGGATACGATCTCTACCTACTCCGCAAAAATCCAGGTCACAGGCAATGGTCGCTACCTTGAACAAGCAGCCAACCAGGCAAAAATACGTGCCCTATTATTGGCAGCGATTCGCAGCGCAGTGCTCTGGGAGCAAGTTGGTGGGAAAAAACGCCAGTTTCTTTTTAGTAAAAACAAAATCCTAGAAACAGCGAAAGCCTACTTAGCATAAGTAGGCTTTTTTAACTAACTAATATATTCCACTTTAGGGTCGACACTTGGACTCTGAAACTTTCCAGACCACCGGCTCCCAATAAGACTCGTTGACCAGTTGCAGTCTTTTTTCTGGCTCAAACTGTGCAGCGATATGGTAAGTTTTATTTGGCTCTATCAGTAAGTCCAATGATTTTGCTTTCTCAATACCTGACTTTCTTCGAGGTAACATCTGCTCAGGAATATATTCGTGTACCTTCAAGGTGTGCTGCCCTGCTGGCAATTTAATGGTTTCTCTTAGATGAAAACCACTCTCACCATCAACCTCAAATACCTTTGCCGGATACTGATATTTAGTCCCAGGAGGGGTGAAGAATACAGACACATATCCACAACCACTTAATTCAGTTGCTGATTGACTGGGTTCGGAGGAAGAAACCTGCAAACTCCAGGCTGGGATAGTTTTACTTTTCGCCACAGTTTCTAATAATAGGCTATCTTCGTTACCGCCTCTTTGAACATCAGCCTGAATAACGCTTCCGGAGTTAAGAGTCACATTATTAGGAAAGTCATTGATAACTTTGCCATCCACGCGCATTGATTGAATTCTGTCCCCTACTCTCAAGCCTAGCGCATCCGCATTAGAATTGGGGCTAACAGACAAAACAGTTTTTGATTCCGGGTCCATAACTAACCCCATTTCTACAAAGCTATATTCAGGTTGGCTCAATGTAATGGTCAACGGTACAGACTCTCCAGCCTGTTTTTGTTCCAGTCTGTGTATTTCCGCTAAAGTATTACCAATTTCACGTTTTAGACTTTCAACTAAAACTTGTGCTTCAGCAGACTGTAGTTCGTTAGCCTGGGCAGAAAAGCCAAGCAGAGTGCTAACAAAGAACGCCACTAGTGTCGATTTTGACATGATTGCGAATCTCCTATATCTGCGTTGCATTAAGGTTATCAGCACTGGCCATAAGAACAGTTAGCTGTGATAGAGTTTGATTTCGTTGATGCCAAAGCTGCAACTTTTGTTGCTCACTATCCCGCTGACTGTAGGCTTCGGCTAATTTGGTATTTATTGATGAAAGTTCCATTTCTAAGCGAAATTTTTGTATATAAACATATTCACTAATAGATTTGGTTTTTAATTGCTCAAATTTTGCATCTAACTGCTTGGATTGCTCAATCGCTGATACCAACAGTTTCTCGGAATGAGAAATTTCATTATTGGGTAAAAACTTCCATGACAAAAAGACAATGAGCAAACTGGCAGCTATTGCTGAGAGCCACGGGTAAACTTTTCTTTGGTTTACCTTAGCAGCATTAACCTGGTAATCACTAAAAGCATCAAGCAAGGTTTGCTCTACCTTTTTATCAGTCTCAGAAGGAATAGACAGCGGCTCTGCACTATGCCACTTATGCTGGAATTGTTTGTCAATTGAGTGCTCATTCATATGGACTTACCTTGTTACCACTGTAACGTTCTAATTCAGCTAACTGCGATAGCTTCTTTAATGCTCTACTATAAATTTGTTTGGAGTTACTCTCACTGATATCAAGTTGCGAGGCAATTTCCTGGTGGGTGTACTCTTCAATGGCTGATAGGATCAAAACTGTACGCTCTCGTTCGTTAAGCTTTTGTAAAAGTGCATCCAGATCATATTCATAAAGTGAGTCTTTATCTCCCGCAAAGGTATCATCAGCAAAGTGATCATCTTCAGAGCCAAGTGCTTCACGACTGTTGGCTCTAATATAATCAATTACACAATTGTAGGTAATACGCTTCAGCCAGGAGCCAAACTTGGAATGGTCTTTAACGTCATCAAGACGAGTCATCACTTTTAAAAATACCTGCTGTAATATATCTGATGCACTATCCCGATTTTGCAACATTCGATAAGCCAAGCTGAAAACAGCTTGCTTATAAGTAGTATAAATCTGACTATAAGCAAACTTATCGCCCGCTGCGGCTTTTTTTATGACCTGTTTTGAGCAAGGTGATGCGAATGACACAAAATGTAATCCTTCATTAAGATAGTACTTAGACGGTATAACAGGCTTAAAAGTGACAGAGAATGCTTTAGTATGGCATGAATATATAGGCAGCAAGGAATAATTTTTTTGCAGATAAGAAAAAGGCCACACAAGTGGCCTCTATTAACTAACACATTGAGTATAGAAAGTACCTTCAGGCTCATCCCACCAACTAGTAGATTGACCACTTCCGATAGTTTGTTCACTGATAACTCTTTTCCTACTATCCAACAGCCTGCATTTCCTTGTGAAGCTGGCATTGTTTTCAATTCGAACTTTCCAGTTTCCGCTTGATAGCAAACTGTAAACCGAATAACGAGTTTCACTGTACCTGTTTTGTAGCTTTTCAGCCCTATCCCAATATTTGCAGGTCGCCTGTAAATAACCATTACCCATCTGGGCAATAAATTTCTCATCAACCGTTTGTCTCGGCCCCGCATACACACTGTTAACAGGCCTACCGTCTAAAGTATGAGAACACTTTATCGTGTATTCAGAGTTATTCGTTAGAGTTCCCAACCATTGATTACAATAGCCACCAAACTCATAAGTGTAGCCGTCACCATAAATCGTTTGGTAATCCGCCTCGTATCGACAAGTTCTTTGCCCCCCCATTCCGGCATTAAATTCATCAAGAGAACGAAGGAATAGATCCCCACAACCAGTAATTAATAAAGCAGAAACTAGAATTAGCACACATTTAAACATTTTTTGTATCCCCAACTTAATGACTCCCCAAGCAAATATTAATGTGAAGTCCATCACAATTCAAGTTGTGATAGACGAGAATAGAAGCAACCAGCAAAAAGGGATATTAAATCTAAAAACAAAAATAATTGTTCCTAGTTGGTAAATAAGCACAATGTTTCACTTAATTTTAGGCAATAAAAATAGCCCTAGCATTGCTGCTAGGGCTATTTCATTATAAGCGCTCGCGTGCCCCAGGGGGTATGGCGATGATACCTAAAGGTACTCCCTTCGGTTGCCTACTCTACTCGTATCATCCTTGATACTCGCCTCTTCGAGGCCGCCCTTCGGGCGTTCATTAGTTTGTTGGAACAAACTAAAACTGCTTTAGCAGGCTTGCGTAAGCAAGTGGATTACAGGGAAGTAATCCATCAATTTGCTCCAAGCAAATTTGTCACACGACCACCAGGGATGGTGGAAGTGCCAGAAACGCAGGGAGCAGTTTCTGGTCGACAGGATGAACTTCCGTATACTCACTTTCTTGCAGGCAATAAAAAACCCCGACCTTTCGGACGGGGTTTTGATTAAGCGCTCGCGTGCCCTAGGGGTATGGCGATGATACCTAAAGGTATTCCCTCCCGCCTTGTAAAGCAAGGCTGTCGGTCGCCTACGACCACCAAGGATGGTGGAAGTACCAGAAAAGCAAGGAGCAGTTTCTGGTCAGGGAGCAAGCTTAAGGATGAGCGATTATCTTCAATGCTGTAGTTCTCATCAGCTAC
>NZ_JABURJ010000102.1 GCF_014762745.1 Kangiella sp.
AACAGCATGACTCATACTCTAGACCAAGAAAGGAGTCATTGGTTCGATTTTCAATCAAATCCTGATTATAGCGGCCTAAAAGTCGCCAATTATCTTTGATCGGCCAGGCAAAAGCCAGCTCTGCTTCTTCCTGCTTGCGGTCGAGCCGTTCGCGATAGCGATGGCCGAGATTGATAATATGGTTCGGCTCTGGCTCATAGTGCATATTAATGAGGCCATGGGTGGTGTTATTGGTCTGATCATCCCACTCGATAACCGACTTAAATTCGATGGAGTCGGTCCAACGCCAGTTGACCTCAGCCAGCAACCCTGACTGCTTATCCGTTTCGCGGCCAATGGTATCAACAAGCTGTACCTGACGGTCTGATAAATACACAATGCGTCCTAGCGACATGGAGACCTTTTCACGTCCCTGCGAGTCGAGGATACGGCTGGTCAGGGCGCCGCTGATCTGGTTGGCATCACCAATACGGTCAATACCGCTGAATCGGTTGCTGCTGAAAAGCTGAGTAAAGTTGAATGTCGGTAAGCTGGTGTCATAGACGCCAATCTCATTTTGCGCTTCGTAAGGCGTGTAAAGGTAGAACAAACGAGGCTCAAGTGTATGGGTATAACGCTCATCGTCTCCGTCAATGAAGCGTTCAAAGTAAAGACCGGTGTCCAGTGACGCGGTTGGCAGTGTACGAGTCAGGTGCTCCACATTGCCGGTCAGATCTTTCTGCTGATAATGAGTGACTGAATATTTCAGCTGTGGGCGAAAGAAGCTGTACAGCGTTTCGTGACTCCAGCCAATATTGGGCTCGAGGTGATAGCGATTGGAAGTGACCGCATTGTCTTTGTCGAAACGGGTCAACTCGGTATGAATAGTGGCATGAAATCCGTTTTCATCTGGTTCGAAAAAACGGGTCATTTGCATGCGTGGTGCTATCGTATAACGCTCCACGGGGCTGTTCAGCAGTTGCCAATCTTTGTATTCAGTGCGGAAGAACCAGTCCTTGCTGCGATGTTGTACATAGAGGTTCTGCGACAGAATATCCTGATTGCTGTTCTCGAGACTGCCGCCGAAATCCTGATAATAGCCGTCATCACTGACCTTGCGAGCATTAATACCCGTTGTCCAGTCATCCCCCAGATCAGAGAAATGCTTCACATCGTATTGCCAGCGTTTATCGCCCAGAGCATTAGGATCTTTATCATTGGGCAGAGCTTCAAAGAACAGCTCGCCATTACTGGCTTCAGTTAGATAACGAAATTCAGTGCCCAGCATGGAACCGCGTGAGGTCATGTAACGCGGGGTCAGGGTCAGGTCGTAGTTGGGAGCCAGATTAAAATAATAGGGCACACTGACATCGCGACCATTACGGTCTGAATTGCTAAAGGATGGAGGCAGAATTCCGCTTTTGCGGCGGTCATCGATTGGAAATGTAATGTAAGGTAGCCAGAATACCGGCACGTCGGCTACTTTGACTACGCTGTTGTAAGCCTTGCCCCAGCCACTTTCGCGGTCAATGACAATTTCATCAGACTCAAAGGCCCAGCTACGTTGATTGGTCGGACAGGTCGAAAACTCGGAGTTAGATAGTGTCAGAACCTGGTTATTATCAATGCTGATGGTTTCCGCCGAGCCATTGCCATTATTGCTATAAAGGTGAAACCGTGTATTGCTGATTTCAGTGCTGCCCTTTAATGCCTGGTAAGTCAGGTAATCAGCACCTACCACAAAATTTTGATTGGTAAACAGCAGATCGCCTTCGGCCTTGTAGCTTTGGGACAGGTTATCAGCGGTCAGGCTGTTGGCAGTCAGTTGCTGGCCATCCTGAGAGACGACAACATTTCCTGTTAACAGCGCTGTATCGCCTTCACGCACAGCGCTATCGGAGTAGACTCGTATCGGACCGGTTTCTTCACTTTTAACCGCTTGATAACGAATGGGCTCCATTGGCTCGCTGGGGCAGGTATAAAACTCAGGAAACTTAAAGCCAACCTCTTGACTGACCAGATCGTTAACTTCTTTGGTTTCGGTCTGAGTCACGACCTGATTCTCGGCAACTGATTCAGCATTAGTGACTTCTGATTCGCCAACCGGATTTTCAGCAGCCGAAGCAATTGCAGACATGCTTGATGCCGCAATCAGGAAGCCGGTCGCTAAAAAAGGGTGTACCCAGGGAGTTTTCTTGCTTACCATGTATCCGTTATTTTACCTTCCGCTATGCGCCACTATCGCTTTGTTACATAGGTTTCAAGGCGCGGAAAGTGACCAAGTGATAGAATGGCACAATGATAAACGCTTATTTGCAAGAATGAAAACCTATAATGGAAAAAGATAGCCGACAAGAAGCTCTTAAATTCTGGGCATACGCCGAAATTCGCAAGTTAAATCCCCGTGTTGCAACCATGCAATGGAGCATGGTCTCAGGAGATGCCAGTTTTAGGCGCTATTTTCGCTGGGGTAATGAGCAGGAAAGCTGGATCTGCGTTGATGCGCCGCCAGAGCACGAAAACTCCGAACAGTTCATTAAAGTGGCTAATATGCTTAAGCCAGTTAATGCCCCGCAGGTATTGGCTTATGACCTTACTGACGGCTTTATGTTGCTCTCTGATTTGGGCGATCAGCTTTATTTGCCACTGTTACAGAACCCTTCTGAATCAAACCAAGGTGTTGATGCGCTCTACAAAAGAGCCATTGAAAGCCTCGTCAGCATGCAGCTGATCCCAAACGCCAGCACACTGCCAGCCTATGACAGTACCTTATTAAATAACGAGATGGAGCTGTTCCGCGAATGGTTTCTGGGCCGCTATCTGAATTATCGCCTATCTGAAGATGAGCATCAGTTGCTGGATCGGACTTTCGCTCAGTTGACTCAAAGCGCTCTGGAACAGCCGCAGGTTTTTGTTCATCGCGATTACCATTCGCGCAATATCATGTACATTGAAGGCCAGAAGCCGGGTATTATTGATTTTCAGGATGCGGTGTATGGCCCGATTACTTACGACTTATTGTCCTTGCTGCGCGACTGTTATATCCAATGGCCGCAGGACAAAGTGTTGGAATGGGTCGATTACTATATTGAGCAGTCGCCGTTTCCGCTGGAAAAACAGGTCTTTATCAAATGGTTCGACTGGATGGGGTTGCAGCGCCATATCAAGGTAGCGGGTATCTTTTCTCGGCTGAATTTCCGTGACGGCAAATCCGGTTACTTGAAAGACATACCATTAACCCTCAGCTATATACTTCAACAAGCCGAAAACTATCCTGAAATGGCTAACTTTTATCAGTGGTTACAAGGCATCATCATGCCGCTCTATCGCAAACGTATTGAAGAAGATGCGTTGGGAGTTGATGTATGAAGGCCATGATTCTGGCAGCAGGACGCGGCGAGCGGATGCGCCCGCTGACTGACGAGCGCCCCAAGCCACTGCTCAAGGTCAATGGTAAGGCATTGATTGAATGGCACATCGAAGCGCTTAAAGACGCTGGCATTCGCGACATCATTATCAATACCTCATGGCTTGGTGATTTGATCCCGGAATATCTGGGTGACGGAGCCTACTGGGGGGTTAATCTGACTTTTTCACAGGAAGAGCAGGCATTGGAAACTGCCGGAGGAATCCGTAAGGCTTTGCACTTTTTCGAGGAGCAACCTTTTATTGTGGTTAATGGCGATGTCTGGACCGATATGGACTACACCCGTATCGCCAAAGCCCCTGAGAACAGTGCCCATATCGTTTTAGTGCCCAATCCTGAGCATCATCCTGAAGGCGATTTCTGCGTCACCGAAGGCGGCAGGGTAAAGTCAGAAGGCGAGCCGAAGCTAACCTTTTCGGGGATTGGGGTTTATCATCCGCACGTATTTAAAGAGTTGCCAGAAAATGAAGCTGTCCCATTAGGGCCGTTATTGCGAGAACTGATGGCGCAGGAAGAAGTGACTTATGAGTTGCATGAAGGACGTTGGCACGATATTGGCACGCCGGAGCGTTTGCAAAAACTCAACGAAAGTTTTCAGCGTAAATTGAAAACCATTGAATTTAATCTAGAGAACGATAATTAAACATGAGCTGGTTTGGAAAATTATTAGGTGGTGTCATTGGCTTTTCGTTGGGAGGCCCGATTGGTGCCATTCTCGGCGGCGTGGTCGGCCATCAAATCGATAAGAAGGGGCAGGAACATTTAGAGCCGGGTTCGCAGGAACGGGTGCAGGCCGCCTTTTTCACCGCCACGTTTTCTGTGATGGGGCATATTGCTAAAGCGGATGGCCGGGTAACTGAAACCGAGATTCGTCACGCAGAAGAAGTGATGCGCCGTATGGGGCTTGATCAAACTTCTCGCAAACTGGCGATTGATTTATTCAGCCAGGGTAAAGAGCCAGACTTCGATCTGCATGGGGTGCTTGAGCAGTTTAAGCGCGAGTGCCACAGGCGCCGCAACCTGATGCAGATGTTCATGGAAGTTCAGATCAGCATGGCCATGGCCGATGGCATTGTGCATCAACAGGAAAGAACCGTGTTGCATGAGGTGGGTAAGTCACTTGGCTTTCCTACATTTATGATCGACCAGTTAATTAAAATGGTGCAGGCTCAGCAAAGGTTCTATCAACATTCAAGACAACAGGGCGGTGAGCATGGCGGCCCGGGTTATCAGGCCGCCAGCGGGCCCAGTGTCGAACAGGCTTACCAAGTGTTAGGTGTGAAATCGAGCGATGATCAGCAGACCGTAAAAAAGGCGTATCGTCGGCTGATGTCACAGCACCATCCTGATAAACTGGTTGCTAAAGGCTTACCGGAACAGATGATCAAAATGGCCACCGAAAAGACGCAGGAAATTAAAGCCGCTTACGAACTTATTAAACGCCATAAAAATTGGTAAAAATACAGGAATACTCAGGGGTAAATTATGCCAGATAAACACACAATGATTAGACAGATTGCCGTGATGCTGGAAATGCAGAACGCAATGAATTCAAAAGTACATGAGCAATGGTTCGAACAGGGCTTTGAATGGTATCGAGCCATCTGGATCGAATGTGCTGAAATGTTGGAGCACTATGGCTGGAAATGGTGGAAGCATCAGAAGCCAGATGCGGAGCAGGTGAAAATGGAACTGGTGGATATTTTTCACTTCGGATTAAGTTCGCGTATTGATGGTGAAGCTTCTTTCGAAGACATCGCTGAAGAGCTGGCTAACGAGATGCTCGAGCCAACGGTTAAAGATGATTTTAAACAAACGCTTGAAGTGATGGCTGGTCAGGCAGTGATGTATCAGCATTTTGATGGCTCAAGTTTTGCAGGCTGTATGCAACAGATGGAAATGCCATTCGAAGAATTGTTTAAAAGCTATGTTGGTAAAAATACTCTTAATTTCTTCCGCCAGGACAATGGGTACAAAGAAGGTACTTACGTTAAAGAATGGCATGGCCGGGAAGATAATGAAGTGTTAGTGGAAATTCTCGACAAGTTAGATTCAACAGAAGAAGATTTCAGACACATGCTTTATCAGGAACTGGCCGATAACTATCCGCGTCCTGATAGCAAATAAACGTGATAGCAAATCAACTTAGATAGTAAAAAATAACCCAATGCACATCGAACAGGAAGTTATCGACTGCATCCAAAACGCCAGGCGCGTCTGTATCTTAACAGGCGCTGGCGTCTCCGCCGAAAGTGGTATTGCCACTTTTCGCGATGCTAAAGAAGGTAAAGGGCTTTGGAGTCAATACGACCCACAACAACTGGCCAGCATCGATGGCTTCCTCAAAGATCCACAAACCGTCTGGCAGTGGTATCAATGGCGAAGAGACGTCAACAAAGATAAACAACCCAATCCAGCCCACCTCGCCATAGCTCAATGGCAAAAACGCACACAGCAAAACGGCAATCAACTTGTCAGCTTAATTACCCAGAATGTCGATGGACTACATCAGAAAGCAGGCTCCAATCCTGTCACCGAATTACACGGAAATATCTGGCGTAATCATTGTCTGCAATGCGGTCAAACGCATCATGGTTCCGTTGAACGGATAGAGCAGGTTCCCGAGTGCCAGCACTGTGGCGGCCAAGTTAGACCTTCCGTCGTCTGGTTTGGCGAAGCTCTACCCGAACAAGCCTGGCGTGAAGCAGAAAGCGCCGCCTATTCCTGTGACCTCTTTTTATCCGTAGGAACATCCAGTCAGGTTTATCCCGCGGCAGGACTTGCCGCACTGGCCAAAAGCCAGGGTGCGAAAGTGATTGAAATTAATCCTGAGCCAACCAGTAGCCCGGTGGTGGATTACCAGATCGAAGGGAAAGCGGGCATACTATTGCCAATTCTATTTTAGGTTAGATAAATGCAGTATTACAAAGTTTTAAATATTTCAGATAGAGAAATAGATAATATCGAGCCACTTGGTACCAAGTGGAAGTTTTGGTATGACGATCCTGACGGCAGAGCCTATTTGTTTAAAGCTGCAAGAGCAGATGGGCCAGAAGGAAAACCAGTTTTAAGATATGGGGAGGATTGGGCTGAAAAAATTGTTTCAGAGGTTGCTCATAAGTTAGATATACCATGTGTTCAATACGAGTTAGCTACATATGAGGGTTGGAATGGAGTTATAACTCCAATTATGACGTCTGACGGTGAAGAACTAGTACATGGCAATCAGCTAATTAACAATTATCTTAATACGTCAAGTATGGTTCAAGCGGTAGATAATAGCGCTCATACTGTTCAGATTGTGATTGCAACACTAAGTGATGGGAAAATATTAAAGCCAAAGAATTGGAGAAGCTTACCAGGTATTAAGCTACCGCTGGACTTCTTTATTGGTTATTTGCTGCTAGATACGCTTGTTTCGAATCAAGATCGGCACCAACAAAACTGGGGTGTAATTCAAACAGCTGATGCAACCGTGCATTTATCTCCGACTTTTGATCATGCCGCTAGCTTAGGCCGTAATGAAAGTGATGAAAGGCGAGAACAAATATTAAAAGCTGGTGAACGTGGTTTTAATATTGAAAGGTATGTGAGAAGGGCGAAATCTCTTCTATATAGTAATGGAGTTAAACTAAAGACCATAGATGCTTTTCATGAATTTGCTGTAGTTTCAGAAAGTGCAAAAGACTCCTGGTTAGAAAAACTGGACAAATTGAAAGAATCAGAAATAGTAGATATTGTCCAAAAGGTTCCATGTGGTATTATGACTGACATGAGTAAAGATTTTTGCATTTCTCTAATTAAAGCCAATAAATCTAGGCTTTTAGGATAATTCTATGAAGCAGAATACAGTAAATGCCACCTATGACTTAGATACTATCTTTGTCGTTTGGCAAGACTCTGTGACTAGGTTGTGGCATCCGATTGGCAAGTTGACACATAAAAACAACTTGTATCGGTTTAATTACACTAGGGGATGTAAAACATCTCCTAGGTTTAAACCATTCATTCATATGGAACATATTGATTATGTGTATGAATCAGAGTCCTTGTTTCCTTTCTTTGAAAACAGAGTACTTGATCCGAGTAGAGAAGAATTTAGAGAAATAATTCGGTGGAGTGATATTAAAATTGATTCCGGAGACTTCAACCACTTAGAATTCTTAGCTAAAACTGGAGGGGAAAGGAAGACCGACAACTATCGTATCATTCCTTGTCCAAGTAGTGTTGATGGTTACTATGTCATGGATTTTTTTATTCATGGAATAAATTACCTAAATGAAAGTCAAAAAGGGAAGCTGGAAAAATTGGCTGCTGGAGACGAGTTAGACATGATTTTTGAAGATGAAAACCAAGTCGATCCCATGGCTATATTAATAAAAAAGGATGGTAGTAAGCTAGGTTATTGTCCTAAATATTTAGCTCACGACTTCAGAGAGGTTATTAATACAGAACAACTTACTGAGAAACACCTTGTTGTTCATAAGGTGAATATAGCCGCTCCTGCTAAGTATAAGGTTTTATGTCGCTTTATAACAAAATGGCCAAAAGATTTTGCACCTTTTAATAATCAGGATTATTTAGCTGTAAATAATAAGGCACACCTTGTTGCATAAAAAAAGGCGGGTTAACCCGCCTTTCTCTTTTCAGTTTTAAACTTTATTAATCAACCAGTTTAAACTCGTCTTTTAAGATTTTAATAATCTCTGCTTTTGGATTATCAGACAGTTCAATTTTCTTGCCGGTAATCTTTTCAGCAATGCCGATGTAGGTTCTGGAAACGTCCATCAGTGCGTCAACAGGAAGGGCGTTGTCGCGGGCTAGCGCCTGACGTTCGTCCATGCGATCTTTGTTGAGCAGAATATCCGAATCTTCGAAGTGATTTAGCAAGAATTGGCGGAAGCCTTCTTTTGAGTTTTCAACCACTTTTCCTTCTTCGCGGAATGCTTTGCCGTCCCAGATGCGCGATGAATCTGGCGTGCCCACTTCGTCCATGTAGATTAATTTTTCGTTGCCGTCTTTGTCGGTGACATAACCAAATTCAAATTTGGTATCAACGAACATCTGGTCTAATTTTTCCAGTTCGCTACTGATGACGTCGAAACCTTCTTTCAATAGTTTTTCGTACAGGTCAATGTCTTCTTTGTTGCGGAAGTTGAAGGCTTGATAGCTGTCTTCGATATTTTGACGCGTGATGTTGACGTCGTCTGCTTCTGGAACACCTGGGATGCCTTTTAGAATACCTTTGGTTGATGGCGTGATCAGTAGCTCATCAAGTTTCTGATCTTTTTGCAGGCCATCTGGAATACGAATGCCGCAGAATTCACGCTCGCCCTTGGCGTAGGCGCGCCACATGGAACCTGTGATGTATTGGCGGGCAATCGCTTCAATCATGACTGGGCGTGCTTTCTGTACGATCCAGACGAATGGGTGCGGAATTTCCAGAATGTGGCTGTCGGCCAGGCCGTTTTCACGGAATAGCTTGAACCAGTGGTTTGAGATGGCGTTTAGCGCTGCGCCTTTGCCTGGTACGCCGTTCAAGCCGTCTTCGCCGTGCCAGATGGCATCGAAGGCAGAGATACGGTCACTGATAACCATGATTGCCAGTGGCGCGTCAGCAGCCACGTTATAGCCACGTTCCTGAATCAGGCGTTTGCTGTCTTCTTCCGTCAGCCAATATACGGAGCGAACTTTTCCGCTATGGACAGGTTGGTTTGTACGAATGGGAAGGTCGTTATTAACGGCTAAAACTTTTTGTGCAAGGCTCATAACCAGGGTGTCCTATTCCAGAAATTGAAAAGCCACTCCCTGACTGGGATGGCTGGTGAATTTAAAGCGCATATGATACCAGAATCCTGTTGATAGGCTAGTTTTCGAGCAAGTTCACACTCATTTATTAAAACTATGATAAAGCTCGAATAAGCACACATTTTACAAGGCTTTATTTCCAAAATGGGGCCGGTTTGCGTTATAGTGGTGCTCATATAACTGTCTGATTTAACGATCTTTTAATGGATAGGGAGACAAGAATGAGCAACTTAGCGCAAGATTGTAAGCAGCAACTCAAAGTCGGTGGAAAAAGCTTTGATATATGGAGTTTGGCTGCTTTAGACCAGAAAGGTCATGGCATTAAAAAGCTTCCCTTTTCGATTCGAATACTTCTAGAAAATGCCCTGCGTAATCGAGACGGCCTCGGCGTTACAGATGAGCATATTGAAACCTTACTCAGCTGGGAACCGATGCCGAAGCAGGAAGAGATTCCTTTTAAGCCTGCGCGTGTTCTGATGCAGGATTTTACCGGCGTGCCGGCAGTGGTTGACTTGGCATCCTTGCGTCAGGAAGCTAGCCGCCATGGCGTCGATGCCAAGAAAATTAATCCACTGATTCCAGTGGATCTGGTGGTGGATCATTCGGTGCAGGTTGATTTCTTTGGTAGCAAAACATCGCTTGAACAGAATATTGATATGGAATATGAGCGCAACCGCGAGCGCTATCAATTCCTTAAGTGGGCACAAACGGCTTTTAACAATTTTACCGTAGTGCCTCCGGGTATGGGAATTTGCCACCAGGTTAACCTTGAGTATCTGGCTCAGGGCGTTGTTGAGCGTGATGGTGCTTTATTCCCGGATACTTTAGTTGGCACCGATTCGCATACGCCAATGGTGAACGGGATTGGCGTATTGGCCTGGGGGGTTGGCGGTATTGAGGCTGAAGCTTCGATTCTGGGACAGCCGATTTACTTCCTGATGCCAGAAGTGGTTGGCTTGAAGCTGACTGGTAATCTGCCTTTGGGAACAACCGCCACTGACTTGGTGTTAACCATTACAGAATTACTGCGTAAGCACGGTGTGGTTGGCAAATTTGTTGAAGTATTCGGTGATGGTTTGGATGGGCTGGCAGTCACTGATCGCGCAACTATTTCCAATATGTCGCCGGAATTTGGTTGTACCGTGACCTATTTCCCGATTGATAATCGCACCCTGGATTACATGCGTGATACCAATCGTGATGAATCAGTGATTAAGCGCGTTGAAACCTATTGCAAAAATAATATGTTGTGGCGTGCAGATGAAGACCAGATCCGTTATAGCAGTGTGGTTGAGTTGGACTTGAGTTCTGTCGTTCCGACGGTGTCTGGTCCAAAACGTCCGCAAGATAAAATTGAAGTGACCAATTTAAAAACTCAGTTCCAATCATTGATGGAGCTGAATTATGGTCGTAAGTATCAATTGCTGGAAGACCGCTCTACTGCGGATAACAAAAAAGGCTTGATTAAAACGGTTGATGTGCCGGGTGAAGGTTACCAATTGCACGATGGTTCGATTGCGATAGCTGCTATTACTTCCTGTACCAATACGTCCAATCCTAGCGTTATGTTAGGTGCCGGTTTGGTTGCAAAAAAAGCCAATGATTTAGGTTTAAAAGTAAAACCTTGGGTAAAAACTTCGTTAGCACCTGGCTCGAAAGTGGTTACCGACTATCTGGTGCACTCAGGCTTAATGGATGATCTGGAAGCACTTAACTTTTTCTTAGTGGGTTATGGCTGTACTTCCTGTATCGGTAATTCCGGACCTTTACCAGACCCCGTCGCTAAAGCGGTGAAAGAGAATGACCTGATCGTGTCATCGGTATTATCAGGTAACCGTAACTTCGAAGCTCGGGTGCATCCTGATGTCAAAATGAATTTCCTGATGTCGCCCATGTTGGTGGTTATTTACGCCTTAGCCGGGCGTGTCGATATTGATTTCAAAAGCGAACCTGTCACATACACGGTTGATGATAAGCCGGTTTATTTTAAGGATTTATGGCCATCCAATGAAGAAATCGGCGCAGTGATGAGTGAAGTATTAACGCCCGCCGATTATGCCAAAAGTTATGGCGAAATTTTCGAAGGGAATGAGCAATGGAAAAACCTCGAAGTTTCTAAAGACAAAGTCTATCAGTGGGATGACAAGTCGACTTATATCAAACAGGCTCCATTCTTCAAAGGCTTGAAGCCTGAGCTGGACAAAATCAGTAATATTGAAGGTGCAAGAGTGCTCCTTAAATTGGGTGACTCGATTACCACTGACCATATTTCACCAGCCGGTGGTTTTTCTGAGACCTCTCCTGCCGGGAAATACCTGCTTGAAAAAGGTGTAGAAAAGCGACTCTTTAACTCCTACGGCTCTCGTCGTGGTAACGATGAGGTCATGGTGCGCGGTACTTTTGCTAACGTACGCATTAAAAATCAGCTGGTGGATAAAGAGGGCGGCTACACACGTTTTATTCCAACTGGCGAAACCATGACCATATTTGATGCAGCTCAGAAATATCATGAGTCGAATACACCGTTAGTTGTGCTGGCTGGAAAAGAGTATGGCAGCGGTTCCTCGCGTGACTGGGCGGCTAAAGGAACTACTTTGCTTGGGATTAAGGCAGTGATTGCCGAAAGTTATGAGCGAATTCACCGTAGCAACCTGGTTGGCATGGGTGTTTTACCATTGCAATTCAAACTGGGCGAAGATGCCGAAACTTTAGGTCTACGTGGTGATGAAACCTTCAACATCCTTGGTTTGGATAAAGGTATTGAAACCGGACAAACGCTCCAGGTTGAAGCCATTGCCAATGATGAATCGGGCAAACTCATCAAGTTCGAAGTGGTTTCAAGACTCGACTCACGCGTAGAACTCGAATACTACAAAAACGGCGGTATTCTGCATTACGTACTGCGCCAGTTTATTAATCAGGCTTGATTAACTGCGGTTACTTCTAATATAAAAATAGAGACTAGGTGCTAAGATTTAGCACCAAAAACCCCTTTTGATTGAGCTAAGTAGTAGCCAAGGCACAGCAATTCAAATCTGTGACTGAAAGGAATCCCTTTAGGGAGATGATTTGAATAGTAAAATTCGGGTAAGTGACCAAAGGAAATCCCTTTAGGGAGATGGAACGTATTTTACGGTACCCAAGGGGGCAGATCCTGCGTTAAGTGACTTGGCGGATACGAAGGCAGTTGAGCAAAGCGAAACCTCAATCACGGGGTGGTCTTCTTTTATGAAGTACATCCCTGTACTTCACCCTTCGGGCTAGCTACGCTATCCAAAATCGTTCCTGACGATTTTGTGGTTACTTAAAGCAAGACAAATTTGAACAACGGAGTGAAACGACGCTGGCTTCAGCAGAATACAAGGATGTATTCTGTAAAAGTAACTCGCTAAGTAGCGAAAAATAGAAATTGCAATGAATAAGAAAAGTTAATGTGTTACCCAAGGCAGTTATCTTTGGCTAATGAAAAGAATTCATAATATTAATCTATCACAGGAGTTTTATGACTGAGTCATCAAAAGCTCAAGCAAACTCGAATGAAGCCGCCTCCACTCTGGAGGCGGTTTATCAATCCCTCACTTCAGAAGATGATGGGCGCGTCTGTAAAGATATTCCTGACTCGGCTTGTCGTCATCAACCTAAGAATGTTGTTACCCATGTTATCTCGCTAACCTCGACAAAAGTTGCGGATGGGTTGATTGATCCCAAATTGATTTTAAGTTGGTTGATGTCTGCCCTAGGTGCTTCTTCATTTATGATTGGTTTGTTGGTGCCAATTCGCGAGGCGGGCGCTTTGTTGCCGCAGTTGTTTACTGCGGGTGCGCTTCGCCAAATGCCACAACGCAAATGGGCCTGGGCCGCAGGTAGTTTTGTGCAGGGGGCCTGCGCGGCAGGAATGGCGTTAAGCGCTTTGTTTCTGGAAGCGAAAACGGCGGGTTGGGTAATTTTAATATTGCTGGCTATTCTGGCTGTGGCGAGAAGTGTGTGTTCAGTTTCCTACAAAGATGTTTTAGGCAAAACCGTTTCCAAATCCATGCGCGGACGCACTACGGGCTTGGCCGCATCAATTGCCGCCGGTGCTGTAATTGCTTATGCCTTACTGTTAAGTTCGGGCTGGCTGGAAAGACAAAGTCTGGTTATTGGTGGTTTATTGGTGGCCGGAGCTTTATGGATTTTTGCCAGCGTCATCTTCGCCAGTTTGGCCGAAGAAAAAGGTGCGACCGAAGGTGGCGGTAATCCGTTAACGGTAGCGCGTGAAAACTTTTCTCTATTAGCAAAAGATAAACAGCTGATTCGCTTTATTAGTGTACGAGGATTGCTTATTGCGACGGCACTTGCTCCTCCATTTATGGTGACTCTCGGTGGAGAGAGTACGAGAGGAGATAGTTTAGAGCAGAGCGGCATGGGCAATCTGCTGAGTGGTCTGGGGCCGCTGGTACTGGCTTCTGCGCTGGCAAGTTTATTAAGCAGTTATGTTTGGGGACATTTATCGGATCGCTCGAGTCGTAGAGTTTTGATTTACTCCGGACTGTTCGCAGCATTGGCTCTGGCTCTAACCGCCATCTTCCACTGGCAAGATTTATTGCAACAATCCATTATTCTCCCAGCGTTGCTATTCATATTGATGATTGCCTATCACGGAGTTCGACTGGGTCGCTCAACTCATCTGGTGGACATGGCTGACGCAGATAATCGTGCGGCTTATACCGCTTTATCTAATACCATCATTGGTCTATTGCTACTGGCTGGTGCTGTGTTCAGTGTCATTGCAGAATACTTTGGGTTAAGAGCTGTAATGGTTGTCATGACCGCCATGTGCTTACTGTCATCATGGATAGCGCTAGGTCTAAATGAAGTGCAGAAAGAAGTACAAAGTGACGAATCCGATTGATGGATGAATAAATATTAGGGTATAACGAAAGGGTTTATAAATAACAGTAACAGCAAAGGGGGAATAAAGATGAACAGATTACCTATGTGGTTTTGGATTATCGGGATACTGGCTTTAATCTGGAATCTGGTTGGGGTCTATCAATATATTAGTATGCGGCTGATTACACCTGAGCAGTTTGCGCAGATGGATGAGGCTTTGCAGCAGTTGCATAATGCAACACCGGCCTGGGTAGTAGCTGCTTTTGCCACGGCGGTTTTTTCGGGTGCTTTGGCGAGTGTGCTTTTGCTTCTTAAAAAGAGTGTGGCTCAGTTGTTCTTTCTGATCTCGTTGTTGGCAATTCTGGTTCAGGCAAGTTATATCCTGTTTATGAGTGAAAGCATCCAGCTACTTGGAACTCAAGCAGCAGTACTGCCAGCAGTATTGGCGATTGTGGGTATTTTCTTGCTGTGGTTCTCGAATTTCAGTAAAAATCGTGGCTGGCTTTCATAAGCAAGTTAAATAAAAGGCACTATCGGTGCCTTTTTTACTGAGAATGCTTTTGCTCTGTTAGAGATCTGATGTAACTACCTCTATAATACGCGACCACAGTCACTATTGAACTTTGCGTTCATCTTCTATGAATTATCTTCAGTTTGTTAAATCCAACAAATATTTACTGTTATTTGGCTTTCTATGTGTCTTCCTGGGCAACCTGGGGCAAACCTTTTTTATTTCGCTGTTTAATAAGGATTTAATCGCCAACCTGTTGTTAGAGAAGGATAACCTGAGTCTGGTTTATTCGGTGGCAACTTTAATTAGTGGTTTTACGCTGTTTTTTGTTGGCGCCAAGATTGATGATATTCCGGTGAAAAAATTCACTACCCTGGTGGTGATTGGTTTGGTTATCGCCTGTGTGATTTTTGCCAATAGCACAAACCTGTGGATGTTGTTTATAGCTTATCTGGGTATTCGATTATGTGGTCAGGGGCTGATGACGCATATTGCTGTGACCACTTTGATGCGCTATATCCCGAATCATCGCGGCAAAGCGGTGAGTTTAGCGTTGCAGGGTATGGGGGCTGGTGAGATTGTATTGCCGATTATGGCGGTGCATTTATTGCTGAACTATGGGCATACAAGCAGCTGGCATTTGTATGCTTTGGTCAGCAGTATTGTGATGTTCCCATTCATGATGTGGTGTTTGCACAAAGCCAGGCTGGAGCCAATTAAGCGTGACACGGATGGAGTGGAAGCGCTTGCTGAAAATAACGATTGGAGTCGCAGGCAGGTGATGGCTGATTGGCGTTTCTGGCTGATATTGCCAGCTATTATTGCACCGGCTTTTCTGATCACTGGTATTTTTTTCCATCAGACTTTGCTGGTCGATGGTAAAGGCTGGGAGATTGAGTGGCTGTCTATCACTCTGGCCACTTATGGCGTTATTCATGTGGTCGGAGCCTTAGTTACCGGTCCGCTGGTCGATGCCTCTCACCCGCGTAAATTTTTGCGCTGGTATTTACTGCCATTGATATTGGGCGTAGCCTGCCTCTGGTACGGTCAAAGTGATTGGTGGCTGTTGGCCTTTATGATTCTGGCAGGGACCACGGTTGCCGCCAATGGCCCAGTGGTCAATTCCTTTTATGCGGAAGTCTTTGGCAATACACATCTGGGCGCCATTCGCGCGTTAGTTTCAGCCGTTATGATTATTTCTACGGGAATCGCACCTTATCTGTTTTCACTGTTTGATGACATCAATTTATTTTTAGCCTTTGCTTTTGCTTATGGGGCTGTTTGCATGCTGCTGATTCAAAAGAAAATACTGGCGGAGAAGACGTAACAGAGTGGGCATAAAAAAAGCGCTCCAAAGAGCGCTTTTGTTTGTGTGAATTATTTACTGTGAAGCTTGCTGATTAATATACTCTTCAACTCCATCTGAATGGTGCTGGACCTTAGCTATACAAAGCTCGATGTTTTCAACTGCCTGATTGAAAGAGCGTGGAGCCCCCGCCAGTTCCTGCACAATCGGTTCAAAGAAGGCGATAAAGTCTTTCTTCTTTTCCTCGGAACAGAACATGTTGCCAACGACTGGCAAGCGATTTTGTCCAAATGGCGGAATTCTTGATTTCACGCCCTCAAAATTTTCCTTAAACCAGTCCCACATGGCATCCTGTAGATCCGGGTTTTGCATCTGCCCCATCAGAATGTAGTAGATCTCGTTATCACGCAATGAATCGGACACAATAAGTTCACGCAGCTCAGTTGCAAACTCAGCATCCTGTACTGAGCCCAGGCCGATTAACATGCGACCACGCACTGTGCCGTCGTTTGATTCGTTTAGCTGTGTCAACAAATGTTCCGCAAATGGAACGCCAAGCTCTTCGACAGCAACGACCATGGCGGTATTGATGACATTACTGTCAGCTTTATCCGGGTGCAGGCCATTGTCGCTTTGGTAGCCGGTGTAGTCGGTTGCCATCTTGGTCAGGTAATGACGCAGATTTTTATCCTGTCCTTTTTGTGACAGAAAAGCGACCAGCGCATTACGCATCTGAACCTGATCAACGGAATCTTCTTTGCGGGTACTAAGGCCCAACTCTTGAAGTTTATGTTGATATAAGTCGCGATTTAAACTGGCCAGGAGTTGCTTATCTTCATCAGTGCTTACGACTTTTTCATAAACAAAGCTCAACAAATCAGTGGGAGCCATAGCTACTCGAGGCGATTCGGAATCAATGATTTGTGGCGCAATGTTGATTAGATCCAGAAAGCTTAATTTGCCGGCGTTAATCGCTGCAGAGAAGCTGTCATTTACCGAGATCATGTCTTCTGTCGAAAGTTGGTCTTTGTTTTCCAGCAGCTTTTGCCAGTTCTGGCCAGACATCGAGAAGCGGTAATAACCCGCGCCTTCTGAGTTGGGCATAACATAATCAGGGCAGCCTGCTTCTGGAATCTCAAAGCTGTATTCAGCGCTGTCGATCACGCTGCAATATTGGTGCTGATTACCGTCAATGGCATATTCAATACAGGCCGGTACTTCCCAGCTTTGCTGACTGGAGCCTTTTGAGCCAATTGGCAGGTAACGCGACTGAGTGAGATTAACGGTAGCCTGTTCATTGTCGCAGCTCAAATCAACTTCTAAATATGGAATGCCCGGCTGCTCCAGAAAGCTATTGAAGGCGGAGCGAATGGTTTCAACCGGAACCTTGGTCGATTTCTCGCCAATCGCAGTAATGAAGTCATTGGCAGTCGCTACACCAAATTCGTGTTTCTTCATGTAGTGTTGAATGCCTGCCCGGAATTCTTCCGGCGTCATGAAGGACTCAATCATGCTCAGAACGCCACCGCCTTTTGAGTAGGTGATGCTGTCAAAAGCAGACTGAATATCATGGTTGCTGGCAATTGGTTGACGGATCTGACGCGCATGGATCAGGCTGTCCTGGCGCATCGCTCCCAGTGAGCGCTCCAACAAGGTCTGGCGGAATTTCTGTTCTGGATAAACATTGTTGTTGGACACATGAGCCATCCAGGTTGCGAAAGCCTCATTCAGCCAGATGTCGTCCCACCACTCAGGCGTGACCAGGTTGCCGAACCATTGGTGCGCCAACTCGTGAGCATGTACGTTGATGTAGGCACGCTTTTGATCCAGCGAGATAGTGTCGTCGAATAATAGTAGCTGTTCGCGGTAGGTAATCAGGCCAACATTCTCCATGGCCCCAAAGTTGAAGTCCGGTACCGCAACGATATCTAGCTTGGCGTAGGGGTAGGGAATCTGGAAGTAATCCTCAAGACCGTTCAAGATGTCTTTGGTGTTTTCAAGCGCAAAAGTTAACTTCTTGCCTTTACCCTTGGTCGCAATGCCGCGTAGAGGTATCTCGCGATCGCGCACTTCGGTTGGCGGAATGGCTTTCCACTCAACAACATCAAAATCACCAACGGCAAACGCCACCAGATAGGTCGGCATCGGCTTTGAGCGCGCATAGACAATTTTCTTCCAGCCATTACCCAGATCGGTTTCAGACACTGCCGGCGTGCTGGTAAATGCCTTATGGTCGGTGCGAACGGTTATCGTATAGTTGAAAGGAACTTTAAAGGCTGGCTCATCAAAGCCCGGAAATGCCAGACGGGCTGATGTGGCCTCAAACTGAGTAAAGGCATAATTTAAACCGCCATCATTCACGCGGTATAAACCTTCCAGAGACTCATTAAAAGGTGCCTGGTAACTGATAGTCAGATCAAACTGACCAGCAGGAAGTGGATTATCAAAAGTCAGTTTAGCAACGCCCGTTGGATCTACTTCTTCATAGCGGCCATTAATCATGGTGCCATCAGTCAGTTTGGCTGAAACGGCCTGGGCGGTAATATCGCGGCCATGCAGCCAGAGGTGCTGAGAGGGAGTGTCCAGCTCAACATTGATGGTGACTTTACCGCTAAAATTGGGCTGATCCGGATCGACAGTAAGCTCAAGCCAATACATGGTTGGGCGGGCCAGCTCAGGTAAGCGGCCGGTCGGTATTTCGGTTGGGTAATCGCTCTCAAAGGATGCAGTAGCTACATCAGATACCTCTTCCTGAGCTTCGGTTTCCGAATTGGCGATAGGCTTAACCAGGGTTTCATGCTCTGAAACCTGAGTCTTGTGGCTATCATCCTGTTGATTGTCGTCTGGCTGGCAACCTGCTGCCAATAAAGTAGCCAGAAAACAGATAGTGGGCAAATATGCTTTGCTCATTGTTATCCCCTTAAAGTGTGTTTTACCTCTTCATTTAGACTAACCCTCTGTTATTAGGTTTGTTTGAGAAGATAGTCTGACTCTCTTGCAAGCATAATACTCTATAGATGGTAAATTTGGAGAGGTTTCTTAATATCCTGTTACAATTAATGTTTCAGGGTGCCCATCAGATGAACAAGTTTCCAGTAAAATTGCCCCCTAAATTGATAAAGCCCATATCAGTCCTGGTGTTTCACGTTATTTTCATAACGGAGCACTATAGTGAGCTGAGCTAACCATGCACCATTTTTGGAAATTTTTGCCTTATGTCCGAGCCGAAATCATCTAGCAGCAAAGCCAGCACATCAACTATCTGGCTGAAATACATTTTGCCACTGCTTATTCTGGTGGTTGCTATTGTGGTTATCTACCGTATGTTGAACAGCAAGCCCGTTGCGTTTAATCGACCTGCTGTAGAGCAGGTGGAAGTGGTCGATGTTGAAGCATTGGAACTGGTCGATCATCAGATATTTGTTGATTCTTACAGAACCATCGAGCCGACGACTTCCGGTAATCTGATTGCTCAGGCTTCGGGTATAGTGACCTGGGTTGCCCCTAATTTTGAAAGTGGTCGCCCGTTTAGCAAGGGTGATGCATTGCTGCGAATCGACAGCCGCGACTATGAGATCGAAGTGACCATTGCGCGTGCAGAAGTAGCCACGGCTCAGTTGGCCTTGAATGAAGAAGTTGCCCGCTCCGAACAGGCCTTGAAAGACTGGAAAAAAATCAATCCCAACCGTGAGGCAACCGATCTGGTCTTGCGTAAACCACAATTAGCCTCAGCCCAGGCAAAATTGGCGGCTGCTCAGGCGCGCCTTAGTAAAGCACAACTCAATCTTAGCCGCACTGAAGTTAAAGCACCCTATGATGGATATCTGATTGAAAAACTGGCGGATCTGGGACAGCTCATCAGTTCCAATACTCCTGTGGCAAGTATCTTTGCCAGTGACTCACTGGAAGTGCGCTTACCGGTGCCTAGTAACCGAGTTCGTTTTTTGCAGTTGGGCGATGAAGAAGATAAACCGCAGGTGCGTCTGGTGGCTGATTTTGCTGGTGAGCAGAAAGTATGGCTGGCAGAGCTTGATCGCACCGATAGCGTGATTGATAACGCGACACGTCAATGGTTCGTTACGGCAAAACTACCCGGCTCGATTCTGAAAGAAGAAGCCTACTTGAAAGCGGGACAATTCGTCAGCGCACAAATTGAAGGTCGCTTGCTGGAAAATGTGTTTGTCATTCCTTCCAAGTTGATCTCGCAAAATAATGAAGTCTTTATCTTTAGCGAAGGCCGCCTACATCGACAAAAAGTCGCCGTAATCTGGAAAGGGGATGATCGCAGTGTTATTGATCCTGAGAGTTCAGGCGAACTGGTCAAAGAAGGCAGCTTGTTGGTCAGCAATGTTCTGAGTTTTGTGGCTGATGGTGCAAAAGCCAGAGTGCGTGGCGAAGCGGTCAAGAGTTCGTCCAAGGCGGGAGTTGAGAATGGACAGGAGGCGAAACTATGATCGCATGGTTTGCGCGTAATCCAGTGGCGGCCAACCTGTTGATGGTGGTCATTCTTGTCGCTGGCTTCTATACCATTACCAAACGCGTTCCGATTGAAACTTTCCCTACTACAGAACTTCAGTACATCAATGTGGTTGTGCCTTTTCGTGGTGCGACACCAGAAGAAGTAGAGCAGACTATTTCGACCCGAATTGAAGAGGCCATCTATGATCTCGATGGCATCAAACAATTAACTTCACGTTCTTCTGAAAATGTTTCGCGCGTAACGATTGAAGTCGAAGAAGACTTCGAAGTTAAAGAGTTGCTGGATGAAATCAAGAGTCGAGTGGGGGCGCTGAATACGCTTCCTTTAGAAGCTGAAAGACCGATAATTCAGCAGGTTGAAAGACGCCGTGAAACCATCAGTGTGGTAGTTAGTGGCAACCTGCCTGAGAAAGAATTGCGCCAGTACTCTGAAATTATTCAGGAAGAGCTTTCTTCGATACCTGGGCTGACGCAAATTGAAACGTCTGGTGCACGCGCTTTTGAAATTGCCATTGAGGTTAATCAGAGTCTACTCAATGAATATGGCTTAACGCTACAGGATATTGCCAACTCGATTAACAGTCGCTCGCTGGATTTATCCGCCGGACAGGTAAAGTCGGAACGTGGCGAAATTCTGTTAAGACTTAAAGCTCAGTCCTACACTCAGGACGAGTTTGAGCAGGTACCGATTCTGACTCGTGATGATGGCACTATCCTGCTGCTGAAAGATCTGGCAGTGATTAAAGATGGCTTTGAAGAAGAAAGCCTCAATACACGCTTTGATGGAAAACCTTCGGTTGAACTGGAAATATTCCGAACCGGTGATCAGAGTGCGATCGAAGTCGCTCAGCGAGTTAAGGATTATGTTGCAGCGAAGCAGGCGGATTTACCTGCAGGGGTTAACTTGTCCATCTGGCGCGATCGCTCCAAAAGTGTCAATGCTCGCCTGAATACTTTGGTCAGCAGCGCTGTGCAGGGCGGCTTGCTGGTTATTTTGTTGCTGGCATTATTCTTGCGACCCAGCATTGCCATGTGGGTCAGTCTTGGTATTCCGATTGCATTTGCTGGCGGTATGGCGCTGATGCCGGAAATGGGTGTGACGGTAAACCTGATCAGTCTATTTGCCTTTATTCTGGTGCTCGGTATTGTGGTTGATGATGCTATTGTGACGGGCGAAAATATTTATAATCACCTCAATCGTGGTGACAGTCCGTTGGATGCAGCGATTAACGGCACCAAGGAAGTCGCAGTGCCTGTGACCTTTGGTGTGATTACCACAATGGCTGCCTTTGTACCTTTGAGTTTTATCGGTGGCGGCTGGGGAACCTTCTATTCCTCGATTCCATTAATTGTGATTCCAGTTTTGATTTTCTCGCTGATTGAATCCAAGCTGATTTTGCCGGCTCATATCGGTCACATGAAAAAGCTCAATGCAAAAAATGATAATAAGCTGGTTCAGTATCAGCAAAAGTTTGCCAAAGGTTTTGAAGACTTTGTATTAAGGTTCTACAAGCCAGCGCTTAAATTTGCTCTGGCTCATTGGCAGCTGACACTGGCTATCTTTCTGGCCTTTGCCCTGTTTGTCTGGGCTGCGGTCAGTAGCGGACTAACGCGCTTTATCTTCTTCCCTCGGATTCAATCCGAAATTGCTCGCGCTACTCTGGTTATGCCAGAAGGAACACCATTTGAGCTGACCGACAGCTATATTGAGCGGATGACGGAAGCCGCACTAGAGCTTAAGGACAAGTATCGCGAAGAAGACGGTAGCAGTATCGTTGAGCATATTTTCTCGGTCAGTGGCTACGGTGGTGGCGGTGGTGCTGTCAGCTCTAGCAATGGCCTGGTGATGTTCGAAATAACTGCACCAGAAGAACGCGAGAGCGACATTACCAGTGCCGAGCTGGTCAACGAATGGCGTAACTTGATCGGGCCTTTACCAGGCGTGGAAAGCTTAACCTATCGAGCCGAAATTGGCCGAAATCGTGATCCGGTTGATGTGCAGTTGCGTGGTTCCAATATTCAGCGCTTAAGTGGCGCAGCATTGGAAGTCAAAGAAATGCTTGGTGATATTGATGGCGTATTTGATGTTGCTGACAGTTTCTCTAAAGGCAAGCAGGAAATTCAATTTCGCCTCAAGCCACAGGCAGAGACCCTTGGCCTGACCTTGAGCGATCTGGCGCGCCAGGTTCGCAGCTCCTACTTCGGGGTTGAGGTACAGCGTATTCAACGCGGGCGTGAAGATGTTCGTGTGATGTTGCGTTTGGCCAAAGAAGAGCGTAGTACCCTCGATGGCTTGAATAGCTTGCTGATTCAAACACCTTCTGGTGCCAAGGTTCCGTTGGAACAATTGGCAGAGTTATCTTATGGCAATAGCCCTTCAAGTATTACTCGAATCAATCGCCAGCGAACTTTGAATATTACTGCGGACGTGGAAAAAGAGACGGCTGACATTGAAGCGATTAAACGACGCATACACCAGGAAACGACGGAAATTCTTGAGCGTTATCCCGGAGTATCTTATTCGCTTGAAGGAGAAGCCCGTGAGCAGGAAGAGTCCACCAGCAGATTAACCACCAGCCTGTACTTTGTGCTGTTTGCGATCTATATTTTGCTGGCGATTCCATTTAAATCTTATATACAACCGTTCATAGTCATGTCGGTGATTCCATTCGGCGCCTGTATGGCAATTGTCGGTCACTGGATCATGGGTATGTCATTAAGTGTCATGAGTCTGATGGGCATGCTGGCACTGACCGGTGTAGTGGTCAACGACAGTCTGGTGTTGGTGGATTACATTAATCAGCAACGGCGCAAGCATGGCGAAAGTCTGCTTGATGCGGTGTTGCATGCTGGGGTAAGACGCTTACGTCCGGTAATGCTGACATCTCTGACTACTTTTGCTGGTTTGATGCCGTTGATTTTCGAAAAATCGACGCAGGCTCAATTCCTTATCCCAATGGGGGTTTCGCTTGGTTTTGGTATTTTGTTCTCCACCATGATCACTCTGGTACTGGTACCACTGCTTTACTATAAATCTGCGCAGGTAAAACACTTCTTTAAGCGCAAACTGGCTTAATTTCACATTGTTTAAAGTCTGGCTCTAAACCATACATGTTTTAGAGCCAGCACTAACCTATTTATTTATAAGCAAAAAATAGCTTCTTTCTATTCTTAAATTGCTCAAATCTATCAAAATAAATAAATTAATAGCTTTCACGGATATTTCACAAAAAAGGTGACATAGTTCACATCTATTGATTGGTCGGAGCAGAGCTTGAATCTACTCAAGTTCAATCCAACAGCCGATTTGTTGAATTATTAAAGCTGTGTGAGGCAATTATGTCATCCGTAAAAGATTATATGTGGAACACCATCTGCATGCCTGATTTGCATCCTGAATTGAAGGGCATGCTGTTCAAGCTGGAGCAGTGGCCAGATTTCGGAAGGCTAACCTATAACCAGAATTTCATCGATCTGTGTGCCTTACTGTCTACCCGATACGTAAGCCTGGGGCAGCTCAAGGCTTTCGCCGGATCGAATGATGACACTATTCATCATTTGCTCAACACACTTAAGGCTTCCAATCTGCTTAGCATCAGGCCGGGCGAAAATACCAATACGCACGGTAGCAAAGAATTAACCTGGGCAAGTTACAAGCAAAAGCTGATGAGCTTTATTCGCTCTGCGTATCGCAAGACCGAACAGCTCAATGCTAACGCAGCCTGAGGAAATAGCTGTGTATCGCAAGTTAGTGGTTATTGGTGATGTGGGCGCTGGGAAAAGCACCATGATCCGGACATTGAGCGAGATCGAAACGGTGGATACCGACGTTGCCTCAAGTAAAAACATAGGCAAGCCGTTGACCACTGTAGGTATTGATTATGGTCGCATTTCACTTGGCGAAGATGATGCCATTGGCCTTTACGGTGTGCCGGGACAGAAACGTTACTCCTTTATCTGGGACATGGTTAAAGAAGATATCTGGGGATGTGTCTTATTGCTGAAAAGTGGTCAGATGCCAAGCCCTGAGAAAATCCTGGAACTGGTTAATATCTTTATTGATGACCCTAACAAGACTCCATTGGTGATTGGGCTCACCCATACCGACATACAGGATGCAAATATAGGCGGCTTGCACGCTGCGCTAAAAGCTAAGGGTATAAATGCCCCCATTTACTCCGTGGATGCACGTAAAAAACAGAGTTCAACTTTGCTGCTACACACAGTACTAAGCATGCAAAACGCCTTTGAGTATTCACAAAAACAAACATTGTCATGATAAGAGAAACGAGCATGAAAAAAGAGGTTGTTAATCAGCTTTTTGAAGGCTTACTGGATAAGTACTTCGACCTGAAAATGGTGTCGCTGTGTACCAGTGATGGCTTTGGCGTATTACATAAAGCAAGACTGGATGATGAGGTCGAACTGGATCGCGTGTCAGCGATAACAAGCTCATTGGTCTCGTTGGGTAACGCCAGCTCCAAACAAATTATAGGCGGTAATTTACATTCCACCATAGTCGAAACCGATAGCGGAAATTTACTAATCAAAAAATTAAAGCTGGCTGAAAAAGAATTGGTTCTCTCAATAGTGACCAGCAAAAAGATGTTACTGGGAGAAGCGAATTATCTGATCAGCCAATGTGCGAAAAAACTGACGCAGTTATAAATCAACTGCACAAATATTCATTTTTAACTTCAAATCTATGAGGAAATACACATGTCAAATATTCAAGAATCTTTAAACGCATTGATGGGAATTGATGGTGCTGTGGGTACCGCATTGGTGGACTATGAGTCAGGCATGGTACTGGGAACTGAAGGCGGTGGTGTTGATCTGGAGCTAGCAGGCGCAGGTAATACCGAAGTGGTGAAAGCCAAAATGGCGACCATGGAATCATTGGGAATTGACGGCGGAATCGAAGATATTCTGATCACGCTCGACAAGCAGCTGCATATTATCCGCCCAACCGCTAATCCAGCAGGCCTGTTCATTTATCTGGTGCTGGATAAGGCAAAGGCAAACCTTGCGCTTGCCCGTCGTAAAGTACAAAGCATTGAAGCTAGCCTGGAAATTTAGACTAAGCTAAGTTAATAAAGCCGATGGTTGAAACAGCCATCGGCTTTTTTTATGGCTGACTCTAGCGAGGAACTTAATGTAGGCGTAGTATGATTGATTCCCGTCCAAATGGTTTGGGTAAGCTATGGAACGCACTCAGGAACAATCGACAAATCTAATTTTTTCTTCCCTTCCTGCTACTTTACAGCGACGGCTGATGACCAGCATAAAGCGGTCACAGTTACCGGCTGGGAAAGTACTTTTCGATACTCAGGAAGCGATAAACTATCTCTATTTTCCGATGGACTGTGTGATTAACCTGGTTTATGAACTGGATGATGGCGATGAAATTCAGACTGCCTGTCTCGGTGCGAATGAAATGTGTGGTGGTAGTATTTTTTCAGGGAGCAAGAGAGCTCTGCTGAGAGCAGAAGTGCTTTATTCGGGAGAAGCCATGTTGATGCCAGCAAAAGAGGCCCTGTATTGGTTTCACAACGAACGAGAGTTTCGGGAGCCTATATTGAAGTCCTGCGGCAGGATTGAACATCAGGTGATGGCTCGAGTTGCCTGCAACCGCTTCCACACGATTCAGCAGCAGTTGTGCTTTTGGCTTTTAGAAGTGTCAGATCAGATTCAAAACAAAGTCATTGATGTTACTCATGAGCATATAGCCGGATTGTTAGGCGTGCGCAGGGAAGGGGTTTCGGAAGCGGCTCATAAGCTCCAGCTACAGGGAGTTATCGACTATAAACGCGGCCACATCAAAATCTTAAATCGGCAGCGACTTGAGTTACTCAGCTGCGAGTGTTACCACAACCTCTATTCAACAAACTAACACTCCATCCTAACTCTCCGTCCTGGTTCTCAATCTTGGTTCTCCATAAATGAAAACGCCCCGAATTTGGGATTCGAGGCGTTGAATGTTTGAACTATGCTATTGAAAGGGATTATTTCTTGCCGCTGCGGCTAGGAGCACCTTTAGCTGCATTTTGTTTTGGTGCAGCTTGTTTAGGGGCGCTTTTGCTAGCTGGAGCTTGCTTCGCTTTATTACTCATAGGATTCTCCTTAAAGTTCATGAGTTACCAGCCCAACACCATGTTGAAACTGATGGATATACTGTCTTCCTAATTGCATCAATTATCTGTGCGCTAGCGTACACAGCTGATCAATTTTTAGTATTAAGTGGGGAGGGAGCAGGTAAAGGGGAGGGGCTGAGCACGAACTTGTGCTCAGCCCGCTTTCACAATCAAAGGTGGTTCAGATTAAGGCCAGGGGTAGTAGCCGTAGGCTTGTTCAATAAGTGGAGCTAGAGGTTCGACTGGTGTTGTTTGACTGTAACCCCCGAAGGCGTCTTCGTACTTAACTCCAATCAAGTAATCAACAAACCCATCGGGCATTTGATGAGATTCAATTTCTAGACCAATCGCATTGAACATATGGGCATCGGACATTGGGAATGGCGCTGGCAAATAGATAGTTCTTTGGCCATAGCCATGCCAGTTAGTGACTAACTTGAAGCCTTCACCTTCCATTCCTGACTTAGCGCGCTTGAACAGCTGAATAGTCATATTCTCGCCATCTAAAACAATGGTTTCCTGATCGACTAACACATCAGGTGTAACGTCCTCCAGAATTCCGTGCGCATCATAAATCGGTTGTCCATGACTCATGTTGACATCATCCAGTACACCCTCAAACTCAACAACGTTCAAGGAGACATAAATGTCCTTACCAGGTGCCAGCTGGTCTGGTGTCATGACCTCTACATACACCTTACGATAAATCCAGACATCCTCAACAATAGCTCTGTAGGAGCCATTAGTATTCTTGAAGTTGTTTGCTTTAAAGTTGGTAGCGTTTACGAAAACAATCTCAAGCTCATCAATCGCCAACATTGGGTCATAAAGCGAATTAGAAGCTTTGAGCTTAATTTTCTTGGCATAGTTTAAATCAAGGCCAGGATATGGTTGGCTGCTCCCTCCGGCAGGATGGGGAACTTCAAACTCGTAGTTTTCAGCTTGGGTGGTGGTAGAAAAAAGGGTTATTACAGTAAGAAAAGCAATAATAGCTTTCATGGTTTTCTCCTTCAATTATTTGAATAATTAGTCCTGATTGTGAAAGCAAAGGAATGCTAGCATGGATATTATGAGAAGGGGAGTGCATTAAATACACTTTATGCCCTTCACGTAAAATTGATTAGCTATTCTGTAAATACGAGGTGTAATAATTAGACACTTGTACGGTAGTGGTTAGGAGAATTTGGTTTTTGTGTTTAACTGAAAGGTCAAATTGCTAAAACTTGTTCGGTGTGGTAAAAAAACTGAACAGGGATATGAATAGATTGCGCACTGGGGATCACTCTGAAGAAATCACACTTCTTGCTGCTTGCACATCTGATGCTAACAGCCACAGTTAGCCAAGGTACTGAGTCAGCTGATGATTCAGCAAGTTCTCACACTATCATTTTTGTTGGCTCTGAGTATTACCCACCTCTTGAATCTCTTTCTGAAGACAAACTGCCTAAAGGTTTTATAACCGACCTACAATATGCGATGGCTAACTCTGCTGGATCTGGCATAGAAATTAAGCTTATGCGCTGGGAAGATGCTTTGCAGTCGGTACTAGATGGGCGTGCTGATGCGGTTGCTCTGATTGCCTCGAAGGAACGCAGCGAACATTATGACTTCACCGAACCATTCTATTATGTGGCACATGGACTGTTTACTCATAATGACAGCAAGGAATCGGTTACCCTCGCTGATATGCGAAGTCATAAAGTTGCAGTGGTTAAAAGCGCCTACGCAAAGAACACACTAGAAAATTCCGGTTACGACGTTGAGCTGGTTTTAGCGGACACAGAGTTAGAGTGCCTGAAACTCGTTTCAAGCAAGGAAGTGCAAGCCTGCATTGAAGTTATTGTCACATCCAAAAGTCTTGTGGAAAACTATAATCTGGATGTGAAATTGTCTAGCGCTCCTTTCTGGCCAAGACCCTACGCTTTTGGTGTAAAGAAGGGGAATTCGAAACTTCTGGAAGAACTGCAAAGTCAATTAGCGCAGATCATCGTGGATGGTACCTATAGCGATATCTATGCCGCGTGGGAGTCCGAACTGGAGTGGAAGCCACAAAGCTTCTGGAAAAGCTTTGGGCAGCTTTCCTGGTTGGTAGGAAGCTTACTGATCATTATTTCCGCTACATTTGTGCTGAATACTCTACTGAGACGTAAGGTCATGCATAAGACATTTCAGCTAGAAGAAGAGCTGAATAACAGTAGAGCACTGCACAAGAAATTCATGTTTAACGCAACTCATGATAGTACTACGAAGTTGTTAAACCGTAAGGCATTATTTGATCTTCTTGATAACAGAATAGAAAAAACCTCTGATAGTCAGAAAGAGATATTTGTCATTGCTATCAGAATCACCAATATCATTTCAATCATTAGCGTATTTGGATACCGAAAAGCGATAGATATCGTTGTCAGTGTTGCTAAGAAGCTTTCCAAGTTTGAACAGGCTCTTTCTGCACACTTCGGTGACGGAGTTTTTGTCGTTTCTACTGATAATCAGCAAAGTGTCGATGACATTATTCAAATCTTAAGCGATCATTCTGATTTGGATTCTAACCAAATCTACCCGGTACCAGTCATAGGTGTCTATGAGTTTGCAATAGCACCGGAAGAAAAGCCCCCTAGATCATCCGAGTTAGTTCGAAAAGCAATAACGGCGATGAACTATGCCGAGCGAAAGCATATCCTTGTCGCTGACTATAGTCCAGATATAGAACCTGACAGTCGAAACCTGAAACTGCTCAGCGATTTTTATAAAGTCGGTTGTGACCAGTTTGTCTTGCATTACCAGCCGCAAATTGATGTTAAAAGTGGCACCATTACACACGTTGAGGCATTAATCAGGTGGCAGCATCCAACTCTTGGCATGGTTTCTCCTTATCTTTTCATTCCACTACTCGAAGAGTCAGGCAATATTAACAGAGTAACACGATGGGTTATTCAGGAAGTTATCAGCTTTATAAACAGTCATAAACCACAAACTGACAACATCATGTTCAGCGTTAACATTACGACCAGAGACTTGGTCGATGACTCTTTTGTTGAATTTGTCAGAGAGGTAGTCGAAGACGTAGAAACTAACTGTTTGATTTTCGAAGTCACGGAAAGTGAATTGTTAGAAGAAAAAGACAAAGCTAAGTGGGTCATGTTAGAGCTGGAGTCTCTCGGCATCAGCTGCGCAGCTGATGATTTTGGCACAGGATACTCCTCATTATCCTATTTAAATGACTTATCAGTTGATGAAGTCAAACTCGATAGAAGCTTTATTATGTCTCTCCATAAAAATGATCGCACCCACAAAATTGTCAGTTCTACAATAGACTTAGCCCACGCGTTAGGGTTAGTTGTGGTAGCTGAAGGAGTGGAGGATAAAGAGACTTATCAGGTGTTATCAGACTTAAAGTGTGATCGAATTCAGGGGTACTTGATATCTAAGCCAGTACCAGGCAAAGATGTTTTGCCATTGCTGGGAGTTGTGCCCGAGTTTTGAGTTATTGAGTCTAAACTTTGAAACGAATCCTGAAGCTCATTATTGATGTAACCGCTTGAAGGTGACATTATGGCAAAAATTCCGCCCCTAAATTAGAACAGGCAATGCCCAAAATTATAACAAGCGTCTTGTTCATATTGAGCATATCAACAGCACTGGCCAACTCATGAACAATATTGTAAGAGTTGAAAGAGTCATTTTATAAATGAGCAAGCCGATTACGAATTAGTGCTTACTAGAAAGTAGAGTTTGCAATCCTTACTAAGGTGGGCATTTGCAAAACAGCCCCCCACTTATTACTATGACCTGAATAACACGAAGAAATATAGCCTGACAGGCTTTATGGATAATTATTCAGGACTACACATGAAAACTAAATATCTTTTAGCGCTTCTATTGGCTTTGCCGCTTTGCTCTAACGCGACCTCCGTCATTTTTTCAGATGAGGTACGATTCGACAATTGCAGTACACCCGAAAAAGTTCCTATTGTTTATTGCAAAGATGGCGATGATAGGGCGATCATTCAGCTTGATGAAAGTAATGCGCTAATGGGAGTCGTTCTTCGTCTGAGAGAGGCCCGCCCATTCTCTGTTAGGTCTGTAAAGGAAAATGGTACAACAAATTATTACAACCTTCTCAGTGGTGAAATCTACGAAGACATTAATCTTCCTGAATACGAAACACCCACAACTACATTGAATAAGCTTATCAATCATGCCAATAGACTTAGCAGCAATATTGAGGCTGCAAAGCAAGATCAGCCGGAGATTGTCAGTGAACTGACTGCTCTACAAGAGCTGCTTGTTGGTAATGCTCGAAAATTCGCAGGGCAGGTTGCCGGTCCAAGGGAACCTATGTTTTTATTCTCGAAGGGAAATGGTTATCAAGAATGCGAAGAACTTACTTACGACACCTGTCCTTTTATGTCCTGTGGTGACAACCATTATCTTTTATTTGATCGCGAAAAAAAGCTCTTTCTGCCTATAAGCTACACTCGAAACAGTAAGGGAGAAGCAAAGTTCACTAAAAATGACCCGGAAGCCTTGAAGGTTTGGGGCTTGCTTACAACGTTTATACGATATAACGAAGAGTATAAGCATTCTCGCCTTACTAAGGCCCGCAAGGTTCCTGAAAATCTGCAAAATAATGTCACCGCATATTTCACTTTCCAGGATCCAGACTTTAGCGATTACCTTAAAGAGATCATTCCTAACTGCCCAACAAAGTTCAAAGATGACATCATCTCTCTGGGTGTTCAGACCAATGAAGAGCGGGCTGCAATGCAGTTTGTTCACCTGGTTGAGAAAGTAAACGCCAAAATCACCAGCCAGTATATAAATAAGGCATTCCTACCCGCTGGCATTCGTCGTAAAGGGAATTCCTATTACACGCACACCGCCTTGGAAGATATGCCCAAATTTGAACCGGGATCCGTTAAGGCCATATCTGCAAACAAGGCCAAAACGCTTTTCAAAAAAGCTAAGGCAATGAAAAATATGGCCTGGTCACAACCTCAAGATGGTGCTTTTGCACGTACTGAGCTAATGGTGGATATGTTTGAAAAAGAGGGAGTCATTGCTGATAAGGCTTGGGCCTCAGGTTTCCTAAAAAGTAAAAAAAATAAAATTCCCTGGAGTTATCATGTGGCACCTGTCGTCTATGTTGAAGGTAGCAGCGGAAACGTTGATAAAATGGTCATTGACCCTCTAATCGCTGACCGTCCAGTAACAACCCTACAATGGTTATCCTTGATGGGCATTACCAATCCAGACTATCTGGATAATGTTGGATTCCCAGTTCCATTAGATGCCATGAATATAGGAAGGAATACATTATCCATAACCAACCGTGATGCATTCCACCCGACAGTGGTACAGAATTTTTCAAAAGAGGAAAGGCTAGAAGAAGCACGCAGAGTACTGGCTAACCTGGAGAAAGGGTAATAGCCGCACGAGGTAATACATTGCTGTTGCGGCCCATGTATTCTAAAAAGGAGTTTTAAAATGCCATACAAATCCAACGATGAACTTCCGGACAGCGTCCGGAACAATCTGCCCAAACATGCTCAGGAGATTTACCGAAAAGCCTTTAATTCTGCTTGGGAAGAGTACAAGAACCCAGAGGATCGCAGAGGTGATGACAGCCGCGAAGAAGTTGCCCACAAAGTCGCCTGGTCAGCTGTAAAGAAAGAGTATCACAAGGATGATGGCCAGTGGGTAAGAGATTAATCGCAGTGAAAATTATTGAGGCGGAGTAAGTTTGCTGATATCAATAACTTACTCTGACACCATTAACTTCTATTAAGGAAATATATTGGACTGGAAGAAATATCAGGAAAAAACTGCTGAGTATTTTCGATCTCTAGGTTTGGAGGCTAATACTGATATTACTATACAAGGGGTGAGGACTAAGCATGACATTGATGTATTAGTAAAATCTCACCATGCAGGGTTTGAAGTCATCTGGCTTATTGAGTGCAAGTATTGGAAGTCAAAAGTTACTAAGCTTCATGTACTCGCACTACGAGAAATTGTCAATGATACGGGCGCTGATCGTGGAATACTTTTGGCAGAACACGGGTTTCAGAGCGGCGCGAAAGAGGCGGCAGCCCTTACAAACGTCTATGTTACCTCTCTTGACGATGCAGCGAGTAAAGCTGGCCATGAAATCGACTCAATGAAGTTAATAGAAATATATGACAGATTACTTCGGTGCAAAGAAGAATATTGGAAGACTTCTAAGTCAAAGAGAATAGACTGTGGATTACGTCCAAACGTTACTGAAATTGGTTATTCTGGTGATTGGGTAATTAAGATCGGAGAGGAACTCATAACAAAAGGCTTGCGTGGTGATTACCCTATTAAGCCAGATGGAATGCATGTATCAATATCTGAGTCAATAATTGAACATAAGATTCCAAGAGAAATTGAAAACATTAGAAAACTATTGGCTATTTTGGAGTCGCTAGTTAGGAAACTAGAGCAAAAAATTAGTGCATGTAAAAAGGTCTAGCTCAGTGATAACTTACATGTTCAGAGTGCTTTAGTTATTGGATAATCTTTTCAGTATCATAGCCTACTTTTAAGGAACTGCAGGGGGGGCAGGATCAAAAGAATGTTCGTATTTAAGCATCTTGTTAGTTGGTTCTTCTGATATACAGTAAGGTGCTATTCACTAATACAAACGCTATATTGAAAACTAATCCTCACAATAGTATTTCACTTTCTTACGAAAAACGTAAAATAGGAAGAAAGGTACACTAATGATAAAACTACTAAGCATAGACCACGTTATTATATCTGGAGATGCGTCTTCTGGAAGCAGCTTATTTTGAATTTGGATTAAAGTTGCTACAAATAAAGCAGGACAAAGCCATAGAGAAAGGTTTCGTCGAGTTTTATACCAATTGTATTTATTTTTTTCAGAGCGTGAAAACTTTTCAATTAGGTCAGTAGAATCTGAAAAGGTTTGTTCATCCATGAACTTTTCAAGTCTAAATAACCCATTATCGTCAATTTCTTTAAATTTTTTCCTTAGGCTGTTTATTGCTTTACTTTCAAGTTGATTTTTGAAAACGTTCAAAGACAACTTTTTGACAAGTGCATCTCTCCACCATACTGAAGGTTCTCCTTCATCATCAATATATTTACTCTCATACTTTTCACTATTGTAAGAATCATCAATTTCGCCATAAACAGGCATAATGAAAACTTGGCATAGTGGTAAGTAAGGTCTTATATACATCACATTAGGCGTAGAATTTATTAATTCTAGTGGAACATGGCCGGAATATCCGGGGTTTATGAGATCACAATTGCAAGCCGTTGATAAACCTAATCTAGCATAAGAGCTCCTTGTATTGATTTTGCCAACATATTTATCAGGCATTGATATTTTTTCGTGAGTCCTTCCTAGAATCATTTCACCAGGTTTCAGTTTTATATACCCGCTGTCTTCTATAACACGTCTTTTCCACAAGCGAGTTGGCGATATTTCGAAAATATATCTAGAGCTAAGATCAATAGCTCGTGCTTGTTTTGTCATAACCCAGAATATATTACTAACCCTGATATCGATAGAGCATACTTTAATTTGACTATCAGGCTCGAATTTATGTTCAGTGTTTTCTACGTCAGAAATTACTTTCTCAACGACTTTCTTTAGCTCTATGTTTGACAGATACATAATTCGTGAGTAAACCTATATTGGAATAGTTCGATTAAATGTATCATATACTATAATGTTTTCAATTAGTTAAGTTTTTAAAGTTGTGTTTTATTTAAGGTAAGGTGTTATTATTGGATAGGTAGGATAATGATTATAACTATAAGTTTAGGAGGGCAAGTTTGGAACCGCGAATTATATTACCCACAAAGTATGGAGAGTTTGAAGTATTTTATTTTAAAAGATGTGGACAGGAAGGTGCTGTTATATTAAGTCCTTATGATGGAGACTGTCCATTCGTTCGGATACACTCTTCTTGCTTATTTAGTGAATCATTAAGAGCAACAAACTGTGATTGTTCCCGTCAATTAGAATCAGCTCTAAGATATATCGGAAATAATGGAGGTGTTGTTTTTTATTTATATCAAGAAGGTAGAGGGATCGGACTTGAAGATAAAATTAAAGCTATTAGCCTTGAACAAAATGAAGGAGTAAATACGGCTGAGGCTTTCGATAGATTAGGACACCCAAAAGACCCAAGAAATTATGACGCGGTTATTTCTATACTCCAAGAATTAAATATAAAAGAAATTTGTATAGGTACGAGCAACCCAAGAAAGGTTGATGCTTTAACAGATGCTGGCATTTTTATACGAGATCGAGTTCACTTGATGTTTGAGTCTAATGAAGTGATAGACGAGTATTTAACTAATAAAATCAGGTACTTAGGGCATCATGAAAAAAATTGAACAGATTTTGTCAACAGGCAATGCTTTCAAGGTTGATAATATTGCATGTATGCAGCATGCAGAAGTTCTAAAGCACTATCAAAGACCAGCCGAGTTCTTTACGTGGTCTGATAGATCATTAGAACTACAGTTAGCATTTAAGGTTGCTTTCATTTCTATTTGCCACCAATTTAATTGGGATTTTATGCAAGCTACCTTAGCAGCAAAACTTCTTAAGCATGAAACGGATTTTGCTGAATACTTATTATCTGTAAAGTCTACCGACTTAAGTGACTGGCTAAAAAAATACCCTAAACAAGAAAGAGTGAGAGCAAAAGAAAGAGCATTTATTTTAAGAGATGTGGGAAAAACCTTGAGCGAGGTTTATGCTGGAAGTTTAGAACGATTCTATGAGCATTGCTCACGGTCTTTTCTTGATAATTCAAACAATAAACAAGGAGAGAGTTTCCATGAGATTATGGATCAATTTGAGGGCTTTAGAAAAGATTCATTAAAAAAGAAAACTAATGTGCTCTCTCATGATTTAATCAAAGAGAATATTGTAAGCTTTGTGGATGAAGAGAACAGCCAACCCGCTATTGATTATCATATCATGCGTTTATATATCAGGACGGGCAGGGTTATTCCTACTGATCCCTCTCTTTTTAAATTTTTATCAGGAGCGCCTAACCCGCGAGGAACTTTGGTGCGTCTGTTAAGAGAAGCTGTTGCCCAAGCAGAACGTTTAACAGCTTACTATTCAGGCTTAAACGTTGCTGACTTGAATTACATCGAGTGGCAAATAGGCAGAAGCATTTGTAAAAACAAAGCTCCAGTTTGTCAATCTTTAAAATTCCCAAGTGGTTTTCCTGATGACGTTTCTAAGCTATGCGATAATAACTGTCCATACATTGAAATATGTTTATCTTATAATCAAATGTCTGAATTTATCAGCTTTGAAGAACCGCTATATGTATCTACAGATTACTAAAAATAACTAAAGGTTATTTTTCAAAATAAACAACATCTTCGCTAGCTTTCTTCTTTAACTTTTGTTTCTGGTGACTTGGGTTTAGCTGCCGCATATTAATTTTGACTTCACTTTTCTTTAATACATTAGCAGTAAACCCAATAGACTCTAGCATTTCTACTGCTATGCAACTTAAAGGGATATGAAGATCTTTATAGAAGGAATCTTGAAGTACAATTAGCCCCTTGGCATTTCTTTTCATTAACCGATAAATATTGTTAAAAGTTTCGTATAGGGATGAGAAATATTGATAGTAAGTCCAAATGTAATAGCTTTCACTCGCATAGCTATCATGAGATCTTATTTTGTTTAGTATATCTAAACATTTCTTGCCCCATAAAACTTCAAAGTCCCCCTTTTGTACAATTTTTGGAGTTCCGATCATTTTTTTTCGGAGTTCATCGATATTTATTGGAATCAAGCCACTTAAGATAGCAAGGTTTGGTAAATGTTTGACTACATAGTCGATACGAGTTAAATATGGCGGTGAAGTGATGATAAAGTCAGCAATACCTTCTTGTATATTTAAGCTGTTGTCTTTTACATCATAATTAATCAGTTTTACATGACTGTTTCTAGGAGTTATTTGTGTCAAGTCTTCTAATATCTTTTTTGATGCTTGGATAGTTGCTTTGTATAACGCCTCAAAGTTATCCTTTTCTCCTTCTACTGCCTTTCTAAACCAAGTAGGGTTGGAGCCTCTTACTAAATTAGCAGATTCAGAGGCACCTATGCAGAGAGCTACTAAAGCTACAGTTGCTGAGTCAAAGGTACCTTGGGTGTCATTTAGTAATGTGTGAAACACTTTTGATTGCTTAACACCAATAGCCCTGCTTAATCGTGTAAATACGGTTGATGCATAGCACAAACACTCATTATCAAATATGTTATAAGCTTCACTACAAAATGTTTTAAGTGATTTAGTTCTTTTAGAAGCGCGTAACAATTTATGCACTTCTTTGTGATTGGCATTGAGTGATACTTTCGCTTTAGATAAAAGACAAGAGAAAGGGTCTACATCAATTCCAATTGTAGTAACATTTGCTTTATATCCAGATACCACTGTTGTCCCTGAGCCTACAAATGGATCTAGTAGCGTTTGGTCGTGATTTATCCCTAAAGCTTTTATTGCATGATTAACAAATGACTCAGAGAAAGAGGCATAAAAATTAGTCCAAGAATGAACTCCTACTTTATCCTCTTTTTTTACTTTTGCTGATGGCAATGTGTTGAGAGTGTAGTCATCCTGCAAAATTGAAAGTTGTTTTGTCATTTTCCCATAATCTAATGCATGAAATAAAATATATAGTATATGTCTAATAATAGACACCTTATGCTTTTAGGATTATACCGACTATTTTTAAATAGTCATCAAGGGTAGCCTTGCTAAACATCTCAATATATTAAAGAGATATATTGAGCTTTAGACATTAATGTGATTTGTTTCTAATTAAATAGCTTTTCAACCGTAGAATCACTATAAAATGGTGAGCCCGCCGAGACTTGAACTAGGGACCTGCCTGCAAGGAAGTTTTGGGCACTCAAAACCCCAATTCAGCTTACTTGTGGTAATGAGCAGATAAAGTCATAGGGAGTAAAGGCTCATGAGGAAAAATGGTGGGCCTTCCCAGACTTGAACTGGGGACCTACCGATTATGAGTCGGGTGCTCTAACCAACTGAGCTAAAGGCCCATTTTTCCAAGAGTAGTCAATCAGGCGGTGCCTAATTGTTCTACTAATTTAGGATGTGTTTCTTGAAAAAGAACGCGCAGGAGTTTACGAGAAATCTCCTGCGCTTGCAATATTTATGCTTTGTTTTATTCGTTTAGGCTATTCGTCCGCTTATTCGTCTAGACTATTCGTCAAGGTACGTTCTAAGCTTTTCTGAACGGCTTGGGTGGCGTAGTTTACGCAGTGCCTTGGCTTCGATCTGACGAATACGCTCACGGGTTACGTCGAACTGTTTGCCGACTTCTTCGAGAGTGTGGTCTGTGTTCATGTCGATACCGAAACGCATACGCAAGACTTTCGCTTCACGTGCCGTTAGACCCGCCAGGATTTCATCAGTGACTTCTTTCAAGCTTTCGCCTGTTGCTGCGTCGACTGGTGAATCGATGGTGGTGTCTTCGATAAAGTCACCTAAATGCGAATCTTCGTCATCACCAATTGGTGTTTCCATTGAGATTGGCTCTTTGGCGATTTTAAGCACTTTACGAATTTTGTCTTCCGGCATTTCCATACGCTCTGCCAATTCTTCAGGCTGTGGCTCGCGGCCCATTTCCTGTAGCATCTGGCGAGAAATACGGTTTAATTTGTTGATAGTTTCAATCATGTGAACCGGAATACGGATGGTGCGTGCCTGGTCAGCAATCGAACGTGTGATTGCCTGACGAATCCACCAGGTGGCGTAAGTCGAGAACTTATAACCACGACGGTATTCGAACTTGTCTACCGCTTTCATCAGACCGATGTTACCTTCCTGAATCAGATCGAGGAATTGTAAACCGCGATTGGTGTATTTCTTAGCGATAGAGATAACCAGGCGTAGGTTAGCTTCGACCATTTCTTTCTTGGCGCGGCGTGCTTTGGCTTCACCAATCGACATTTCGCGGTTGGCTTCTTTAATTTCCATCACGCTCAGGCTACAGCTTTCTTCGATCAGCTGTAGTTTACGCTGTGCTTTTAGAATCTCTTCGGCGTGTTCGGCCAAAGCTTCTGAGTATTTGCTTTTCTTTTTGACGTGCTGCTCGATCCAGGTTGGATCGGCTTCTGAACCTGAGAAGGTTGAGATAAAGGTTTTACGCGGCATACGCGCACCGTTCACGGCAAGCATCATGATATAACGCTCTTGCTCACGGATACCGTCCATTTTCTCACGCAGGTTAGTCACCAGCTGCTCAAACATTCTTGGAGCAAGACGAAGCTGCATGAACATTTCTTTCATGGCATCCAGCTGCTTGATTGCTGATTTGTGCGTACGGCCATATTTCTCAACGGCTTTAACGGTTTTGTCGTATTGCTTTTTCAGTTCAGCAAAACGGGCTGCCGCTTCTTCTGGATCCGGGCCAGTATCGACTTCGGTTTCTTCTTCGTCGTCGTCATCGTCGTCATCTACATCTTCGTCAGTGTCCAGTTCTTCGCTGGCATTGGCGATTTGCGCTGCTTCGGATTCTTCCTGTACGAACTCGGCTTCTTCGCCGTCAGTGAAACCGGTTACGATCTCGGTCAGACGAACTTGCTCTTCTTCGTAAAGGGCATATTCTTCTAACAGGATACGGATGGTGTCGGGATAGTTGGCGATAGCGCCTAGAACCTGGCGGATGCCTTCTTCGATACGTTTGGCGATATCAATCTCGCCTTCGCGAGTCAGTAGCTCAACGCTACCCATTTCGCGCATGTACATACGAACCGGGTCAGTCGTACGACCAAATTCGCTGTCTACGCTGGCCAATGCAGCAGCAGCCTCTTCAGCGGCTTCTTCATCGGTTACCGATTCGTCATTCATCAACAGCTCATCAGCATCAGGAGTGGTTTCATACACCTGAATGCCCATGTCATTGATCATGCGAATAATGTCTTCGATTTGCTCGGGATCAACGATATCCGGTGGTAAGTGGTCATTCACTTCGGCATAAGTGAGGTAACCTTGTTCTTTACCGCGAGCGATAAGTAACTTTAATTGTGACTGTTGCGAATTCTCTGACATCTAGAATAACCTTTGTAGGGCTCGCAAGACATTTTGCGAGTCAAAAACCAAGCGGCGGCTTGCACATAGCGAACCGCAAATTATACAGAATGTGCCCCGTCTACAGCAAGCGCTACTTATTGGCGCTATTACCGTTGGAGCCTTGTTTGGCCAGCAATAGTAATTGCCGGTATTCAGACTTTTCCTGATTGGTTAGACCGTGTTCCGCTGCTTTCTGTTGCAGATAATCGACCCTAATTTTACGGGCATGCAATAACAGGCGATTCACACAGTCCTGTAATTCCTGCTGCTCCTGACCCTGGATGCGCTCTTCGCGCTCGGTCATGGCTAAACTGGCCAGGCGGTCATACAGCTTGGTATTGTCGCGCCAGTGCTCAAGCAACAGACTTGTATTGATCTTGGGGGTTTTATGAATAATTTCAAGTAATTGGTGCAAAAGTTTTGAGCCTTTATCGGGCAAGGTCAGCAACCAGTCGTAATTTTGAATAGTTAAGGCGAGGCTTGGCTTCTGCAACAGCAGGGTAATCGCCAGTTGCAGGGTTTTATTGGTTTTGTTGTTCTGTGGCTTGCTTTGCAAGGGTTTGCGCGCAGGCTGTGACTGGCTTGGCGTCTCAATAATGGCCGCCAGCTTGCTCTCCGAGAGCTTGGCTTTTTCGGCCAGAGCGCTGCTGAAGAACTCGTGATAGATAGGGTCGGTGATTTTATCAAGATAGGGTTTTGCCAGATGTACCAGCTGGCCGCGCCCTGACACTGAGCCTAAATCGACCTGCGCTGACAGGTGCTCAAGGATGAACTCAAATAAAGGGGTTGCCTTGCCGATCATTTCCTCGAACTGCTCTTTGCCCACTTTGCGAACCATGGAATCCGGATCTTCGCCATCGGGCAGGAACATCAGGCGGATTTCACGGCCTTCGCGCATCTGTTGTAGTCCGTGCTCAATGGCACGCAGGGCCGCATCACGACCGGCGCGGTCGCCATCAAAGCAAAGCACTAGCTCGCGCGTGGCGCGGAAGAGTTGCTGTAAATGGCTGGCGGTGGTCGCTGTACCAAGGGTTGCCACCGCATAGTTGATGCCAAACTGGGCCAGAGCGACAACGTCCATATAGCCTTCGACGATCAGTAATCGACTCAGTTTGCGATTAGCCTGACGTGCCTGATACAGGCCATAGAGCTCATTACTTTTATGGAAAATCGGGGTTTCCGGTGAGTTCAGGTATTTGGGCTCGCCCTGGCCCATCACGCGGCCACCAAAAGCAATCACACGACCACGCTTGTCCTTGATCGGGAACATGATGCGGTCGCGGAAACGGTCATACAGCGAATTGTCTTTGCGGATCATCAGGCCGCAGTCAACCAATTGCTGCTGTAGTTTCTTATCCTGTTGCAGTTTGGGGAAAACGGCTTCCAGATTACGCCATTCACCGGGTACATAGCCGATGGCAAACTGTTTGGCGATTTCGCCGCTCAGACCACGGCCTTTAAGGTAGTCTATGGCGCTTTTGTTGGATTTTAGCTGCTTTTGGTAGTAGTTAGCCGCTTTTTCCATGATGTCGTATAGCGTGGTATCCACTTTCGGCTTGTTGGATACCGTTTCTTCACGCGGCACTTCCATACCCATCATGGCTGCCAGTTCTTCGACCGCATCCGGGAACTCGAGGCGGTCATACTCCATCAAAAAGCCGATGGCATTACCATGCACACCACAACCGAAGCAGTGATAGAACTGCTTATCCTGACTTACCGTAAAAGAGGGGGTCTTCTCACCGTGAAATGGGCAGCAGGCCTTGTAATTGGCTCCCGCTTTTTTCAAAGGCACACGCGAATCAATCAGGTCAACAATATCAACCCGAGCTAATAATTCATGTATAAAGTGTTGCGGGATAAGGCCCATTGAGTATTTATAATTAGGTAAGGCTTAATTGGGCAATCATAGCAGAGCTACCGGTTTTTACATAGTACGCGGATTGGAATAGTTCTTTGCTTGAGGTGGTGGATGGGTAATTAGGTAATGGCAGATCGCACCAATAATCCCCTTTATATTGAGCTAAGCCATGTACAAAATATAGCAATCAAAATCTTGGAGGATTTTGATAAGAATTTTCAGCACAGGGATGTGATGTAAATTCTGGTGCGTTAAGTATTTTGGGAGTGGCGCAGGCAGTCACGCGAAGCGTGGCCTCAATATACGGGTGGTCTTCTTTTGGTTACTTTTCTTGACCACGCAAGAAAAGTAACTCGCTGAGTAGCGAAAACATTAATGTAGGAGTGGTAAAAGTCACTGGATACCGTGGTCAAGCCACGGTATGACGGAACAAAAATAAACAGGGAAAACTAACCCAGACGGCTTTTGATTTTTCCGCTGACTTGTCCCATATCGGCACGGCCTTGTAATTGTGGCTTTAAAATGCCCATTACTTTGCCCATGTCTTTGATGGATTCTGCGCCGGTGCTGCTGATGGCTTGCTCGATAAGTTCGGCAATTTCGTCATCAGTGAGTGGCTTTGGAAGGAATTCCTGGAGAACTTCGATCTCGGCGTGTTCGACGTCGGCTAGTTCTTGGCGGCCTGCATCTTCGTATTGCTTGATCGATTCGCGACGCTGTTTGACCATTTTATCTAGGATGGCAAGGATCGCGGTATCGTCTAACTCGGCTCGAGTATCGACTTCGACTTGTTTGATAGCAGACAGGATTAAACGGATGGTTGACAGGCGGGCCTTATCTTTGGCGCGCATGGCATCTTTCATGGCTTCTTTTATTTGATCATTAAGAGCAGACATGTGTTAATCCTTTATAGCTAATAGAATTTAGGCTCTTCTCTAGCTTCCTAAAGAAAAGCCCAAACAACTATTAATACAAGCGGATACGACGAGCGTTTTCGCGAGATACTTTTTTCGCTGCACGTTTTACTGCCGCAGCTTTTTCGCGCTTACGAACAGATGTTGGCTTCTCGTAGTATTCACGCTTACGAACTTCAGCCAAAATACCTGCTTTCTCGCACGAACGCTTGAAGCGACGTAATGCAACGTCAAATGGCTCGTTTTCTTTAACTCTTACGCTTGGCATTAAAAATCACCTAACCTTAAAATGTATGTTTATTAAAAAGTAAATAAAATCAGTACGTTACCATTGGCGAAACGAGAGAATCACCAAGAGGGCGCAAATTTTAATCATTTTTTGATCAAAAAGCAAAGATAAACCCATTAAATATTGATTTAATCCGGACTTAGAGTCGGTATGAGATATGGGGACGAAACTCGCTAAATAAAGCAAAGTCCATTAAAATTGCCGATTCTTTGGTGACCACTTAAGTCATCCTGGTAATTAATCTGCTTATATAAGGTAGTAACTTCATGAAAATCCTTGGTATTGAAACATCCTGTGATGAAACCGGTATTGCTATTTATGATAGCGAGCAGGGCATTATTGCAGATGCGTTGTTTAGCCAGGTGAAGCTGCATGCTGAATATGGCGGAGTGGTCCCTGAACTGGCTTCCCGTGACCATGTGCGCAAGACGATTCCGTTGATTAAAAAGGTTATGGCTGACTCAGGGTGTACGCCTGCTGATATCGACGCCATTGCCTACACCAAGGGCCCAGGCCTGATTGGGGCGCTGTTTGTCGGTGTCGGTATTGGTCGAAGTCTCGCTTATGCCTGGGATGTGCCAGCGATTGGCGTGCATCATATGGAAGGGCACTTGTTAGCACCGATGCTGGAGGATGATAAACCGGAATTCCCGTTCGTCGCTTTGTTGGTGTCAGGTGGGCATTCAATGCTGGTTGATGTGCAGGACCTTGGGCAGTACACCATTCTCGGTGAATCGATTGATGATGCGGCTGGCGAAGCCTTTGATAAGACGGCGAAAATTATGGGACTGGGTTATCCCGGTGGGCCAGCTTTGGCAAAGCTGGCGGAAAAAGGGCGTCCCGGGATCTATAAATTACCTCGTCCTATGACTGATAGGCCTGGACTGGATTTCAGTTTCAGCGGTTTGAAAACCGCAGTAGCCAATTTGTACCGTGATTCAGACAAGTCGCAACAGGATCTGGCTGATATTGCCCATGCTTTTCAGGAAGCCGTAGTGGATACTATTTATATCAAGTGTCGCCGTGCACTTGAACAGACAGGTTACAGGGCTCTGGTGGTTTCAGGTGGAGTAAGCGCCAACATTTCATTGCGCGAAAAGTTGTCTCATTTACTGGAAAGTAAAGGTGGAAAAGCCTATTACCCGAGACTGAAATTCTGCACCGATAATGGCGCAATGATAGCTTATGCCGGCTATTGTCGTTATCAGGCTATCCTTAAACAACAAGGGCAGTTTGAAGAGTCAGTGATTCGGGCACAACCACGGTGGCCGATAGCGGATTTGGGTTAGACTTTTTTTAAAATCAATTACAACATGGAGTAAAGAAATGAATATTGATGCGACTTTGGCTGTAAACGTAATATTTGTGTGGGTTTTGATTGCCACCCCTTTGGCCTATTATTTGGCAAAGACTCGGGTTAAAAGTGTTATCCCTGTAACTATCGTTCATTTTTTTCTGGCGTTTGTTCCACCGTTAAGCCTTATAGCACTGGTTATATTGAGCTTTATGAAGGAAAAAAACGCTGGCTCCACACCATCTGAGCAATCATAAGTTTTTAAGATTGAAGGATGGGTTACGGCTAGCGCCTGAGCCTTCTTCTACAGTCACATCACGGGCCTACATCAAGCATCATTCGTAGGGGCGACCTGCAGTCGCCCGATCCAATGTTGGAAGGCAACTCGTTCCGAGTCTTTTCCAACCTACAGGAAGATTATGCCGCCCAGTAAGTTTTAGATACGGCCCCAGGTTCGCAGCCTTCGGATGCTTTGCCTTTGATTGCTTACAGGCAATTCCAGTATCTCTTCTGCGGTCAATCCGTTCAGCGGGTTGCTGGTCGGAAGCAGACTATATTCTTTTTGGATTCTATAGCTTTCCAATGTATGCCGGATGGTTTTGTCAAAGCGCTTGAGTCTGGTTTCATCCACCTGTGAGCGAACCTGTTGCAGGCTTGATATGAAGGTTTGCTGACTACTGGTGTCAAGGCGAGGCTTTTCATTGTGTTGCTGACAGCCGGCTGTGATCCCAGTGCTGAAAATGAGTCCAATAAGTACTAATCGTGTTACTCCATTCATCCTTTTTCTCCGTTGCTATATGCTTCAATATCTTGCTGTTATGTTATATCGCAAGTTTGTGTCGTTAATTTTTAATTATTGTTGTCGTTGTATGACCGTTAAAAAAGCCGACTCGAAAGAGCCGGCGGGTTCACTGAAAATCAATCAGCGAGGGGTAGTTTCTATCTACTTTATGACTATGTCTTAAACTTCCTAATTCTGAACAACTGTATGTGTTTTGCGGCTGTTGATGTCCTGAATGACCCAGCCTAGGCTTTTGTCGTTGGCACGCATATAATCTTCTGCAGTCAGCTCAATCGCTACATCAGGGAAGACCGCGTCCATTTCACCATCTTTAAAACGGTACATTCTTTTAGAGTAGGTCACGATCAGGCCTGAGTTTGGCAGGTTGAATTGCCACATATCCTGATAGCCGCTTGGTTTTGAACCTGTCGGCTGGCCAACCAGGGTTGCATTAAGTAACTGAGAAAATTGAGCCGCGTTGGACATGGCCGCTGAATAGGTGTTGTTGTCGATCATGACATAAACACCTGACTTCCAGTTGATGCTGTTAGCAAGTACTAACACCTGTGCTAACTTAAGTCCTATAAAGAAGTCGCCACCTTGATTGCCGCGTAGGTCAATGATCAGGTTTTCGGTTCTGTAGTGATTGATGAAGCGCAATAACTCAGCTGACATCTCGTCCATTTTGGACATGGAGCTGTATTTTTCAAAGTTAATGTAAACAGTTTTGCCTTTGTCGGCAGCCCCATACCAGAGGTGATCATCAACACCCCCATAAGGTTTGAAAGGTAGTTTTTGCTTAAAATTGATGCGCTGCGTAATTTGATTCTGAGTACTGGCAGCCATGTTGTATTTGAAGTTTTGGTCAAAGTTCTTGAAGGTAAATTCAACCGAATCCAGGCTGTCGATAACACCGAAGCCACGTAATAGCTCGGCGGTTAACATATAGTCAGCTACTCGAATGGGGGTTGAGTACTCGTTTTCAGCAAATGGCACAATCTGTGCGAACAGCTCATAGACTTTTTCGATGGGCGTATCGTTAATCGCCACCAGTTGATTACCAATCAGGTTGGCGTACTCATTGGATGAGCCAGTCACAAGCACTTCATTATTAATGACTTTCAGCTCGAGCGGGAACTTGTGTAACTGCTGATCCCATAGTGGAATCGTAGTGTGGCCATCACCGACTTTGTGGGTCAGGCGCATCAGCTCAATAATGATTTCTTCATGAGTCAGCGCAGGAAGCTGGCTTTTGATGGTGTTGATTTCGCGCTCGAAATCTTTGTAGGTAAGCTTGTGGTAGAGATCGATATGCTTTTCTTCAAGGATTCTCCAGTATGCATCAATGTCCTGACTCCATTTTTCGGCAGCCACCTGATCAACAGCGCTGGCAGTATTAACGGTCAAGGCCGCCAATAGGGGTAGCGCGAAGAGAGCGGATAATGCTTTATTACTGAAAAACTTCATTTGGACCCTCCTGGTCGGTTACCTAATTGAAGAAGTTGTATTAATCACTAAAACTGTCAGGATTTTTTACATCTGTATGATGCTTATAATATACCTGTCAGAATTTTTTACAACTAATTCCATCCATAAAATGTAAAAAAGTTTGACACTTTTCTCGAAAGTTTCTTTCTCCTGTTAGAGAATTGTCTAATATTTAACCATGTAAGCATCGATCTAGTGTTAATATCAAATGAACTTTGCCGATCAAATGTAAAACTTGCTTGAGAACAGGGCGAGTTCGCAATTTTGAGAAATGATTATATTAAAAACAATGAGTTAGGTAAGGCGCAGCCGATGTCTGACTAATTGTACGATCATGACGATGGCAACGGATGCAAACATCAGAATGGCGAAATTTAGCGGTGTACCATCGAACAATAGGGCCAGAATTGGTCCGGCAAGGGCGCCGCTACCAAAGCGTAAGGTGCCGATCACTGCAGTGGCAGTACCGGTTTGCTGGGGGAATTGATTGAGAATCAGGCCATCTGAATTAACCGTTATCAGCGCCAGCGAGCCAATTAACGGGAATAAAGCAGCCACAGTCCAATACAAAGCCCAGTCAAATAGGGTGATCAGCAGCAGGCTCAGGGCGAAGATATTGGCGATAACCGTGCCAATCATTAGCATTCTGGCGGAGCCAGCCCGCTCAACGGTTCGTGTATTAATGATGTTGGTGATCATTAATGCGACCACATTGGCGCCAAACAAGATACTGAATTTCCCTTCGGTCACACCAAAATACTCAATATAGACGAAGGAAATGGTGGTGATATAGCAGAAGAAGCCAAAAGAACCCATCATGGAGCTGATGATGTTAAGTCTGGAGGCTGGATGACTGAAGACCAGCTTGTAGTTACTGGCGAACTCATGCAGCCATTTACGATTCGAGCGCAAAGGAAGGCCGTGCGGTAGTTTCCAAAAGACCAACAGTAGAATCAGAATCGCATATCCGGCAAGGCTCAGGAAAATGGTGCGCCAGGCCGATAGTTCCAGAATAAAGCTGCCAATACCGGGGGCGATCATCGGCGCCACCATCATAATCAGGCTGACGTAAGACAAACCTTTTGCAGTGTGCTCTTTATACAGATCACGAATAATGCCCGGCACAACCACCGTAGCGCCGCTACCGAAGGCTGCCTGTACGAAGCGATAAGCCAGGAATTGATTCACCGACTCGGTAAAGGCCAGTAGCAGGGAAGTGATAATAAAGCCGGTCAAACCGACCAGCGCAACCTTGCGCCGGCCAATGCGGTCAGCGATAGGACCGAACAACATCATGCCCAGCGCATAACCGGCGAGGTAGAGGCTCAGCGAAACCTGAATCGCGCTTGATGTAGTACCTAACTCTTTGGCGATAATTGGCATTGCTGGCAAGTACATATCAATAGCCAGTGGTGTGATAGCCACCATTGAGGCAAGCAGAGGTAACAGGTGCGCTATATTGATGTTATTGCGGGTCATTGCTTCTCTTATCAGTAATTTTGCGTTCGGTGCCGTTCCACAGGTTTCGGATGTTGCGATGATGTCTGGCGGTTAATATCAGGAACATGGCAAACAGTGGAAAGAAGTACCTATGATCCAGATAAAAACCGAAGGCGGCAACAGCAAAACTGGATAGTATGGATGCCAATGATGCATAACGGGTAAAGAAAGCGGTCACTAGCCAGGTCACAATGCAGTAGGCGAGTAATAATGGCGACAGCGCCACCAGAGCACCAAAGTAGGTGGCCATGCCTTTGCCGCCCTTGAAGCCAAAATAGATGGGGTACAGGTGGCCGATAAATGCCATAAAGCCAACCCAGCCCAGATTTCGGTTGTGCAACTCTAGAGCATAACCAATCAGGATCGGAATAATCGCTTTCAGCATATCACCGAGCAGAGTAAAAATTGCCGCCTTTTTACCGCCCAGCCTGAGCACATTGGTCGCGCCGGGGTTATGCGAGCCAAAATCACGTGGATCCGGCAAGCCCATAATCCGACAGACAATAACCGCACTTGAGATAGAGCCAGTCAGATAGGCCAGCACCCAAAGAGCAACGATTTCCCATTCCATTGTTAATTATTATCCCTTGCGCAGTGTTTCGTGATCACAACAGCAGACATTAGCCAGACAAACTCCATCTTATTGACCGACGTTCTGGCCGGTGGAACCAAAGCGTCAGTGGATTTGTTATAGGATACTGTTATTTTTTAATCAGGTCATGGGAATAGTGCCAATTAGTTAAAACCAAAGCATGTTCATTAGGTTAATTAAATGATCGAACGGAGTTGTTTAAGAACTCATGTTCAGGCATACGCCAACAACCCCCATTTGATTGAGCTGAGTAGTAGCCAAGACATAGCAATTCAAAACAGGAAGTTTTGAATAGTAAAATTCGGGCCAAGGATGGAACGTATTTTACGGTGCGTTAAGTGGCTTGGTGGAGACGAGGGGTGTTGAGCGAAGCGAAACCTCAATCACGGGGTGGCCTTTTCTTTGGTACCTTTCTTTTAGCCATATAAAAGAAAGGTACTCGCCGAGGGGCGAAAAGGTAAGTTTAGGAATGTGTCTAGGTAATAGGTGGATTATCGGCTTTACGGAATAATGGATTAGGATTTGTCTTTCTATTACTTAAATGTCAACTTTAGAGTCCTATTTGTGTAATCAAATGCCCGTTTCTTTGCTATCCTATGGCCCACATCAAATTTAATCATGACATCAAGAGACGCGTGTGGACATCGTTTTTATTGAAGATTTAAAAGTAGATACGGTCATTGGGATTTACGACTGGGAACGACAAATCCGTCAAACCATCAGCATTGATCTGGAAATGGCGCATGATATTCAGCCTGCGGCACAGGAAGATACCATTGATAAGTGTCTTGATTATAAGTCGGTGGCCAAACGAATAATTGCATTCGTTGAAGAGTCAGAGTTTCAGCTGGTGGAAACCCTGGCGGAAAAAATCGCTGAGATTGTGCGTAATGAATTCAATGTGCCGTGGCTTAGATTAAAACTCAGTAAACCTGGCGCTGTTCGTGGCTCAAAGAATGTTGGCGTTATTATCGAGCGTGGCACCAAATAACTTATGGCTACCATTTTTATCAGTATCGGCAGTAATCAGGATGCAGCGCGTCAGATTCGTTTTGGCGTGCAGCGGCTTGATGAGATGTTCAGTTATTTAAAACTGTCGAAGGTCTATGAAAGTGAAGCGGTGGGTTTTGAAGGCGATAATTTTCTTAATCTGGTGGCAAGAGCGGAAACCCAGATGACCATTGCTCAGGTCGAGCAGATTTTTAAAGCGATAGAAAAAGAAGCCGGACGTCGTCGCGATGTGCCTAAGTTTAGCGATCGGGCTTTGGATATTGATCTGTTGCTGTATGACGACACTGTTTGCGATAAGCCAATCCGTTTGCCGCGTGGTGAGATCTTGCATCATGCCTTTGTGTTGCAGCCTTTAGCGGAAATTGAGCCAGATAGAAAGCATCCGGTTGTGCAGCAAAGTTACCAGGACTTATGGCAGGCTTTCGATAAGAAAGACCAGCAGAAACTGTGGGCCATTGATTTCGATTGGCAATCAGAAAAAGGTCAATAAGCATGAGTCAGCAGAAAGTTGCAATCATAACAGGCGGTGCCATTCGCGTAGGGCGAGCCATCGCACTGGAGTTGGCCAAGCAGGGCTTTGCCATTGCGTTGCACTATAATCATTCCGCTGAGAAAGCTCGGCAAACTGCCAGCGAGATTGAAGCACTTGGCGCTCGTGTTAAATTGATTCAAGCAGATTTAGGCAATCCAGACAGTTGTGCAGAGAGCATTAATCAAGCCAGAGAGTTGGGTGATTTAGCTATCTTAATCAACAGCGCTGCAATTTTCCCGGATAATGATACCTTGGCTGATGACCTGTCCCATTGGGATCAGGTGATGAATCTTAACTTGCGCGCACCACTGTTATTAAGTCAGGCGTTTGCGGCAAGCAAGCCCCAGCATGCTCATATCATCAATATCCTTGATGCCCGTATCAATCATCCGGCAGGTGACCACATTGTATATCGTTTGTCGAAAGCTGGACTGTGGCATTTGACCGAGTCGCTGGCGCGTGAATTGGCACCAGAGATTCAGGTTAATGGACTGGCGTTGGGCGCTATCTTGCCACCGCCAGGCGCAGATGCTGATCACTTTGCGCGCATGGCCGAGCAGATCCCGCTCAAGCGAACCGGCGATCCACAGGCAATTGCAGACGCGGTCGCATTTCTGATTCAACAATCCTTTATCACCGGCACGGTCATTCCGGTCGATGGCGGTGAGTTTCTCTAATGAAGATTATTTAAAGCTATGGTGCAATTTTTAAAGGACTATCCAACCTATTTTGACTGGCTAACGCAGCAGTGTCGGGCATTGAAAGTGCCTTCGGTTAATGGCGTGCAGGGCAAAGCCAGCTATCGCCTGAGTCAGACGATTGCCGGCGAAATAGAAAAAACAGGCGCAATTCCCTTCAGTCAGTTTATGCACCACGCTCTATATGAACCCGGTTTGGGTTATTACAGCGCTGGTAGCCATAAGCTTGGCGAGGGCGGTGACTTCGTGACGGCGCCTGAACTGTCGCCTTTATTTGCTCAGACTTTGGCCAAGAGTTTTGTCAAGATTTTTGCACAAAGCGAGGCGGCTGTATTAGAGCTGGGTGCTGGCAGCGGAGCATTTGCGGTAGAGCTGATGAAAGAGCTCGAAGCGCAGAACCAGCTGCCGCACAAATACGCAATTCTGGAAGTATCAGCAGATTTAAAGCAGCGCCAAAGACAGGCTATTGAGCAGGCTATTCCACACCTGGTTGATCGTTTCGAATGGCTGGATAGATTGCCTAGCCAGTTTGCTGGTGTGATCTTTGCCAATGAGGTGGCGGACGCCTTGCCAGTAGACCTGGTGCGAAAGCAAAAAGAGGCAGCGCAAAAGGCGCAGGTCAAGCTGGATGACTCTGGCTTCAGACTAAGCTGGCAGGACGCAGGCTCGATCCTGGAAATTAATCCCTATATACGCCAGTGGTCGCATGGTTACACCACCGAACATCACCTACAAACCGAATTCTGGTTAGCCGAACTGGTGGAGTCGTTGACCAGCGGCGCTTTAATCCTGATTGATTATGGCTATAGCGCCGATGAGTATTATGCTCCGCAAAGAACGCAGGGTACTTTGCAATGTTATTACCGTCAGCACAAACACAATGACCCGCTGATGTTGCCCGGATTGCAGGACATAACTGCTTCGGTTAACTTCAGTCAGCTGGCCTATACAGCACACAAGTTAGGTGCTGAGATTATCGGTTACTGCGAGCAAGCCCTGTTTTTGATGTCCAGTGGCATCGAAAGACAAGCCGCAAAGCTAGCCGAAACCCTCGGATCTGATACAATGGCGCAGGTTAAAATCAGCCAGCAACTCAAAAAACTGCTGATGCCGGACGAGATGGGCGAAAACTGCAAGGTCCTGATCGCCGCTAAAAATTGTCCCGTTCAACTAAAAGGTTTTGCGCTGAGCAACAAATTACACCGACTATGAACATCATCATTAAACTACTGATCACCATTGCGCTATTGTTGTTACCCCAACTGGCGTTTGCCGCCAGCAGCAAAGATAACTGGTACTGGCTGGTCGGCCTGGCTGTCATCAACTCAGCTGTAATATCAACCATCCTGGTCTGGAAAAGTAAAAAACTCGATACCTTCACCACCAAAGCCGTCGGCTTCGGTGCCTGGTTTTGGTTTTTGATTTTTATTCAGGTGATGTTGTATGGGTTTTATGTCGGCTTAACTAAGTAACTAATATTACTGGTTATTTTGTCGTTATGGTTTGTTGGATTGATATTGATATAAATTTTGATAAAAAAATTAACTTTTGTGTTTAATTTGAGTTTGGTTTTCGCCCCTCGGCGAATTACTTTCTCTTGCATGGCGACCAGCGGGAATGCCTTTGGTGCAAGAGAAAGTAATCAAAGAGAAGGCCACCCCGATATTGAGGTCATTCATAGAATGACTACCTTCGACCAGCTCTAGCTACTTAACGCACCGTAAAATACGTTCCATCCCTGGCCCGAATTTTACTATTCAAAACGTCCTGTTTTGAATTGCTATAGCTAGTTCTGGTCTCAGCTCAATATAAGGGGATTGTTGGTGCAAACCTGAAACAATTATTGATTATAATAAGGTCATAGTTTTATAGGTTGGGAAAGGATAAGAGTTGATAGTTTTTTTACTTAAAAAAATTGCACGAGATGTTTTTAGAAAGGTTCACGCAAAGATTAATGGCTAAATGTTTTTGTAATGGCCTTACCGGCACCTCCAATTACCCCTGGAGTTAGCCGAGCGAAGAAAAGCTATAGCGTAAATTGGGTAGGACGCCCAATTTAGCCAATTCGGAACAGGACGTTACGTATTGGCGGCGCGTTATTAGCTTTGATGAGCGAGGGGAGTGCAGAGCACCTAACGATTGGGGCGTCTTTTCTTTTCGTCCTTTTCTTTGGACGCGCAAAGAAAAGGACAATTATGTAATACTAACCTAACTATTAGATTGATATTAAAGTTATAGAAAAAAATTAACCGGAAAATAATATGGATTGGCTTCAAGCATTATTTCTAGCATTAATTCAGGGCTTAACTGAATTCCTTCCGATCTCGAGTTCGGCACATTTGATTCTTACGTCGAAGGTTTTGCAGTGGCAGGATCAGGGTTTGGCGTTTGATGTGGCGGTTCATGTGGGTACGCTGACGGCGGTGTTGGTTTATTTCCGTAAGGAAGTGGCTGAGATGATTAGTGCCTGGTTTAAGGCGGTGCTTGGTGGTAAGCCAACGCCTAATTCGCGTCTGGCCTGGGCGGTGATTTTCGGTACCATTCCTGTCGGTTTATTCGGTTTGTTTTTGGAAGCGTTTGATATTGTCGATCTATATCTGCGTGAGACTTATGTGATCGCAATTACCACCATTATTTTTGGTTTGTTGTTGTGGTATGCGGAGCGTCAATACAAGGGCAAATCGCCTGAGCAGTTTAAGGATGAGTATCAACTGCGCTGGCGCGATATTTTTGCTATTGGTGGTGCGCAGGCATTGGCTTTGATTCCCGGCACATCGCGTTCCGGTATTACCATGACTGCGGCGGCTTTATTAGGTTTTTCTCGTACTGCTGCCGCTCGCTATTCTTTCCTGTTATCGATTCCGGCGATTGTCCTGCCCGGTGGTTTGAAAGGTATTCAATTGGCTCAGGAAGGTGCTAAGTTCGATTGGGATTTTTTAATTTTAGGCATTGTGGTTTCGGCGCTGAGTGCTTTTGCCTGTATTCACCTGTTCCTGAAATGGCTTGAGAAGATCGGCTTTATGCCATTCGTCTGGTATCGCCTGATTCTCGGTGTGGTTTTATTCGCTATCGTATTTATGAGCTAAGAGCCCTTTTATTGCTTTTAGTCGAGCTCGGTCGATGGCTTCACCGAGCTTGGCTCCTTCATACCCCTTCTCAATTAGCGACTGAACATCAACCGTTTCAGATACCTTGAAGCATTGTCTGAGTAAACCAGCTTGCGGATAAGGCTTATCTTCATTACCGAGGCGTCCGTTAAAATCTGCTTCACAGGTCAGAATAAAGGCTTCTAAAAAGTCAGGATTGCGATAAGCGCTCAGGCCTTTCAGCATTTTCAATATGGTACTGGGACGCAGCTCGAACATCTTATGACTATGCAAATGATAGCGTGATACCTGAGTCGCCAGCTGCTCATATACCTTGGGTATTTTTAATCGCTTACACAGTTTTTTGATCACAGGAATCCCTGACTCTTCATGTCCGCGGTGCTGTGGCCATTGTTCGCGAGGTGTAACCCCTTTGCCGAGGTCGTGCATGGCTGCAGCAAAACGGATTCGTATGTCAGTTGTTTTTTTTGCCGCCTGTTCTATGACCATCAGGGTATGAATGCCGGTATCAATTTCGGGGTGCCACTTTTCAGGATTGGGAATACCCCACAGGCAGTCCATTTCCGGCATCAGGACTGCCAGCGCACCGCATTGATGAAGCACATCAAAATAGACCTGGGGTGATTCGGTGGCTAAAGCTTTTTCCGTTTCTGCCCATACTCTCTCAGGAGTGAGGTGTTTTAGTTCATCACCAAAGGAAAGCTCTTGCATTAGAGCAAAGGTTTCATCGGCAATAATAAAACCAAGGTGAGCAAAGCGGGCAGCAAAACGCGCCACGCGCAGCACCCGCAAAGGGTCTTCGGCAAAGGCTGGAGATACATGGCGCAGAATTTTGGCCTTGAGATCCTGCTGGCCCTGAAACGGATCGATAATGTTGCCCGCTTCATCCTCTGCCATGGCGTTAATGGTCAGGTCGCGACGGATCAAATCCTGTTCCAGAGTAATATCAGGTGAGAAGTCGACGTTAAAGCCTTTGTAGCCCTTGCCGGACTTGCGCTCGGTTCTGGCCAGTGCATATTCTTCGCCAGTTTTTGGATGCAGATAGACAGGAAAATCTTTGCCCACTTCTTTGAATCCCTTGGCCAGCATCTGCTCAGGAGTCGCGCCAACCACCACATGGTCGTGATCGACAACCCTGAGTCCGAGTAATCTGTCTCTAACTGCGCCACCAACCAGGTAGATTTGCATATTGGCCTTATCGAATGAGCGAAAGGAGCTATTTAATACAGCTTCTAGCGTCTTTACTTTGTGCAATACAGTTTAGCAAAGAGCGGTCTTGAGATTCAGCTTTTCTGCAATTATCAGGGCTGGTGATGAGTTTTAAATCATCGAGTTTGGCCAGCCGTTGAGCAAACTGTTCATCATTAATCTCTTTTTTGGCCAGTTTTTCCACTAATTCACCGCGATACAGTGGCTCGGTATGCTTAAGATTATCAATGGCCGCCTGACATTGACCCGCAGTCAGCGGTGTCTGTCTCTGTGAACGAGGCATGCTGGTAACGGTCAATTTGCTACTATCGACTTTTTGCTCTTCGACTTTAATGGATTGATCTTTAGGAGGTTTGTCTGAAAAGTGGAGCTTGCCATCCTTGTCTTTCCATTTGTAAATTTTGCCTTCATAAGCCTTGCTACCTGCGGTGAGGCAGAGCATGATAATCAAAGTAAATGTGAGTAAAAGTCCGTGCATCTTCACACGCTATCCCTTAGATTGAGAGGTATTAATTTATGGGTCATAATATGCAAAGCACAATAACTATACAATATTCAATAGGGAACTTTGGGAAATAGGCCAGATATGTATAACGATTTCTTTGGATTAAAAGAAACACCCTTCACAATCGCGCCCGATCCTCGTTATCTGTTTATGAGCGAGCGGCATCGTGATGCCCTGGCGCACCTGTTGTATGGGATTGGTGCCGGTGGTGGTTTTGTACTGCTGACCGGGGAAGTAGGAACCGGTAAAACAACTGTTTGCCGCTGCCTGCTGGAGCAGTTGCCTGCCAATGTTCGTCTTGCCTATATTCTTAATCCAAAGCTCAATGCCATCGAGCTGATGGCGACCATGTGCGATGAGCTGGGCATTGAGTATGACCCCAAAGAATCGAGCCTGAAGGCTTTTACCGATTTACTGAGCCGTCGCTTGCTGGACAATCATGAGCAGGGTTTGAATACGGTGCTGATGATTGATGAAGCACAGAATTTAAGTGTGGAAGTTTTGGAACAGATACGCTTGCTGACCAATCTTGAAACCAATCAGAAAAAGCTATTACAGATCATCTTAATTGGTCAGCCTGAATTACAGGAGTTGCTGGCCAAAAAAGAGCTGCGTCAATTGGCTCAACGAATTACTGCCCGATATCACCTTCGTCCTTTATCCCTTAACGAAACCAAATCGTACCTTGAACATCGCTTACGAATTGCTGGCGTCATGCGTCCGGTTTTTAAAGGCAAGGCGATTAAGTTGATTCACAAGGCAAGTGCTGGCATTCCGCGCCTGATTAACGTCATCAGTGATCGTGCCATGCTGGGTGCCTTTGCTGAAAATCTGCATCACGTGGATGTGCGAACGGTTAATAAGGCAGTAACTGAAGTGCTGGGTGACAAGGCAGACACGCAACAGAAAAGCTCTGTCATCAATCATTGGAAATGGGCCGTGCCTGCGCTTGTGGTTGGTTTAACCCTGGGCGTGACTGCCTGGTCGTTTGGTTTGTTCAGCGAGAAACAAGAAAACGTTTCTGAGTTAACAACAGAGCAACCAGTTGTCAGTCAGAGCAAACAGCAAGTGACCGACTCAGACACTAATGTGGAGATAAACGAGTTAAGCCTGCCCACGGCAGAAGAATCCCTGTTAAACAGTTCCATCAGTAAAAGTCCAAGTGAGCTGGCGGAAGAGTTCTGGGGTGAGCAAAGCTGGGATCGTAGTGGCGCTATTGCCAAGCAAAATTTGCTCGCCCTGTGGGGTGTCAGTTATCTGCCGTTTCAGTCGACCGATGCTTGTGCTTATGCGGCAACTTATAACCTGGGTTGTGATCAGGGAACTACCAACTGGAAGTTTTTAACCCAGTTGAATCGTCCGGCAAACTTAAAATTTACAACCTCGCAGGGTGGCGATTTCTGGGGTACCTTGATTAAAATTGAGGAGCAGTCTGTGGTGATGCAGTTTGGTGATAACCAGGTCACCATTGAGCGGAAAAAACTCAACCCTATGTGGACGGGTGAGTATCAACTGTTCTGGAAAAAACCTTCTGGCTTTAGAGAGCCGGTTGGTATCGGTGGTCGTGGTACTGAAGTTGTCTGGCTGACCCGTTTCATTGAAAGCTCAGACGGTATCAGTCTGGAGCCAGCTAATCTTTTCACTGAACAGGTCGCAGATTGGTTAGCCCTGTTTCAGATGGAGCATGGATTGGTTTCTGACGGTATTCTTGGTAAGCATTCAATCATGATGATTAACAATTTTGCAGAGCCCGGTATTCCGAAGCTGTATGTGGAAAATCTACAGGTGCAAAACTGATGTCTTATATTCTAGATGCGATTAAAAAAACCGAATCAGGCCAGAAAGATGGTGATGTGCCAAATCTAAGTAGTGAGCACCAGCATACCGCCTTTATGGAAGACACTGACAATAAGCGATGGATTTTTCCGCTTTTGGTAGTTATTGCCATTCTGGCTGCCGTTGTGATCTGGTTATTGTTGAAGCCTGAGCACCAGCTGCCGGTTTCAGAGTCAGTAGTAATGAATCATCAACCCGTAGCTCAAGAGAGGCAGCCGCAGCTGACACCAGCAGAAACAACAACACAGGAAGCTGCGCCCGTTGAACAAATAAAGAGTCAGTCAGATAGGCTTACAAGCAATCCTCAATTGGTCATTAAAAAAGCTCCGCTGGAAGTTAAGCAGCCGGTGGTGCAAAAGCAACCAGAATCGGTTGTGGAAACGGTCAGTCGCCGTCCGGTAACCGAAGTGGTGCAGGACAGTGTGCAACAACCAGTTGAGGTAGCAAAAAGTAATAATAGTGAACCAGTGTTTTTAGCAGCAATCGATCATGATCATTGGCCCACCCTGATTTACACCACCCACATTTATGCAACCGAACCAGGCGATCGTTTTGTTATGCTTAATGGTAAGGCATACAGCATTGGTGACACCATTACCAAAGGGATGGTGATTGCAGATATTATGGAGAATGACTTGCTGGTGGAATACCAGGGACAGAAAGTGATTGTCCCTGGTTTGACTGATGTTAATCCGTGATGGCCTGCTCAGAATTTTGTTGAGATTGTTCAACTAAATTTTCAATATCTTCTGGACGCATAATACTGGTTATCAGGTAGCTTTCTGCTAATAGCATCTTGGCAGTATCTTGAATTTGCTCAGCAGTAACTTTGTCTAAACGTTCCATATAATAAGTGAAATAGTAGTAGTCTATACTTTCACGTTCATATAAAACAATCTGTCCTAACCAGAAGCTGTTATTCTGTTGACCCTCAGCAAAAGCAACCCGTCGTTGCTGTTTGATATTGTCCAGTTTGTCCTGCGGCAGCGGTTCAATTAAAGTCTTCTTGATAACCTCTTGAATGGTATCGATAAGCAATTGTTCGCGACCCGGTTCAGCATTAAAGCTGACGCTTAACTTAAACCATTCGACGGGATAACGATCAATACCAGCACCGACACCTATAGAATAGACCTCGCCGAGCTCTTCTCTAAGCTTTGCCTGCAGCTCCTGCTGTAGCAATTCTTCATAGAGTCCAAGGCGGAATCGTGTCTCGGGAATGTAGTTGTCAATTGGCTTGTGGTATTGCAAGTGAACTTTGGTTTTTTCATCTAAAGCCGTATCGCGCGAGAAGTGGATATCGCGTTGTACTGTGCGAATATTTTCATCACGCCAGCTTTCAGTTTCTTCGCTTGCTGGAAGGCTGGCGATGTACTGCTCAATAAGTGGTTCTATTTCTTCAGGCTTGATATTGCCGGTAATGACAAAGGTAAAGTTATTGGCTTTTGAGAAACGTTGTTTATAAAAATCCAGAGCTACCTTGTGATCAATTTTCTGTGCTTCATCAACAGACCATGGCTGCGATTTCGGATGATCATTAGTAACCAATAAATGAAGCTCATCAGCATAGAGCTGTTCTGGATCGTTAAGACGATTACGCTGATATTGGATAACAGACTCTTTATAATTCTCCGCAACCACAGGATCAATTTTAGGTTGAGTGAAGTAGAGGTGGATTAATTGAAACATTAACTCCATATCTTTAGGAGCGCTGCTGGATGATAACTGAGAATAGTAGCGGCCAATATTTAAATTGAGCTGAACCGTTTTGTCTTGCAGTTTTTTACCTAAATCTGTTCGTGAGTAGTCTCCAATACCTGATGAAGCAACCAGTTTCGCTGACTCCATAGCTGAGCGTTGTTCTTCCTCACTGGCCAATGAATAGCCGCCCGGTGCGTAAGCCGCTAGCAGAACTTCAGTATTGGATAAGTCACTGGGTCTTATAATCACCGTTGCACCATTACTGAGTTGATATTTTATCGCATCAACGGCTTCAATAGTTGACTGCTCAAGAATCTCACCTTTTTCGGGAAGCGCAACCATTAATGGTGCATCAAGTTCGGATTCTTCGTAGGGAGCAACTTGAACAGGCTTCTCCAGCTGTGCATAAAGTTTGTGTTTCACGTCCGATGAAGGAGCTTCATCAACTGGAGCGTAAACAATGGTGGAGTGAAGTGGGTTGGAGACTAGCTGATTGAAGTGGGCAGAGACTTCTGCAGCGCTAATGGTTGGTAATAGTGTTTCCAGCAACACATGGCGCTGAACCGTTGAGAAATAATGTTCACCGTACAGGAAGTGCGACATATATCGGTCAGTCAGATGACTTGAGTGTATCGAGTCCATATCTTCTACAGCCAACAAGCTGCTGTTAAGTACTTCTTTGCGATAACGCTCAAGCTCAGATCCCAGGAAACCGTGCTGCTGAACACGTTTGATCTCTTCAAATAGACGGCTGTAACCCTGCTCAAACTGACCGTCCTTAGGAGTCACTGAAAAGTTAAACAGCAACTTGTCATTGCCTAATTGTGAATAGCCAAGACCAGCGCTTTCAAAGGGCTTTTCTGCACTATCAGACAACTCATACATTCGCTTATTGAAAAGGCTGACAATGATTTGATTCAGCAATCGGTAGCGTAGGGCATCAAAGTCATCCAGGATAACACTACGGGTTTGATAGCGTATATTCAGAGAACTGCTGAGGATTTCCTGATCGGTTATGATTTCAAAGTCAGCTTCAGTTTTTGCAGGGATTAGATATTCCTGAGGTTTGATGCTGTTGGATGGTTTGATCTGACCGATAGTGTTATTGAAAAATTTGACAGCATTTTCAGGATCAACATCGCCAGTAATAATCAACGCCATATTGTGCGGCTGATACCACTTCTGATAGAAGGCTCTAAGATCTTCGGCGGTCATCGTGTTCAGGGTTTCATCAGTACCAATTGGCATTCTTTTACCATGTCTGGCATCGCCAAAATTGATAGGTGTCAGCACTTCTGATAGTCGCTCGCCTAAACCTTTGCGAGCGCGTTTTTCTGAAAGTATCACCTTACGTTCTTTCTCAACTTCTTCCGGATCAAATTTGACTCCTGTTATCCAGTCGTCAAGAATTAATGAAATAGTTGACCAGTTATCCGGATTGTCAGTTGGGATTTCCAAATGATAGCGAGTGCTATCAAAACTGGTGAAAGCATTGATATCGGAACCGAAACTCATGCCAAGGCTTTCCAGAGTGGTCACCAGATCATTTTTATTAAAATGGGTTGAACCATTAAAGGCCATGTGTTCGACGAAGTGGGCGGCTCCACGTTCGTGATCCTCTTCCTGCAGCGAGCCGACATTCAGCAATAAGGTAATGTAGGCACGTTCCTTAGGCTTGGCATTTGGATGAATGTAGTAACGAATACCATTCTTAAGTTCACCTGTGGTGACCTCTGGTGATAAGGGAAGTCGGTTATTGTCTGCACTGGGCGTAAGGGTCTGACAAGATGTCAGCAAAATAATACAGAGCAGCATTAAGGCAGCTTTGGTATTCGTCAAAATAGTTGTTAAATGTCTCATCAATGTTTCCAAAAGGTATCAATGCCCCACAGTATTATAGTTCAGCAAAAGGGGTGTCGTTTACTAAGTAGCGAGGTAACGAGTTTTTCAATTTGTTGCCCAGATTTTTAGCCAGGCCAATCACAACACCTTGATAACGGATTGCTACTTCGCCTTTTTTCAGTGCGCTTGTCTTGCCGATTGAAATATCGCGCCCCTGATAATACTCGACAGCCTGTTGGTCATTGAGTTCATAAGTTTGCTGGCTTAACTGTGGGCCAAAGGCGGTAATAGCCTGATGTTGCAGGCGATAACCACTGCGATGGCTTTCTGCCAGTTTAACACCAATCCGGTCCATCCTGAGTTTACCAATCAGTTTTTCGATACCTGCCGGGAAGTACCAGATTTCATTAGCGCGTTGCCACAGCTGTTGCTTGATTGAATCCAAAGACCAACCCAGCGCTGCGCAGTGTTTGGCCAGTTCGCTGTAATCTTTTTTTGCCAGCTTGGTAAAAGGAAAACGCGAACCCAGATCACTGTCCAGCGCCAGCTCTTCTTCAATCGGTGCTTCATTTTTCCTGAAGCAGGCAACGAAGAAGCCTTCGCTGTCAAACAGGTGTGGGTAAACGTGTAGATAACCTTCTTCAGTCGCAACCTTGTCCGCGCCAGAAAATAATGCGTCAAGTGGAAAGGTCGATATCTTATCAGGATAAGTGTCTAGCAGATGCTGACACACCAGCTGGTTTTCTTCTTTCGACAGAGTACAGGTTGAATAGACCAATGTGCCGCCGGGTTTAAGTGCTTTAAAAGCGCTGATGATCAGTTCTTTCTGCAATTCAGACATGCTCAGAACACTGTCTAGCGACCAGCTGCTCAGCGCATCCGGATCTTTGCGGACAGTGCCTTCGCCGCCACAGGGTGCATCCAGCAAAATGGCATCAAAGGTTTCTGGAGTCAGTTCCCCGAACTGGCGACCATCATAATGGCATAGTACGCCATTGCTGACGCCGGTCCGTTCAAGATTGGCATACAGCGCCTTGATGCGGGAAGCAGAAAGTTCATTGGCCAACACCAGCCCTCGATTATTCATTTGCGCTGCAATCTGAGTGGTTTTCGACCCCGGAGCTGCCGCTACATCCAGCACCATATTTGGCTCAGGATGGGAGGCAAATAATGCCATGACAGGTAGCATGGAACTGGCTTCCTGAATATAAAACTGACCGGCCAGATGAGGCAGGAAGTTACCGAAGCCTTCCGGCAATGCCTTGTGTTCTTCGTTAATCCAGAAGCCGTCACTGCACCAGGGGATGGGTTCAAGCTGGTACCCTGCCTGTTGCCACTCTTTGAGCAAGGCGTCTTTATCGGCGCGTAATGAATTGATACGAATACTTTTGCGTAATGGTTTCTGGCTAAAATCGAGTAGCGCCTGTACGGCTTCCGAGTCATTAAGCTGCTGCGAGATATGCTGAATAAAGTCTTGTGAGATGTTTGTCATAAAGCTGTAGCCGTCACAGGCATTAAGTTGGCGAATAAAAAAAGGGCATCAAATGGTGATGCCCTTTAGTTTACCTTGAAACGGCTTAATC
>NZ_JABURJ010000094.1 GCF_014762745.1 Kangiella sp.
CCGGTCATTACCTTAAAAGAAGGCCGCACCATTCGTAACGAACTGGCGGAGGCAGCGTTTGATGAGTAAAAGCAGTCGCCAGAACACCACCTATAAAATTAGCTTTATTGACCGTTTCAGAATGGCCATTTCATTGCATAAAAAGAATGCAATGACGACTCTGCTGGATGTTTTTCGCCACCCGGCCAATAGCCTGCTGACCATTCTTGTACTGGCTATTGCTCTTGCACTGCCGACGGCTTTTTACGTCTTTAGCTCCAATGCCAAGGCGATCAGCAGTAACTGGAGTGGTGGCGTCAAAATGGCTCTGTTCCTTAAAGACAATGTCAACGCTGAACAGAGAACTGATTTTATTCAGGAATTAAGCTTCCGTCCTGAGTTCAAGGAAGTGGTGCTGGTGCCGAAAGAAGAAGCCATTGAAGACTTTAAACAGCAATCAGGTTTTGGCGATGCGCTTAATTATCTTAGCGATAACCCTCTGCCAGACAGCATCATTCTTACGCCCTATGAAACCCATGCCGCTGCAGCCACACTTGAGCAACTGGCTCAGGAGCTGGAGCAGAATCCCATGGTAGATCTGGCCCAGCTGGATATGGCATGGATTCAGCGTTACCAGGCGATTCTTGTAATTTCGCAGAAGATTGGTTCTTTTGTCAGCATCTTACTTGCTTTTGGCGTCCTTCTGATTGTGGGTAACACCATTCGACTGGCCATTCTGAACCGCCGTGAAGAGATCCAGGTGATCAAACTGGTTGGCGCAACTGACGCCTTTATTCGACGTCCATTCTTATATAGTGGCTTCTGGTACGGCTTAATCGCTGCCCTGCTCGCCGCTTTAATGGTAAATATCGTTTTAATGCTGTTGCAGCGCCCTTCTTCTACGCTGGCCGACCTCTATAACAGCGGCTTCTCGCTGATGGGGCTGGCACCAAGCCAGACCCTCAGTCTGTTGGCCATTGGAGCTGGACTTGGCCTGTTTGGCGCCTGGTTTTCTGTCAGCAAACACCTCAAAGATATTCAGCCAACCTAGTCTAGTTCGAGACTTCATGACCTTTCACCTTTTGCTCACCATAAAGCCATACACTTAACACAGGTTTTAAAACTACTTATCAGCTATACCCTGAGGTAATACTCAAAATTCTATTATGCTATTTGCTTATAGTGAGCAAGCTTGTTTGAATAGACAGCGTTTATATTAACCGGAAAAGGAAACTCATCATGAAAACATTATTAGCATTAATGGCTGGCGCATTAGCCTTCACCAGCACAGCCAATGCCAAACCAGCAGACTATGAATTTGATACGGTTCATAGCCAAATTATATTTAAAGTCAATCACTTAGGATATTCTAACTCTTACGGTAAGTTCCGCGCTTTCGAGGGTACTTTAAGTTTTGATCCGGAAGACTGGTCAACCGCCAAAACCGAAGTCTCAATCAACACTAAGAGCATCGATCTGGAAAACAAGGAATGGAACGATCACATGCGTAATCCAGATTTCTTTGATGTTGAGCAGTTTCCGGCCATGACTTTCAAGAGCACCAAGCTTGAGAAAACAGGTGAAAAAACCGGTAAATTGCATGGAGATTTAACCATTCTTGGTAAAACCCAACCTATCACTCTAGACTTAACCTTGAATCAGGCCGGTATTCACCCGATGAGCGAGCAGCCTCATGTTGGTTTTTCTGCCACCGGCACTATCAAGCGTTCAGAATGGGGCATGGAGTATGGTGTTCCGGCTGTTGGCGACGATGTGCATATCATCATCGAAGTGGAAGCATCTGCCAAATAAGTCCTCTTTTAGCCCTGGTTCCTGCTAACTGACTGATTTACTTGTCTGGCAGGAACCCCTCTTTCAGGCTGTTAATGTCCTGTTACAAAGCCACTAAAAGACTTTAACAAGTTTCACTTTATTTCTTATTGCGATAGGTGTAGGTTACTTCTTTCAAGGATACAAATGACCCGCCAGGCCTTATAATCTCTCGCCTCGCTCTTCAATTTTGTATGGAACTTTTTAATCGATTAGCACTCTTAGGCTTAGAGTGCCAAAATATTAGCACTCTCGATTAAACAGTGCTAATATTGGTCAATCTTTAACACCCGGAGGGAATGCATGAGCAATATTCCAATGAACATGGCGTTAGCCGTTCCAACAGGCAGTATTGATGGTTATATCAGTACCGTCAGTGCTATTCCTGTCCTTTCCGTTGAAGAAGAGCAGCAGCTCGCTCACCAATTTCATGACAACAACGATCTTGAAGCAGCACGTCAGTTAGTAATGGCTCACTTGCGCTTTGTTGTCCATATTGCAAGAAGCTATAGCGGTTACGGCTTACCACAGGCTGACTTAATCCAGGAAGGTAATATTGGCCTGATGAAAGCGGTCAAGCGCTTTGACCCGAATGTTGGCGTTCGCCTGGTGTCCTTCGCAGTGCACTGGATTAAAGCCGAAATTCACGAGTACGTATTGCGTAACTGGCGTATCGTTAAGGTAGCGACCACTAAAGCGCAACGTAAATTATTCTTTAACCTTCGCTCCAAAAAGAAAACCTTAAACTGGCTCAACAATGATGAGATCAATGCTGTTGCGCAAGATTTAGGCGTGAGCGAAGAAGAAGTTCGACGCATGGAAGGGCGCCTGAACGCACATGATGCTTCATTTGATGCGCCACATGCCAGCGATGACGATGATGCGGTCTATGCACCGGTTCATTATCTTGAGTCTCCGAACTCGGATCCGGCTGTAGCCATTGAGCAGGAAGACTGGCAGGATCAGCGCGAAACTCGCTTACTGTCTGCTCTGAAAACGCTTGATGAAAGAAGTCAGGACATCCTGCAACAGCGCTGGTTAAACGACCAGAAAGCAACCTTGCATGATCTGGCTGACAAATATGGTGTTTCCGCCGAGCGTATCCGCCAGCTTGAGAAGAATGCCATGAATAAAATCAAGAATGCTATCAGCTAATTAAATTCCTGATTAACATTTATGTTCACAAAGCGACCATTTTGGTCGCTTTTTTTATATCTGAGTCTTTTACTCACCAATTTCAGAGTTTTTACACATCAAGTCACTTTTGGTTTACTTTTTAAACCATTTGTCGACATTTCAATCAACTATTGGCTACTTTTCATCCTTTTTGTCAATTTTTTATACAACAAATACTTGATCCAGTTCACATTTAGTAGCAAGATGAATGCGTCATTATAATTAAAAAGCTTGGGGAGGCTTTATGAATCGTCTAAGCACATTATTGTTTGTGAGTAGTTTCTTGCTGGTGGCTTGCGGAGGAGGGGATACCAATCCTGCTACGACCGAAACCACTGCCAGTAAAAGTTATGATTGCGTGATTAAATACGGCTGGGAACCACGCCCTCCGTACCAGTTTCTGCATAACGGCGAAATGCAGGGCATCGATATCGAAATCTTTAAAAAAGCTGCGGATGCCACTCAGTGTAATATTCAATATGTTCAAAAAAGTTGGACTGAATTATTAACCGCGCTTGAGAAAGGCGAAATCGACGTTCTTGGTGGCGCAACCGAAACCCCAGAGCGTAAAGTTTTTGCTGATTTTTCTGTGCCTTATCGTAGCGAATCCTTTTCATTATTCGTCCGCTCCACCAATGACTATCAGGGTTCAGACCTATCCGGTTTCTTGAGTGGCGGTAACAAGATTGGTATTACCAATGATTATTACTACGGCGAAGATGTTTACAACCTGATGAATCACCCTCAGTACGGCCCTTTATTTATTGATGGTAACTCTGGTGAGCAGAGTTTCTACAACGTTATTTACAGCACCATCGACGGTGTCTTAACTGACCCAGTAGAAGGTCGTTATATCATCAAACGCAAAGGGCTAGATTCGCAGGTTAAAGAATCGAACATCACCATTCCTAGCGATAGCGTATCCTTTATGTTCAGTAAGAAGGGCTTGTCACCAGAAAAGTCCAAGGCGCTGCAAGATACGATTAAAAACCTGGTCACTGAGAATGAGGTTAATCCAATCGTTGCCAAGTATCAGTAATCAAGACTTGTTCGACTTTGAGCCACCCTCGGGTGGCTTTTTTGTGTCTATTTGAGCAGTCCCATCTCGCGTTTGATGTTGAGAATATCCGAATGAATCGCGTTCTCGCTGACGCCCCTATCAAGCAGATCCTGATAGACCGACATCACCATTGGCTCTGAGCCCCCCACATAAATGTCCATATCGGTTAAGTCATCGTGATCCAGCATAAAGGCGTGGTGAACAAATCCTTTGCGGCCCTGCCATTGCTCATCAAGTCCGGAAAGCACAGGAATAAAGTTGAAGTGATCGTGTTTTTCAGCCCAGGTTTGCGGCTCTTCAAGTAAATAAAGATCGGCCGACGTTTGTGCTCCCCAGTACAAAATTAGCGGTCGCTTATCACCGCTTTTTAGCGCGGTCTTGATAATCGAATGGAAAGGCGCAAAGCCTGTGCCACCGGCTATAAAAACCGCAGGGCGATCTGAATCAGTAAGCACACACTCACCATAAGGCATCTGCAATCTGACCAAGTTACGATGTTTCAACTGGCTGACAATTTTATCAGCCGCATCATGACCCGGTAAGCGGCGGATATGTAACTCCAATACATCCTGCAGTGGCGAACTGGCAATTGAGAAAGGGCATAGTGAACCATCATCCAGCTCCAGCATTAAATACTGGCCAGCGGTGAAGGAGGGCAGAGGCTCTTTTGTCGGCGTTAACTGCACCCAGTAGACATCACGGCCAATGCGGCGCACCAAGGTGACTTCACAATCAACAAAAGTAGCTTCTAAATTTTCAGTGTTTTGTTCAGACATATTACTCTCAAATAATCTTGGCTCGAATCATTTTGCTCAAATCAATTATCGTCTTCTGGCTCCAGACCCAGCTCTTGCCACATGGCATCTACTTTATCTTTAACCGCCTGATCCATCACAATCGGTTTGCCCCATTCGCGGTCTGTTTCGCCGGGCATTTTGTTGGTTGCATCAATACCCATTTTTGAACCAAGGCCAGAAATCGGGGAGGCGAAATCCAGATAATCAATCGGAGTATTATCAATCATGGTGCAGTCACGGGTCGGATCGACACGCGTGGTCATTGCCCAGATCACATCCTTCCAGTCGCGCGTATTCACATCATCATCCACCACAATCACAAACTTGGTGTACATGAATTGACGCAGGAACGACCAGACACCCATCATGATACGCTTGGCGTGACCTGGGTATTGCTTCTTCATGGAAACAATTGCCAGTCGGTAGGAGCAGCCTTCCGGTGGCAAATAGAAATCGACAATTTCCGGGAATTGTTTTTGAAGAATGGGTACAAAGACTTCATTTAATGCTTCACCCAGAATCGCAGGCTCATCCGGTGGGCGGCCTGTATAGGTTGAGTGGTAGATGGGATCTTCACGCATGGTAATGCGTTCAACAGTGAACACCGGGAAGCTGTCCACTTCATTATAGTAGCCGGTATGATCACCATAAGGGCCTTCATCAGCCATCTCTTCAGGGTCAATATAACCTTCCAGCACAAACTCGGCGCTGGCCGGAACCTGCAAATCATTACCGAGCGATTTCACCACTTCGGTTTTCTCACCACGCAACAGTCCGGCAAAAGCGTATTCACTCAAGGTATCCGGCACTGGTGTCACGGCACCGAGAATGGTAGCCGGATCAGCACCAAAGGCCACCGAAACAGGGAAGGGTTGACCAGGGTTCTGCTGACACCACTCTCTGAAATCCAGAGCGCCTCCCCGATGCGCCAACCAGCGCATGATGAGCTTATTCTTAGCAATGACCTGCTGACGATAAATACCCAGATTCTGACGTTTCTTGTGCGGCCCTTTGGTAATGGTCAAACCCCAGGTCATCAAAGGCGCAGCATCCTCCGGCCAACAGGTTTGCACCGGAATCTTGCTTAAATCGACCTCATCGCCTTCCCAAACCACCTTCTGACACGGCGCTTTCTTAACTACCTTAGGCGCCATATTCAAGACCTGCTTAAACACCGGTAACTGCTGCCAGGCATCCTTAAAACCTTCTGGCGGCTTAGGCTCCTTCAAAAAGGCCAACAGCTCACCCAACTCACGCAAACCGGTTAAATCTTCCTTACCCATCGCCAGAGCCACCCGCCGCGTCGTGCCAAACAAATTACCCAGCACCGGAACCGAATGACCTTTAACATTCTCAAACAAGATCGCCGGACCACCCGCCCGCAAAGTACGGTCACAGATTTCCGTCATCTCAAGATAAGGATCAACTTCCACAGAAACACGCTTAAGCTCATCCATAGATTCAAGCTTAGCGATAAAATCACGCAGATCTTTGTATTGCATGAGAATTTTGAGTTGATTAGTAGTGGGGGTATTTTAGCAGATTATCAGTAAAACCCTACCGATTAGGGTATTAGATTTCTGCTTTGGACAATATTAAGTAATTGCTTTGGATAATGCTATGTTCGGAGATGGGTTTACTTACTGATATAGCCACTATAGAAAATTAGTTTGTCTGTTCATTTTCTTTGCTTGTCCAAAGAAAACGAACCAAAAGAAAAGACACCCTATATTTAGGTTATTCTTCGAATAACTGCCTTCATCATTCTCAAGCGACTTTACGCACCACGAATTACATCACATCCCTGTGCTGAAATTCGTTATTCAAATCATCCAGATTTGAATTGCTATCACTTGAGAATAATTCAGCTAAATATAAAGGGGATCTACCCGAGGCTAAGGTCAACCTTTCTTCTTTAAAATTAAGATTTTTCTTTCTAGGCGAGGCGTAGCAAAATTTTTAATGACGATTTCACAAGTAGTGAATGAGGGTAGTAATTATTGTTCACTAAAGATAGAGACAGAAAAGTGGATTTTTAGGAGTTTTGCGAGGCAGTCTCGCTCACAGCGAGGGCGCGTATACTAATACGTAACCGAGCGAGAGCGAGACTAACAAAGCAAAAAACTAAAAAGACCTTTTATGGCCTATCTTTTCATGGCGTCGAAAAATTCGTCATTGGTTTTGGTCATCGCCATCTTATCAATCAAAAACTCAATCGCGTCGATCTCATCCATTGGATGGAGAATCTTGCGCAGAATCCACATTTTCTGAAGTTCTTCCGGCCCGGTTAACAAATCTTCTTTTCGCGAACCTGAGCGGTTGAAGTCGATGGCTGGGAAGACACGCTTCTCGGCAATTTTGCGCGACAGGTGTAATTCCATATTACCCGTGCCTTTAAACTCTTCGTAGATCACTTCGTCCATCTTGGAGCCTGTATCTACTAAAGCTGTGGCGATAATGGTTAAGCTACCACCTTCTTCGATGTTACGCGCGGCACCGAAGAATCGTTTTGGGCGCTGTAACGCGTTGGCGTCAACACCACCGGTTAATACTTTACCGGATGATGGCACTACTGTGTTGTAGGCACGCGCTAGACGGGTAATCGAATCGAGCAGAATAATGACGTCTTTTTTATGCTCGACCAGACGTTTCGCTTTTTCGATGACCATTTCGGCAACCTGAACGTGTCGCGCTGCTGGTTCATCGAAAGTTGAGGCGACCACTTCACCTTTTACGGAACGCTGCATTTCGGTCACTTCTTCTGGCCGCTCATCTATCAGAAGAACGATCAGCA
>NZ_JABURJ010000081.1 GCF_014762745.1 Kangiella sp.
GATGCGGGGTGGAGCAGCCTGGTAGCTCGTCGGGCTCATAACCCGAAGGTCGTTGGTTCAAATCCAGCCCCCGCTACCAAATTTAGGTGAAAAGCATATCGGTAACATGCCCGACGAACGTCGGTCTCAGCTTTTCATACGCGCAGCAGCTGAAGGTCATTAGTTTACATTCAGCCCCGCGCTACCAAATTTAAAGTTAAGGACTGCTTAGCTCCTTAATTTGCTCAGATAATATAAATTGACTGAGCTTTATTGATGAATATAATAATAAGGCCCCTTCATAGGGGCCTTATTTTTTCTGAGCCGTTTTATTTAGTATGGCTCAAGTGGGCAATGGCGCTGCCTTTGACCCATCACATGAATGATTTTGCTGATGGGCCTATTTAGGCCCATTTTTGTATGTAAAAAATGCTTGTAAAAGCAAAGAGTTATAGAGTGATCGATGGCTAGAAATACTGATTTAGAAAATATTATTCGCCCTGCAGTCGAAGCTGCTGGCTTTGAGTTTTGGGGTTTGGAATACCTTTCTCAGGGCAAACATTCGGTATTAAGGGTGTTTATTGATCATGAAAATGGTATTTCAGTGGATGATTGCGCTGAAGTTAGCCATCAGGTGAGTGGTGTTCTGGATGTAGAAGATCCAATTAAGGGGCTTTACAACCTTGAAATCTCATCTCCGGGGATGGATCGCCCATTGTTTAATGAGCAGCAGTTTGCTCGCTATGTGGGTGAGGATACTGAAGTTAAATTGTCAGTGCCGTTAAATGGCCGACGCAAGTTTAAAGGGACTATCGAACAGGTTGAGGCAGGTGTTATGACGCTTCGAGTCGATGGTGAAGTTTATGAGATCAATTGTCAGCAGATTGATAAAGCGCATTTGATCCCTAAGTTTTAGTCTTAATTGATGAATATCAGGTATTGATTAAAGGTTAACACGTATGAGCAATAAAGAAATTTTATTAGTGGTTGAAGCTGTTTCCAATGAAAAGGATGTACAGCCTGAAGTGATTTTTGGTGCAATTGAAGCTGCCCTGGCCACTGCCACAAAGAAAAAACATGGCGTTGATATTGATGTGCGTGTTGATATTGACCGTGATACAGGTGATTACGATACGTATCGTCGCTGGACGGTTGTTGCCGATGATGCGGTTGAAGACCCTTTGACGGAAACCACTTTGTCAGCGGCGCAGGTTGAAGACCCTGATATTCAGATAGGCGACTATGTTGAAGAACAGATTGAGTCGATTGAGTTCGGCCGTATTGCCGCACAAACAGCGAAGCAGGTTATCGTACAAAAAGTTCGCGAAGCCGAGCGTGCTAAAACAGTTGATGCATTCCGCGACAGAGTAGGCGAATTGGTCACTGGTGTGGTTAAAAAAGTCACACGCGATTATATCTTCATCGATTTAGGTAATAACGCAGAAGCGGTTATTCAACGTGAAGAAATGATGCCACGTGAAACGGTAAGGGCTGGCGATCGTGTACGCGGTTTATTGTATGCCATCAGTACAGAAAATCGTGGTCCACAATTATTCGTGAGCCGTACTCGTCCAGAAATGCTGGAAGAATTATTCCGCATTGAGGTGCCAGAGATTGGCGAAGAAGTGATTGAAATTAAAGGTGCTGCTCGTGATCCGGGTTCACGCGCTAAGGTTGCCGTTAAAACCAATGATAAGCGTATTGATCCTGTGGGTGCCTGTGTTGGTATGCGTGGTGCACGTGTACAGGCTGTAACGGGTGAGTTAAATGGCGAACGAATTGATATTGTTCTGTACGATGACAACCCAGCGCAGTATGTGATTAATGCGATGGCACCAGCTGAAGTAGTTTCTATCGTGGTTGATGAAGATTCTCGTAGCATGGACATCGCGGTAAGCGAAGATCAGTTAGCGCAGGCGATTGGTCGAAATGGTCAAAACATCCGTCTAGCCAGTGAATTAACTGGTTGGGAATTGAACGTGATGACTGAAGAAGATTTCGCCACTAAGAATCAGTCAGAAACTGAATCGATTGTTGCGATGTTTGTTGCCGACCTGGGCGTTGATGAAGATTTGGCGGATATTCTGGTTCAAGAAGGCTTCACCACTCTTGAAGAAGTCGCCTATGTACCACAATCTGAAATGCTTGAAATCGAAGGTTTTGATGAAGATCTGGTTGATGCGTTAAAGTCACGCGCAAAAGATGTGTTGTTGACTAAAGCCATTGCCAGCGAAGAGCAGTTGGAAGAAGTGGAGCCAGCCGAAGATTTGTTGAATATGGAAGGTATGGATCGCCACCTGGCATTTGTTCTAGCGAGCAAAGGCATTGTAACCATGGAAGATTTAGCAGAGCAGTCAGTGGATGAGCTTGTAGAAATCGAAGAACTTGATGAAGAGCGTGCCGCGAAGTTGATTATGACCGCGCGTGCTCCTTGGTTCGAGGAGCAGGAATAATATAGCGGGGGATAGCGAATGTCGAAAATTACAGTAAAAGATCTGGCTAATACCGTCAAAACTCCAGTTGAAAAACTGATGGAGCAATTGTCGGCGGCCGGAATAAAAGTTAAAGGTCCGGAAGATGCCATCACTGATGAGCAGAAAAAGACCCTATTGGCCTATTTGCAAAAAAGCCATGGTGGTTCGGAAAGTACTGGACCAAAGAAAATTACGCTTAACCGTACGCAAAAAAGTACCTTGAGTGTAACCAGTGCTGAAGGTAAGAAAAAGTCAGTGCAGGTTGCGGTAAAGAAAAAACGCACCTATGTAAAACGTTCCAGCGAAGAGTTGGCTAAGTTAGCGGCGGAAGAAGAAGCGGAGCGTAAAGCGCAAGAAGAAGCTAAACGTCAAGCTGAAGAAGCCAAGCGTCAAGCGGAAGAAGAAGCCAAGCGTCAGGCCGAAGAAGAAGCCAAACGTCAAGCGGAAGAAGAAGCGAAGCGTCAGGCGGAAGAAGATAAGCAGGGCACTGACAAAACCGAGGCGGAAGATAAGTCAGCGAAAAAGGCTGCTCCGGCTCGTGAAGAGAAAAAAGAAGAGAAAGCAGGTAAGCCTTCAAAGGCTAAGCCAAAATCAAAGTCACGCTTTGACGATGATGACGATGAAGAAGTTGTTGTTAAAAAGCCTAGCAAGCCTAAAGGTCCAGTTAAGCCAATGTCTATAGCTGACTTTGAAGAGAAAAGCGGGCATCGCAAAAAGAAACGTAAGAAAGGTAAGAAGAAAACTTCAGATGTGGACTTGGTAGCAGGTGCACTTGAAGACAGTAAGCGCGGTGTAGTGATTGAACAGAGAGTATATCAGGCACCAGAAGCTATGAAAAAACACGGTTTCAAGAAACCAACAGATACTATTATTCACGAAGTAGAAATTCCGGAAACCATTACCGTTGGTGAGCTTGCAAAAGCGATGACGGTTAAAGCACCGGAACTGATGAAAGCCATGATGAAAGTGGGCGTTATGGCCACTATCAACCAGTCGCTTGATCAGGAGACTGCCAGCTTGATCGTTGAAGAAATGGGCCATAAGCCTGTTCTGGTCAACGAAAACGAGATGGAAGAAAAAGCCTTGTCAGAAGCGCATGATGAAACGGGTGAAACCAAGCCTCGTGCTCCGGTTGTTACCATCATGGGTCACGTTGACCACGGTAAAACATCGTTGCTGGATTACATTCGTGCGAGTCACGTGGCATCCGGTGAAGCGGGTGGTATTACCCAGCACATCGGTGCTTATCACGTTGAAACGGATAAAGGCATGATTACCTTCCTGGATACCCCGGGTCACGCAGCTTTCACAGCAATGCGTGCGCGTGGTGCGGAAGTCACCGATATCGTGGTGTTAATCGTTGCTGCGGATGATGGCGTTATGCCGCAAACCATTGAAGCGGTACAGCACGCTAAAGCAGCGGGCGTTCCGATGATTGTGGCGGTCAATAAAATTGATAAGGAAGAGTCTGATCCTGATCGCGTTAAGAACGAATTATCACAACATGATGTTATCCCTGAAGACTGGGGTGGTGATGTGCAGTTTGTTCACGTTTCTGCGAAGAGTGGTCAGGGCGTTGATGAGCTTCTTGATTCGATTCTGCTTCAGTCAGAAGTATTGGAATTGAAAGCGACAGATGAAGGTGCAGCAAAAGGTTTCGTTATTGAAGCGCGTCTCGACAAAGGGCGTGGTGCAGTTGCATCTGTCCTGGTTCAGAAGGGTCAATTACGCAAAGGCGATATCTTACTGGCCGGCACCCATTATGGTCGTGTTCGAGCCTTGCTGGATGAGAACGGTGAGTCGATTGAATCAGCTGGTCCATCAATTCCGGTAGAAGTCTTAGGTTTGTCAGGAGTTCCGGTGGCTGGTGATGAAGCGACCGTAGTTGCGGACGAGCGTACGGCACGTGAAATTGCTGACCGTCGTGAGCAAAAACAGCGTGAAGAATTCCAGGCTCGTCAGCAAAAAGCCAAGCTTGAGAATATGTTTGCCAATATGGGTAATGACGAAGAGACGCAACAGCTTAACGTGATTATCAAGGCGGACGTACAAGGTTCGGTGGAAGCATTGAATAAGTCATTAGTTGACTTGGCTACTGAAGAAGTTGAAGTGAAAGTGATTTCAAGTGGTGTCGGCGGTATTAAGGAAACTGATGTTTCATTAGCTGCAGCATCGAATGCCATCATTATCGGCTTTAACGTACGTGCTGATTCTGCTTCGCGTAAACTGGCTGAGAAAGATGCCGTTGAAATCCGCTACTACAGCGTGATTTACGAAGCGATTGAAGAAGTCAAAGCAGCACTTGGCGGTATGTTGTCACCAGAATCTCGTCAGGAAATTATTGGTCTGGCAGAAGTTCGTGATGTCTTTAAGTCACCAAAACTGGGCGCGATTGCCGGTTGTATGGTGGTTGAAGGGGTTGTTAAACGTCATAACCCAATTCGTGTATTACGTGACGATGTTGTTATCTATGAAGGCGAGCTGGAATCATTGCGCCGCTTTAAAGATGACGTCAACGAAGTTCGTAATGGCATGGAATGTGGTATCGGCGTTAAGAACTACAACGACGTTAAGCCTGGCGACAAGATCGAAGTGTTCCAGATCGTTGAAGTTCAACGTACTCTATAATTTGCAATTGGGTAGAAAAAATGTCACAAGCACGCGCACAAAGAGTTGCTGATCAAATCCAACGCGAGTTGGCTGTTTTGCTACAACGTGAAGTCAAGGATCCTCGACTGGGGATCGTCACGGTTTCCGGCGTGGAAGTAACCAGTGATCTTCAGAATGCGAAGGTGTTTGTGACTTTTTTAGGCAAAGATGAAGAACAGGAAATTAAGCAGGCCTTGGAAGTGCTTTCAGGTGCTGCTGGTTTCCTGCGCTCACAACTAGCAAAATCCATTCGTATGCGTAGCGTTCCCAGCCTGCGCTTTTTATTTGATAAATCGATCGTTGAAGGTCAGAGAATGTCGTCTTTGATTGAAAAGGCCATCTCGGAAGACGAGTCGAAAAAGTCATAATTTAGAATTTTCGGAGAAAGACCATGGGCAGACGACGTAAACGCGGTCGCGATATTACGGGCATCTTGCTACTGGATAAACCCACCGACATCACTTCCAATAAAGCATTGCAACAAGCCAAGTTTTTATACTTTGCTGCAAAAGCCGGCCATACCGGTGCTCTGGATCCGATTGCGACCGGTGTATTACCCATCTGTTTTGGCGAAGCAACCAAGTTTTCACAGTATCTGCTCAATGCGGATAAAAAGTATCGGGTGACGGCAAAGTTGGGCGAGAAAACCACAACTGCTGACCGTGAAGGCGAAGTGATTGAAACTAAGCCTGTCGCTGTGACAGAAGAACAACTTGTCAAAGTACTGCAACAATTTAAAGGTACTATCAGCCAGGTTCCTTCGATGTACTCAGCCTTAAAGAAAGATGGCGTTCCATTGTACAAGCTGGCTCGCCAGGGCATTGAAGTTGAAAGGGATGCCCGCGAAGTGGACATTTACTCACTGGAGCTTGTGAGTTTTTCTGATGAAGAGTTTGTGCTTGACGTGCATTGTTCCAAGGGAACTTATGTTCGAAATCTGGTCGAAGATATTGGCGATGAGCTGGGTTGTGGTGCACATGTGTTAGAATTACGCCGCACCGCGGTAGGAGGCTTTGGACTCGAGCAGACCGTTACACTGGCTCACCTCGAAGAATTAAAGCAGGCAGATGCCAAGCTGGAAATGGATGAGCTGTTGCTACCCGTGGAAAAAGCGTTGGCACACATGCCCCTTATCCAGTTAAGCGATGATCAGGCCTATTATCTGCGTATGGGCCAGGCGGTACAGGTACCGGGAGCTCCTGTAGAAGGTAGTGTTTGCCTGCTACATGACAATCAATTTATAGGTGTTGGTGCAATCAATGACGATGGCAACATAGCACCAAGTCGCTTGATCAGAACTGATGAAGCGACTGTGTAAAGAATGAATAATAAGGATTTAGGGTAATGACTGATATTGTTAAACCACTGGTAATTTTCTCGCACGGTAAAGTTAGTGGTCCGAAAGGAAGTCGTATCCAGGCATTGTCGAAAATTGCTGAGCGCATGGGATTTGAGGTGGAATCATTGGATTACCGCCGCTTACCGACCAATGAAAGAGTTGTTAAGCTGAATAACCATTTAGCTAATTTGCAGCGCCCCTATGTGTTGGTGGGTACCAGCATGGGCGGTTATGTGTCAGCAGTAGCCGGCATTGAAAATCATCCGCTGGGGATGTTTTTAATTTCTCCGGCAATTTATCTGGATGGTTATGCAGAAGCTGAGCTTGAGCAAGTTAAGTGTCCAGTAACCATAGTCCATGGCTGGAAGGACGATATTGTTCCAGTGGCCAATGTGATTAAGTTTGCCCAGGCCGCTGGCGCTAATTTGCATATTTTTGATGGTGGCCATCGTCTGCGTGAAAAGCTTTCTGAAACAGAGTCCTGCTTTGAACAGTTCCTGCGTCAATGCTTTATTGAATCAAGTATGGATATGCCGCTAAAAGATGCGGTAAATCAGTAAAAAACTCAACAATATCGGGCTATTTGGCCCTTTATGGCTTTTTACCGCTTGCTGAAAGGTGAGTGACTAAGGTAAAATCCCGCATTCATTTGACTGGCTGAATTAGTGATTGGCCGGTCTTGTTTAAAACCTTGGGCAAGTCCCTGAAATTTGGAGTAAAAAATATGTCACTAAGTCCAGAAGCGAAAGCTGAGATTGTTAAAGAACACGCGCGCGGTGAAGGCGATACTGGTTCTCCTGAAGTTCAAGTAGCGTTATTGACTGCGCAAATTAACCATTTGCAAGATCACTTTAAAGTGCATAAGCATGACCACCACTCACGTCGTGGCTTGTTGCGTATGGTTAGCCAGCGTCGTAAGTTGCTTGATTATTTGAAACGTAAAGATCAAGACCGCTACTCTGACCTCATTAAGAAGTTAGGTCTGCGTCGCTAAAAAGAATAAAGGGGCCTTTAGGGCCCCTTTTTGCTTTCAGACGATGTGGGTTCTGAAAGTGTTGAAACTTAAATAGGAAAATACTGTGGAATATACAAAAAAATC
>NZ_JABURJ010000107.1 GCF_014762745.1 Kangiella sp.
ATAGCGCCTGCGACCATATAGATCAGAATTTTTAAACTGAGATTCATATTATTAGCCCCATTTTGGAATAGTGGAACTCTAAGCCATTGGCCGGAAAACTGCAAATTTGCCGTGAGTGTAAATTTAGGGTTGACGGTTATTGATTACAGGTGTAATCTTTAGCATGGATTACATTTGTAATCATAATTAATAGAAACTGATATGAGTCAAAGTATGTCAATCAGAGTGAGTGAAGCAGAAAAGAATGTAATGGATATTCTGTGGCAGGAATCTCCATTAACCAGCACTGAGGTCGTGGAACGCCTCCAAACTCAGGACTGGAGTGAAAAGACTGTTAAAACCTTTCTTAATCGTTTGGTGAAGAAAGGCGTGGTGATTTTCCAAAAAGATGGGCGTCGCTATTTGTATTCTCCCGCCATAGAGCGCGATGAGTTCCTGGCCGACGAGAGTGAAAGTTTTCTGGATAAGGTCTTTAAAGGCAATATCAAAGAGTTGCTAGCCACATTTGTAGATAACAAACAGCTATCAAAAGAGGAGCTGGATTATTTAAAAAGCTTGCTAGAGGACAAGGAGAGCAGGGATGTTAAGTGATCTCAAGATGAACGGTTGGCTGGATGCTTTCTGGCATTTTAATCTCGACCTAAGTGTTATTGTCCTGAGCGTACTTATTGTTCGGTTTTTTATCAGAAAAACCACCAAAAGTTATAACTCGTACCTGCTTTGGTTAGCTATTCCGCTTGGGTTTGTGGTTGCCAAAATTATTGCTTCAATTGATTCTAGTAGTGCTAATTCTGATTACATCGGTCAGGCGGTATCGGTCATGATAGTAAAGCCTGTAGAAACGTTACAGAATTACTGGTGGCTTGGTGCATTATGGTTATCAGGTACAACGTTATTATTATTGAGGCTGATTATTCAGCACATAGAACTGAGAAAAGACTTAAAGAAGATAGAAAGACCAATCAGTGAATTGCCTGGTTTTAATTTAATAAGAGAAAGTCAATATCAGGTTATTGCCGTTGACCATAAAGAAATATCACCGGCTGTGTATGGCTTTATCAAGCCAACAATTTATTTCCCAATCCACGTTGCAAAGCAATTATCAGTGCAGCAAATACAGCTCATTATTGAGCATGAAGAACAGCATATAAAACAGAAGCATTTATGGTTAAACCTGTTGTGGGATGTGCTGGTCTGTATTGGTTGGTTTAATCCACTCATTTATATAGCTCGAAAGAATTTCAGACATGATCAGGAGTTATTTTGTGACTATCTGGTGCTTAACAAAGGCAACCATACTCGCACGAAAGATTATGGTCATGCGCTATTATCAACAGTTTCTGCCACTCACTCTGTAAGTCTACTTTGCTCATGGAAGGTTTTTAACCAACTTGAGGAAAGAATTATGAATATCACAGACCCGTTAAACAAAACCGGTAAGATAGTTATGACATTAGGCGCCGCCTTTGTTCTAAGCTGTTGCGCCGTTTATGCAGCCAATAAGGAGCCCAATGAAGAGCGTGTTGTAACCACTGAAAATATAGTCATTGATGATGAAGGAAATAAGAAAGTTGTTATTGAGTTTAGTGAAGGAGACGGTATTACCTATTTACAGGAAAATGATAACTACTACATCCTTGAAGGTGACAATAAACGTCCAATGACCGAACAGGAGCGTAAGAAATTTGAGCAAAAGCATGAAGAAGCTCAAAAGCACCTACTGTTAACAGAACAAGAATTAATACTTGCTGAGAAAGAACTGGAGAATGCTCACAGAGTATTAGTTTTGCATGAAAATGATCTTCAGGATGTTGAGATTCAAATAGAAAATGCTCACAAAGTACTAGCAGAAGCACAACGTGATATTGAGATTGAGTTTCAAAATGGGCATCTCTCTAAAGAAGAAATGGAGCAAGCTAGAAAGGCAATCATTAAAGCCAAAGAAGAAATGTCTAGCGATAAGATGAAGAAGAGCATTCAAGTTGATATGGAGCGTGCAAAAGCAGAACTTGAGAAAGCTCGAACTGAGATAGAAAAACAGCGGAATCTGAGAAAAATTGAAATTAGAAAAGTAAAATCTGGAGATGCTTCGGGTGCCAAATCTGTTGAAGCTACTATTAATGAGGATGGAGTGATTTATAAAAAAGTAAATGGCGCTTACACCATTGAAGAAAATGGTCAGACACGAGCCATGACCAATGGTGAAATTATTGAGTTTGAAAACAGACTTGAAAATATTCCAGAGCCACCTGAGCTTTCATCGCCCTCAGCTCCTTCAGCGCCACTAACTCCTGAGAGTCCAGAAGAAGTACAAAACGTCATTTACGAAAAAAGCGAAATCAGAGTAACGGATCCTAAGAATGTGAATGAGAAAGCTACACCAACTCACACTAAGCCACCACAGTATCCAAAATACGCTGCAGAAAATGGAATTGCTGGACATGTGCTGTTTAAGTTTGATGTGGATACCAACGGCAAGCCTTATAACATTCGTGCTACTGAATCAGAACCAGAAGGTGTATTTGATGAAGTGGCAATGAACGCAATCGAACAATGGAAGTTTGAGAAGAATAAACAGGCTAAGGATATTACCTATATGCTTAAGTTTGAGCTTGAGTAAGTTTGGGTAATGAGAACCATAATAAAGCCCGCATTTTCGGGCTTTATAGAAATGGAAGTGAATAAATATGAGTTGTAAGACTTTATCGATTGTACTTATAGGAGTGCTTCTTACCCTGACTTCTTGTTCAAACTACATAAGCGTGTACGAATTCAAAACAGGTAATAAAGCAATAGACAGTTTGAAATTTAGTAAGGACTACTTGGCTAGTGTAAATCAACTAGAAGAAGTGGAGAGTGTTTTATATTGTAACCCATCATCTAAATTTCATTGTTTGGTTGCGCAAGGAAATGGTATCAACTTATCTCTGCCTAAAATATATAACCAGCAGGATCGATGGGTATTCTATGGTGGCACATATACTTATGCTAAGACAGATAATCAGTTTGTTCAGAAGTTCCCAGATAGCTTTATCGATGATGAGTATGACTACATATTAGAACATGACTCTGAGTTAGGTACCGTAGAGCGTATCTATGCAATCGATAATAAAAGATCTGAGTTGCTGGCAGTAGTATTTGTGTATCAAAACACCAGGTTTCACTTTTATGAGCTGGCTGCTGATAAGGGGCTGACTTATGCAACGAGGGAAAACTCAAGTACCTTAGAGCTTAGTGAAGAACCAGTTATGCTTGAGCCATAAAAAAGCCCGCACAATGCGGGCTTTTTTACATATTATTTCTAAACCATCTGGAAAGGGTAAACCGAACCAAGGTTTAAGATTTTGGTTAGTTCATCCAGAGCCATGCGCGATTCGTTGAGTAGGCTTGGATCAGCCAAGTCATCTTCGGTTAGTGTGTCGCGGTAATGCTTTTCAACCCAGGCGTTGAGCGTTGCAAACAGATCATCATTCATGATGACGTTCTGATTCATGGCACTAACTTCTGTTTCATTGAGTACGATACGCTGACGCAAACAGGCTGGGCCACCACCATTTTGCATGGATTGTTTTACATCAAAGATTTTAACTTCTTTGATTGGCGTATCCTGTTCAACCAGCCAGTCCAGATATTCCTTTACTGCAGGAACTGACTCGCACTCGCCAGGGGCGATAATCGCCATATTGCCATCGGGTAATGTAACCAGCTGACTGTTAAACAGGTATGACTTAACCGCATCTTCTACTGAAACATCATTAGCGCCAACTTCAACCACATGGAACTCTTCACCATCAAATGCACGCTCAAGGTCAGTATAAACCTGCATCTGGTTCAAGAAGGCTTTCTGGTGGGCGAATAAAACATTGCCATTGCCCACGGAAATTACGTCATTATGGAAAACACCTTTATCAATAACGTGTGGGCTTTGCTGTGCAAATACCACATTGTCACTGTCCAGCATGTGCAGGCGTGCAACGGCTTGCGAAGCTTCGAAGGTTTGGCGTGCAGGAAACTTATGCGGCGCTGGCTTGCTGTCGTCAAAGGCATATTTGCCAAACACGAAGAAGTGTAGGCCTTTCTTGCCATAACCCTTTTCACTATTCACATCCACAAAGCGAGTATGGTTGGCCGCCCCTTCATCACCGAAGTGATCGCCCATCGGTAGAGCAGGGTGGTGAACAAAATGATTCTCGTCTTTAAACATGGCCTGCAAAATACGGCCTGTGGTTGGGTGTTCAATCGAACGATGGAATTTATTGGCCAGATTAGCCGGAGTGAAATGCACCTTTTCATCTGCAGTGTCACTTGATGGTGCCATGGTGCAGGCATTGGCTGTCCACATGCTTGAGGCTGAGCTACAGGCCGCTAGCACTTTAGGTGCCTGCTTGGCAGCTTTGATGATAACTTGACTATCCGTGCCAGTAAAACCCAAACGACGCAGTGTGGCCACGTCTGGGCGCTCCATGGGTGCTAAAACACCTTGCTTTAAGCCTAGGTCATGTAGCGCCTTCATTTTCTGCAAGCCCTGCTTGGCCGCTTCTTTGGGCTTGGCAATCAAGTTTGCGTTAGACGTTGAGGCAACATTACCGACAGACAGGCCTGCATAGTTATGGGTTGGGCCAACCAGGCCATCAAAATTAAATTCGTAAGCCATATTTTTATTGGTGCTCATTTATAGAGATACTCCAGGCGTTAGCGTTTCAGGCATGACACAGGCAGGATTTTCAATCGAAGCCACCGGGTAGGCACAGTAGTCAGCAGCATAGTAGGCACTCGGACGATGGTTACCTGAGTTACCGATACCACCAAAGGGTGCTGCGCTGGATGCGCCGGTTAATTGGTTATTCCAGTTGACGATGCCGGCACGAATGCGACGGTAGAATGTGTCGTACTGTGCTTTGTCATCGCTGAACAAACCGGCTGATAGACCGAAGCGGGTGTTATTGGCTTCGGCAATGGCACTTTCGAAATCATCATAACGATAGACTTGCAAAATAGGGCCGAAAAACTCTTCATCTTCAGGGGTAACGCCGGTTACATCCAACAGTGCAGGACTGACAAAACCGGTGCCTTCTTTCATGTGCTCCATTTTGACCAGGGCTTTAGCACCTTTATCAAGCAGGTTTTGCTGAGCGCGAACTAAATCTTTAGCAGCTTTCTCAGAAACCACAGGGCCCATGAACGGTTTGTTGTCATCGTTGTAGTGACTGACGCGAATGTTTTTAACTGCTTCGGTTAGCATCTCAATAAATTGATCGCCTTGTGATGTTTTTGGTACAAACAGGCGGCGTGCACAGGTGCAGCGTTGGCCAGCAGAAATATAAGCCGATTGAATGGTGTGATAAACGGCAGCTTTTAAGTCTTTTACATCGCCCAGAATAAGCGGGTTGTTACCACCCATTTCTAAAGCTAAAACTTTGCCCGGTTGACCGCCAACTTGTTTATGCAGAAGCTTGCCGACTGTTTCGCTGCCGGTAAATAATAAGCCATCTATTTGCGGATGGCTGGCTAGTGCAATACCCGTATTGACCTCGCCTTGAACCAGATTAAGAACGCCATCAGGTAACCCTGCTTTCTGCCATAATTTAACCGTTAGTTCGGCAACGGCTGGTGTTAATTCGCTTGGCTTGAATACAATCGTGTTTCCTGCAATCAAGGCTGGAACAATATGACCATTGGGTAAATGGCCTGGGAAGTTGTAAGGACCGAATACGGCCAGAACGCCATGCGGTTTATGGCGAGTAGCAGCGATACCAGCGCCCATTTCAGCTTCTTTAACGCCAGTACGCTCATGATAGGCTCGAATCGAAATATCAATTTTGCCGGCCATGGCGCCAGCTTCGGTCAGGGTTTCCCAGTAAGGCTTGCCCATTTCTTGTGCAATCAGTTCCGCAAGTTCTTCTTTGTTGTCTTTTAATTGCTGCTCAAAGTTTTTAATGATGGCAATTCGCTCATCCAATGACTTTTGACTCCAGTCCCAACCGGCTTTCTGTGCCGCTTCAATCGCTTGCCCCACCTGTTCTTCAGTTGCGGCATTGCCTTGCCAGATGACTTCGCCGTTAGCTGGGTTGACTGAACTAAAGCTATCGCCTTCACCGGCGAGCCATTGATTGTTGATCATTAAGTTTTTATGAGCATCTTGAGTCATATTAAAAAACACCTGCTGTAAATTCGTTTAACGTTTGTTGCGCAGACTGGCTGCACGAACCGTATCGCCTTCTTTTACCTGAAGTCGGTCGAGCACTTCTGCACTGACAATCAGTTCATCAGTATCGATTCGCGTTTCAAATACCGTGGTGCGGAACTCCTGTAGGCGACGATTGCTGATCATAATCGCCTCGGTTTCACCTTCCGGTTTGCCAACACGGATTGGCATCAGACGGCTGGCACGATAGGTTTTGATTTGATCCTTGGGTACTTCAATAGTGGGGCCTGCATCAAAAATATCCACATAATTTTGATAACGGAAGCCTTCACGTTTAAGCATGGCAAGCGCCGGACGAGTATCAGGATGCACCTGACCAATCACCTGCTTGGCATCATCTGATAACATATCCACATAAATTGGATGTTGTGGCATTAGCTCAGCAATGAACTGGTTACTGCCCAAACCACTAATAGCATCAGCCTTGGCAAAATCCATACTAAAGAAGCGACGACCTAGTGACTCCCAGAATGGCGAGCGGCCTTGTTCGTCGCTGAAACCGCGCATCTCGGCAATCACCTTGTCAGCAAATCGCTGCGGGAAGTCAGCCATAAATAGGAAGCGTGATTTGGCTAACAGGCGACCATTGATTCCGCCACGATAGTCAGGAGATAGATACAGAGTCGCAATTTCTGTGGTGCCAGTATAATCATTACACAAGACTAAAATTTTGTGTTTGTTATAGATACCTAAGTCGCGACTGGTATTAACTACGGTGCTTAATTTATAGGTATAGAAAGCTTCGTCCATACCGACCGCAGCAACCAGGGCGCAAGTGCCGACTACCTTGCCGCTTGCATCATCTTCCAGCACAAAAAAGTAATATTCAGGCCCAGGCTTAACAATATCGCGGCTAAATGCATCGACCGAGTTTTTGATTTTGTCTTCGATACGAACTGGGTCATTAGGCAGGGTGGTCAGGCCGGTTCCGGCGCTGGCAGCCAATGCCAAAATATCTTCTAAATCAGTATGTTGAGCTGGTCTGATAACCATGATTGAAAGTCCTGAATTCCTTAAAATGTAGCTTTAACTGGCGACACTGATGCCTAAGCGGTTGATGATAATAGGAAATCTCACCACAGAAAGGAAGTGCCAGTTTGTAATATAAGAGACTTGTACGACCTCTCAGCCCTTTAAAATTAAGCCAATCGTCGGTACAGGGGTGGAATTTTAGCAGAAAAAAGGACATGATACCGACCTATTTCAATGAACGGAAAGAGCAGGGGCAAACCCTGTCACAAGCTTAAGGTGTTTTATGTCTGATAATTCTGCACATTCAAATTATACTCGCGCGAC
>NZ_JABURJ010000023.1 GCF_014762745.1 Kangiella sp.
AAACTGTTGAGCGGTGGTAAACGTCTAGACATCGCCTCTCCTTGCATTAGTTTTTTTTATATAACACATAAAAATATATCGTTTGAACCTGGTCTAACAAGTGGTTAATATTTGACCTGTCTCAAGGGGCTGCTACAGAAATCCTTTATTTTTAAAGGATTCTGCAAAGTCAAATATGCATCGAATGAAGCTATTTTGACAAACCTTAGTAGCTCAAGGCAAACACTTTGTAAAATTTTTTTAATGCATTTTGTAAAATTTTATGAAGACAGTTTTTGACTTAGCATTGTTTAAGTCCACAGGAGAGGAACTCCTGTAAGTTGGTAATTTGGTTTTAGTTTCATTGACTGACTCCTTTGTTTAGCGAGCGGGCATTAATTATATACCTACCCCCATTTGGTCCTTATGTTCCGCAAATTGCTAATAAATGGCTTGCACCTTGCAAGCCTTTTTTTTATCTTGCAGCTTTCCTAAGAACAGCCTAATAAACCTATGCCAATCCAACAAAACCACACCACCAACTCTGTCGTCATGGTGCCGCCCACCGATTTTGCCTATAACGAGCAAACTGGTGCCGACAACGAATTTCAAAATAAACCTGGTCAGGCACAAGAACACATACGCGAAGATGCGTTGTGCGAATTCAATGAAATGGTAAACCGTTTACGTGACGCGCATATTGAAGTTTTATTACTAAACAAACACGCTCAAAGCCATAAGGAGTTACCTGATTTGCCGGATGCGGTATTTCCCAATAACTGGTTCTCAACCTCCAGCAATGGCACTCTAACGCTCTACCCCATGAAGACGCCCAATCGACGCGCAGAAGTTCGCCCCGAAGAGCTAACCCAACTGCTTAATCGTAACGGTTATCAAGTTCACAAAACGGAACATGTCGACAAAAATCATCAACAAATTCTTGAAGGCACTGGTTCCATCATCTTTGATCATAAAAATCAAATTGCCTATGCCGCCATTTCAGAGCGGTGTGATAAGGAACTCTTTGAGCGTTTTTGCCAGAAGAAAGGATATCAGGCGGTTAGCTTTACCAGCCAAAGCAGCACAGGAAGACCTTTTTACCACACCAATGTCATGATGAGTGTTGGCGAGCATTTTGTAGTGATGTGCCTGGAATCAATAACCGATGACCAGCAGAAACAACTGCTGCTCGATAGCTTTACAACTACTAAAAAAGAAGTGATCGACATCAGCCTTGAACAAACCGAGAAAAGCTTCTGTGGCAATATCCTGCAACTCCACAACAGTAAAGGCGACAAGATCATCGTCATGTCAGACAGCGCCTATCGAGGTTTCACTAAAGAACAGAAAGCCAAACTGGAAAAGCACGGTAGATTATTGCCCTGTCCGATCCCAACCATCGAACAAGTTGGCGGCGGCAGCACTCGCTGCATGTTGGCTGAAAATTTTATGCCGAAAAGGTAATCGATAGTCGGTGAAGACATAATTAGTGTCATTTACCACCGGCACTTCCTTTGGTCACCCGCGAAAGCGGGAATGACAATACTTGATTAAAGAACAAACTGGCTAGACTAATAACAGTATTACACTCTTGCTAGCTTTCTGTGATTCATAAAAAAGCCCCTCACTTGGAGGGGCTCTATTAATAAATGAAAGCTTCAGGCTAGTCTGTATTACCCACCAACCACTGCTCGCATCATAATCGCGGTTGCAATCGCGCCGACAGAACCTACGGCATAGCCTAAAATCGCCAACAATACCCCAACAGGTGCTAATGATGGGTGGAAGGCCGCTGCTACAACCGGAGCTGATGCTGCACCACCAATATTCGCTTTACTACCAACAGCGATAAAGAAGTATGGCGCTTTGATCAGCTTGGCTACCACAAACAGAATAATCACATGGATCATCATCCATACCAGACCGATAAAGAACACTTGGTAGTGATCAAGAATCTTTGTCAGATCCATTTTCATACCGATACTGGCCACCAGAATATAGATAAATACTGTACCAATCTTAGTTGAACCGACGTGCTCAATCTTGCGCATTCTGGTTTGCGATAAAATCAGGGCCATTGCGGTGCTGACAATGATGATCCAGAAGAAAGCGCTGCCAAAACCAATATTGTCGAATACTGTGTAAGCTGTACTGCCTTTTTCCACGGAACCTAAAATCCAGGTGGGGAAATAAATACTGGCCAAGTGAGCGACACCGACAACCGCGAAGGCCAGACCAAGAATCATCTTATAATCTTCAAAGCTGGCGATACGTTCATTTTCGCGAGTGTATTTCTCAACCGTCACTTTCAGCTCTTCGATACTCGAATTATCAGCTTTCATCCACTTATCAATCGAGTCGGACTTTTTGATCATGAACAGCAAAGCTACCATCCAGATCTCAGCGACCAGCACGTCCATTACAGCCATAGTACCGAACAGAGTATCGCTCACTTCATACAGAACCTGCATCGAAGCCTGGTTAGCGCCACCGCCAATCCAGCTGCCGGCAACAGTTGCCAACCCAGCCCAGATTTCTTCACCTTTTGGCACAGCCTGATCGGTAATACCTACCCACTCAGGAGCGATAAAGGCAAATAACAGTACAGCTAATGGACCGCCAATAATAACACCCACTGTACCGGCGAAGAACATCGCCACAGCTCGCCAGCCGAGGCCTATAATCTTTTTAAAATCAATACTTAAGGTAAGGAGGAATAAACTGGCAGGTAATAAATAACGAGAAGCAATGTGATAAATATTGTCCGCGCTGGACTTCTCGAAAAAGCCCAAAGTATTCAAGGCGCCCGGTATGAAATAACATAACAATAGCGCCGGAATATGTTTATAGAACTTGTGCCAGAAGCCTTCACCGCGGCTGGAGGTGTAAAAAATTAACCCCAATACAGCCATTATCAAGCCAAACGTCACAGCGTCTGACTGAATAAGAGCTACTCTCTCAGTAGTTTCTGTTACTGCCATTACAATATCCCCAAACTTTAAATTGGTTAAAATTCAATCAAATAAGATTTAACGTAGCCAGCCAATTTGGCGTAGGAAATAATTCATTTCCCAAGCGGGGCCGACTAAAAGAAATAGTAAGTCTTTAAAAAATGAAGGTTTTTTGCCTTCGATATGGTGCCCGATAAACTGACCAATCCAGGCTATGATAAAGACAACTAAGGCAATTTGCCACAGTGGTATCGACACCACGCTTTCCAGCCAATGGGTGAACCACAACATCAAGACCGAAACCAGTAACATGCCGCTGAAGATTTTCCAGCCGAAGCTGATATAGAAGAGTTGCGCCACAGCGACAAAAATCACCGCCCAATTGACCAACGGGTGAAGCTGCATCATTTCAGGCACAGGAATCACCCACAGAAACGCCAGTACCGTCCACATAATGGTTGGCACGCAAATCCAATGTAATAACTTATTGATCGGATTACGATGACTTTCGCTATATTCCGCAATCCACTCCTGTCCGCTACGCATAACCTGCCCCGTTCTTTGACTGACAATTGAATATGAATCCGCCCGATAATAGCACAGAAAATCGACGATTAACGCAAGCTTGCGACAAAATCTGATTCCCGAAAAGGCTAAAGCGTGCTATTAAATTCAGTGTAACTCTGGGGAGTTACACGCTGATTCAACAATAATCACAATTTAAGGGGAAATATTATGGGAATGATCAGTGAGTTTAAAAAGTTTGCCATGAAGGGCAATGTAGTGGATATGGCGGTCGGTATCATCATCGGTGCAGCCTTCGGCAAAATCGTCAGCTCGTTTGTTAATGACGTTCTGATGCCGCCGTTGGGAATCTTATTAGGTGGTATGGATTTTAAAGATCTTGCCTTCACCATCAAAGAAGCCGCCGGCGATCAGGCAGCCGTCACCCTCAACTATGGCAACTTCATCCAAACCGCAGTGGACTTCATCATCATAGCCTTTGCTATTTTTATGATGATAAAAGCCATGAACCGTCTATCTCGCAAAGAGGAAGAAGCGCCTGCCGCACCACCGAAACCAACACCGGAACAGGAGCTACTAACTGAAATTCGAGATTTGTTGAAAAAAGACCAGATTTAGGATTTCCTTGTTGCCTATAAGGTAAACCAAAAGGTAGGCTGGGACTGCACTGCTCTGTACGGACAAGTCATGACTTGTCCCTACAACTATCCAGACCAGCCTCTACCGCATACCCTGTAAACCACCAGTATGGATCATCAATACCTTATCACTTTGCTGTATTCTCCCCTTCTCCACCGCATCTTTGATTGCAAGTAAGCACTTACCGTTATAAACCAAATCGAGCTGCACATCATTGTGCTGATGAAACTCTTCAATCAAGGATTCAAGCACTGCATTCGACTTGGCAAAGCCGCCACAATGATGCTCGGTATCAATTCGCCAGTTGGTTTGCGGTTTCAAAAATGGCTCCAATTGCCCAAGCAGATACTCAGCGCCGGAAAAGGCAGCAACCCCAGTTACCGAACTTTCAGGGCAAGCTTTAGCCAGCCCCACTAAGGTTGCCCCGGAGCCTGTCCCGACAAAGATGTGGTCATATTGTTGCTCAAGTTCCTGGCCAATTTCTTCAACCCCTTTAATCGCCAGCTCGCTAAATCCACCTTCACTAATCCAATAACTTTGCGGAAACTGTTCGGCAAAATGATTCCATTGAAAACTATGACGCAACTGCGCATAATCGACTCGACTGGTAAAGATCAGCTCCATTCCCCATTGGCGACAATCTTCCAGGGTTGGTGTTAATCGCTGCCCTTGGTGAGCACGCACAAAGGCAGCCGTCTTAAAACCCAGTTCCTTTCCAGCGTAAGCCAAAGCATGCAGATGATTCGACCAGTTACCGCCCATCGACACCAGAGTCTGACATCCCTTAGCTTGTGCATCCATCAGCAGGTATTTCAACTTTCGCCACTTGTTACCAGAAACGGTTGGATGAATCAGATCATCACGCTTAATCTCCAGCTCAATATTATGCCGGGCTAAAAAAGGCATCTGAATGGTATGACAAATCGAAGGGTTAGTTTTGAGCACATCAAGTTCTCTGTTGAATTTGGTATTACTATAACATGGGCTTTCTTGTAGGTTGGTGATGAGCGAAGCGAATCCCAAAACATTATATTTCAAATAACTTAAAGCGTTGGGATTCGCTTCGCTCATCACCAACCTACATCTTCTTTTTTGTACGGACAAGTCATGACTTGTCCGTAGCTGAATTAACACTCCAACAGAACGACAAAGCAAAAAAAAACCGGCTCAGAAGAGCCGGCTAAAATCGTTACTACAGGGTTTGATTTTATTACTTCATTAACTTTTGAAGCTCTCTTTCAGCGATGCTGGCTGGCAATGGGATGTAGCCATCTTTCACTACCACTTCCTGACCCACTTTAGAAAGAACCATTTTCATGAATTCCAACTCGATTGGAGCAAGCGGTTTGTTAGGGTGCTTGTTGACATAAACAACTAGCTGACGACCCAGTGGGTATTTACCAGAAATCGCGTTCTCAGCGTTAGCTTCGTAGTACTCATCGCCTTCTTTCTTGGCCAACGGTACAGCTTTAACACTTGATGTACGGTAGCCGTAACCTGAGTAACCGATAGCATTCTTAGACAAACCTACAGACTGAACCACTGACGCAGAACCAGGTTGCTCATTTACGCTGTTCTTGAAGTCGCCTTTACACAAAGCATGCTTCTTGAAGTAACCATAAGTACCTGATACTGAGTTACGACCATAAATCTGCATGTCGCCCAAGTCAGCCAAACCTAATGCTGACCAGTTAGAAATATCTTCGCCGCCGCACTTGCGAGTTGAAGAGAAGATACCGTCAACTTGAGCAATGGTCATGCCTTCGATTGGGTTATCTTTGTGTACATAAACTGCCAAAGCGTCAATCGCTACTGCGATAGCTGTTGGCTTGTAGCCATGTTTCTTTTCGAAAGCTTCAAGCTCTTTGTCCTTCATCAAACGACTCATTGGGCCAAGATTTGAAGTACCTTCTGTCAATGCAGGTGGTGCAGTTGATGAACCGGCAGCCTGAATCTGGATATTGACGTTAGGATATTGACGCTTGAACTCTTCAGCCCATAGAGTCATCAGGTTAGCCAATGTGTCCGAGCCAACACTTGAAATGTTGCCAGAAACACCACTGGTTTTTTCATAGACAGGTAGTTTTTCATCAACTTTAGCCTGTGTTACGCCAGCTGACAAAGCTGAAACCGCAGCTACTAAAGCAACTTTCTTAAATAGATTCATTTCATTTCTCCAACTTAACTATATTAGGTATCAATCGCTAAGGGGTCTCTTGATACCGATTATGAGCGAGCGTATTGACCTTTACGGTTTGTTTTTGCAGCAGTTTGTTTGGATTTTATACAAGGCATCGCGTGTGAGGTGTAGTCACTCTCCATCCACGCGCGATAACACAGTAGAAAAGCCAAACAAACGCTGCCCTTCGGGTTCAATCAAAAGCGCCCTGCTCTTTGTTGCTCGCCATTACCTTAGAGTGACTAAGCTACATAACGAGCGCCGCGACCAGAACGCTTTTGCTTTGAACAAAAATCGAACCGTAAAGGTCAATACGCTCTTCTAACGCTGGTCATTATGATGAGACTTTATTAAAAGGATATGACTTAAATATGACGCTTTTATGACATCTCTTTGCCTGCTGGCCGGGATATATGAAAGACCAGCGAATACCCGTTAAAAGCTCATAACTCCAACTTATTTGCGATCATATTAAAGGCAAGATATGTCAGTTTGATGACAATAACTAACTTATTGTTTTTTAAATAATTAGTTAATACCACCACATTCTTTATGACTATTTTTTGAACAACCCATAAAGATATGGCACTCTATAAATCTAAGGATCATTTCAAATCAATGGAGCAAGTGAGGCTAAAGTCAAGCACCCATATAAAACAACAAGATAGAATTCTTGTTGGTTGTTTGATTTAGATCAGAGTCACTGGCTTCTTAAGTTCTAGAATGTTAATGGGATCAGGAAAGAAATTGTCCTAAGGAGGGCACACAATGAACCAATCACTCTCAACCAAGCTATCGCTGGCAGCATCGGCTTTGGCCTTACTGTTTATAGCCAGCCCAAGCCAAGCTGATGATGGTAAGAAAGCTTATGAGGCAAATTGTCAGGCCTGTCACCAACCTACGGGACAGGGTTTAGCTGGCGCTTTTCCTCC
>NZ_JABURJ010000009.1 GCF_014762745.1 Kangiella sp.
TTATGATCAGGCAAATATTTTTTAAAAATTTTGCGGGGCATTAAAAATCACTTAACACTGTAAAACAATCAGGATAAGGACTATCCATTATGTTTGTATGGACGCTGGCATTTTTGGCAGGTTGTTGCTCTATACTGTTCATTCCAAGTTTATCGTTTGACGTTATCATCTTATTAACGCTGTTATCGGTGCTGGCAATTATCGGTATTTCCTCGACCGTAATAAGCATTCTGACTAAGCATCCTCAAGCAATTAAAACACAGCTTTTAGCTATCGGAGGCCTGAGCCTTGGAATTGTATGGACTAGCAGCAACGCATATTGGCAATTACAACGCCAAATACCGGAGCCCTTCAACAATCAGGCGCACATTATAGATGCCGAGGTTATTGGATTACCAGCGATTTATCCCGAGTATTGTCAGTTTACGGCCCGAATCCAGAAGGCCAATGAAGTTAACCTGTTAGGCAGGGTTATTCGACTAAAGTTCTATCAATCTGAATGTCCTTTCAGATTAGGTCAGGTATGGCAAATGCAAATCAAGCTCAAACCTATCCATGGCCCGGTCAATATGGCAGGTTTTGATCTGGAGCGCTATTACTTTGAACAGGGCATTGATGGGCGCGGTTATGTTCGTGAAGATTTTCTTGAGTTTAAGTCTGAAACCGCCAATCCAATTCATCAATTCAGGCAATCTGCCCATGAGCAATTGGCCAGCCTGGATAACGCAGGCATCTTTCAGGCTTTATTAATTGGCGAAAAATCATCCATTAATCATCAGCAACGAGAAGCTCTGCAAAAACTTGGTCTCAGTCACCTGATTGCTATTTCAGGCTTACACATCTCAATCATTGCCGGTGTCAGCTTCTGGCTAATGCGTTTGCTGTGGGGAAGGGCGGCGCTAGCTAGAAAATGGCCACCGTTCCATATCGGCTTGATTAGCAGTTGTCTCGTTGCATTTCTCTACAGCGCCATGGCCGACTTTTCGATTCCAACAGTACGCGCTTTGCTAATGTGGTGTTCGGTTGCTTTGGCCTTTCTATTGCAAAGACGCTCAGCAATTTATGATGGCTTAATCTGGTCGCTGTTATTGGTACTGCTGATATTCCCACTCAGTGTTCTATCCGCCAGTTTCTGGATGACATTTATAGCGGTTGTGGTCATAAGCTTAATATTGATGGGAAGGACTCAACAGACCAATAACTGGAAACACAAAATAAAGAGTTTGTTAAAACTGCAACTCGCTATTACCTTAACTCTCGCCATCCCTTCATTGCTTTATTTCCAGCAGGCCAGCTTTCTTGGCATGATCGTCAACATCATTATGATTCCGCTGTTCAGTATCGTGTTGCTACCAGCAATATTTCTAAGTTTCATATTCAGTTTATTAGGATTGACTTGGCCATTGCAGGAGCTCGATAGCTTTGTGGGTTATTTCTTTCAATACAGCGAGCAACTTTTACACAGCAGCTTTATTGATAACTCATCACTGATAGTCATCGATACAAACCTGCCAATGCTAATCGGTGTACTGATATTTTTCATCTTATTAGTCTGTTGGTTGCCGTTATCGTCTATAAAGAAACCCTTGGTGACTTTTGCGCTAATAACCAGCTCAACCATGATGATGGGGCAAAAACTGGATAAACAATTATCAGAGGATAAATGGTCAATCGAAATCTTCGACGTAGGGCATGGCCTGTCAATCTTGCTACACAACAAGGATAAAGCTCTTTTGTACGACACAGGCTACGCCAGCCCCGGCTCCAGCGCCGTATCCAGTTACATCATTCCCAGCTTAAGAGAGCTTGGGATTGCAAAAATAGACAGCTTAATTCTCAGCCACAAAGACAATGACCACGCAGGTGGTACTAAAGAGTTGCTTGATAACTTCCCCGTTAACCAGATCATTGCCGACTCCTGGTACGACAAACCCAGCCAGCGGTGCGAAGTAGGGCAGAGCATGGAGCTAGAGGGCGCAAAACTGGAGTTCTTCTATGGAGAACAAAACGCCGTCTCCGACAAACCCAACAACCAATCCTGCGTGGTAAAAATCACCATCAACGACTTTAGTATCTTAATACCCGGCGACATCGAAAAAGACGCAGAGTATCTGTTAGCAGCCGCTGAAGATTACAGCAAACTGAAATCCGACATACTCATCGCACCACATCACGGCAGCAAAACCTCCTCAACCTATCCCTTCATCAAACGAGTCGATCCCGACGTCGTCATCTACACCAGTGAACTCCACAGCCGCTATCCGATCCCACATCCCAGCGTCTACAAACGCTATCAGGAATTCAACATCAAAGCCGAACACTCAGGCTGCGCAGGCCAGATCACCATCAATCCTTATGACAGAACCTTAAAACGATGGCGGGAAGAGCGGAAGATATGGAGAAAAGAGGCTTGTGGGGTTTGATAGATATAACTAGTAGTTATTTTGAGTGATTAGAAATTTTTGCAAATTAAATATTAAGGGATACTATAGACTGTTATAAAAACAATCTATAATACGAAAGCATATTTTCACTGAGCTAAGAGTGCATTTCATCCAGCAAATCAAGCAACAACAAGCTAGGGTGTTACACAAAGTAGTCATACAGAAAGGGGGCTTTTAATGGCAACTAAAGTAAAAAAAACAATTGGCCACAAAGGTGGTTTGGAAAACCTTTTATCAGGGCTAGCAACACTATTTTTAGTAATTGGTATAGTCGGGGCGATCACAGTTTTATTGTTATCAGTGGACTTCAACGGAAGATTTTCCCTTTTGGGGCTGATATTGGGGCTGATACCTGTAATAGGCATACTTGTTCACGGTCTTTTTCTATATGCTCTTTGTAGTGCTGGTGCAGAAGTTCTTAGGTTGCTGAAAAAGCAGAACGGACTGCCCTATGGAGGTAATATCTCTGGATCTGATCCAATCTATGAAAAATTTTGTTCAGAGTGCGGAGTAAGAGTAGGAGAGCGTGATGATTGTCCTAGCTGCAAAGCAACTTTTACCTATTAAAGAACAGTTTTAAATCATGAACAAAAAAACTTATAAGGACTATTTTTTAGCTTCGGTAGGTAGCGTATGAAGGGAAAAGTTAAGTGGTTTTCTGAAGAAAAGGGCTATGGATTCATCACAGGGCAAGATGGTGCAGACAGGTTTGTTAGTGTCCGCTCAGTAATTGGGGCCGACTTACCCAGAAACGGTTATATTGTAGATTTTGAACACATAGATTCAGCCAAAGGACCGCAAGCAGTAAATGTAAAAATTATCGCCACACCTCAATCAGCAAAGGCTGATGATCGTATAACTTGCCTATCTTGCTCAAGGAAAATGATACCTCGTGTTATCACCGGCCCACCATTAATTCAAGGCGGTGGGAGTTGGACGCCAGTTCCCAAACGTTCAATTTGCCCATTCTGCGGGCAAACCTACAAGAAATTCCCTCCCTCTTTAGGGGAAATATTTGGAGTGATTGTATTTGTTATAGTAGCATTGATACTTTTAAATATCTTTTTGAATAGGTAGCAAGGTTTAATTCAACGCCATAAGTCACAGCTAGCAAAAGTCACAGCTAGCAAAGGTCTCGCTGAACATGGAAAACATAAGTCCAGAGAAGATTAAGAATAAAAGCCCATAAAGTGAACGATAGGGTTGCTTTAAAAAGAAAATGTCCTTATCGAACTTTTTATCAAGGCCTTTAAGTTTTATCGTCTCAGAGGGGGGCGGTTCAATTTTGGCAGATTCTTGTTCTTTGATGCCATTTGGTATGGCCTCCGGTTCAGGCTTGACCTGGGATGTCGGTTCATCCGGAGTGCGTTCTTTTGCTGTGATAAATGGGTCGGTTAGTTCTTTAGGGGGGGGGCGGTCACTTCGGGCCTTGTAGCCTCAAGTGTATTATCTCTACCTGGATTATTGGTTTTACCCATAATCCCATCTAGTTTTCTTGGGGTAAGCATATCCTCTCTTCTCCTTAATCATAAATAACGTGCCGCAGGGCGTATATCTTTAATATATGACTTTGGAGGTGGTAATAGGCATAAAAAAAGGTAGGAAACCCTACCTTTTTTAGACCAATAATGGATTAAAGGTACTCTTCTTTGTAACGCTTTATCTCGCTTTCATGGTTAGATCCAGGCATAACAGGAACTTCAAGGTAGGCTGTTTTCCCATCTTTAATGACTTTTGCTAACCACTCTGGACCATCTTTGGTATCAGCAAAGCCGTACCCTATCTTTAGCCAAGAATCAGGAAACTCATCAATAAACGTCTCAAGCGTCTCGTATCTCATAAGAGGCTCAATTACCAAGTGTCTGCTGCCTATCTCCTTCTCGCTGATATTGACAATAGTTTCCGAACCTGACTCACTGTAAAAAACCGTTAAACTAAGCCAATATGCTTTCGATAAGCCGGGCGCTTCACACTTGAACTCCCTGTATAGCAATTGATTTTCTGCGTGAAAGGTTGACGCTATTCTGTAATTATTGTCGTTATAATAACCGCTGATAGCGCACCCTTTTTGGTTAAGAAGGTTTGAGAACCATTGCTCACTTAAAATATTGTTAAATGTTTCTGGTGCAGATAGGTCGCTATACGTGTGGAAGGTGGCTATAGGCAATGCTAATTCAGATTGGACTTGCCGACTAAATAATAAGTCAGCAATAATCACCTTTGCTAGGGATGTGTTTGGGCTTGCATAGGCTGTGCCCATTATAACATCCGGCCCACTATCTTCAGCCGAAAATTCAAAATTATCTGCAGTATTTTTAGCAATCGCCCTCGCAAACTTATTTTTTGGATGGTTTATATGATAATTGGTGTGATGCTCAGGTGGAATTTGTTCCATTCTCTCGTTAAGAGTCATAGGCTTCATGCAGCCAGTGACAAGCAGGGTTAAAGCCATAAGTAATACTGTGGTAATAGATTTCATTGATTATTCCTTCTAAAAGAAACGGGTATTCGGTGTATTTTTAATATACAACTATTTTTTATATTCCCAAGCATCAGCATGCTTTCGAGGGGGAGCTTACAAAATAACAAGGAAAAACAAAAGTATCATTTTGTAACAGGCGGTCCACAAGAATTGTGAGTTCTAAGTTGGAAAAAAGGTTAGTTCTTCGTATAACTAAATACAATATGCAAAATCTACATCCGTTGTATCCACTGGCGAGGTTGTTATTATTATGCATAAATTGGGATGTCGCTTCGTCAAACTGAATGAATTGAGTATTCAATGAGCAGTTTAAAAAAATTAAGTTATTTCGTATTTTGTGTGGTGTTGGCTTCTTGTGCTGTAACTAAACAAACAATAGCCGAAACAAGTTTGATATATGATGTGGATTATTTTAAATCTCTTACAACTGATGAATCTTGGCTAACAAGTGAGCGTTCGTCTATCAGCTTTAATAAGGGTGAAGCCAAGAATTGCAAAAACTATCTTGAGCTGTCTAAAAACTCACTTATTGAAGAGTCGTCAAAGAACTTCCTCATTAAATCTGAATACCTAGAGTGTGAGGTCCTAACCTTAGTAAAAAATAGTCATGCAAAGACTGTCGACTATAAAAGTGCTGCTGAACTTCGTTCTGATTTCGGAACAACTTTATCTCAGCGACTGGATATAACCAGCTTTAACTCATCGCTAGGACAGATAACCTCTGATGAAAAGAATACCTTGGCAACTCTATTCCCGAATGCTATTACTCAAGATAGCAACAATCTAACCATAGAAACCAACAGCAGATATTTCAATTTACGACTGGTTGCCAAAACTTATCTTAATAATAATCAACAAGAAGATTGGATAGTCATAGTTACAGATGAAATCCTGGATGGCACTTATCGAAACTTTGACACCATAATTATCAATGACCCAGGGACATCAGAACAATCCTTATTAACGGCTATATCTTTCAGCGATATTCAGAATAACTAGAAATTTGAATCATAAGTATAATAAATTCAATTGGTTACAGATGGTAAGTCTAAGTATTAAGTAAGAAGCACATACATGACATTATAACGTCGTAACGCTATAATGCGTTTTATGATTCATTGTAAGAGTTGTTGTTATGAGTAATTTATCAAAAAGGTCTACCGTTTATTTTGAGCCGTCAGTTCACCAGGCTTTAAAGATGAAAGCTGCATCTTCAAATGTTTCTATTTCTGAGATTGTCGACGAGGCTGTAAAGCTCTTGATGCGGGAAGATCAGGAAGACTTGCAAGCATTTGCAGAACGTATAGAAGAACCTGAAATCAGCTATGAAGCATTACTGAACGATTTGAAGGCTCATGGAAAAATATAAAATAACCTTCAAAAAGTCGGTAGCTAAAGATTTACGCAGCATACCCAACAAAGACGTTGCAAAAATACTTAAAAAAGTTAATAGCCTAGCCGAAAACCCAAGAGGTGAGGGTTGTATTAAACTTTCAGGTAACGATAAATACCGTGTACGCCAAGGCTTATACAGAATTGTTTATCAGATAAGGGATGATGTATTAGTGGTTAATGTCGTAAAGATAGCTCATAGGTCGAGTGTATATAAGAATTACTAAATCAAACGTCTTGCCCCCGATTCCATCATCTACAACAGCGAACTTCACAGCCTGACTAGTGGAGCGAACTCGAGGTTTTGATTATAAATCCTGATCTAAACCAATCTGTCGCATATGCCGAATTGATAACTCAACTAACAAAGTCATTGCAATAATGAAAAACCTAACTATTATAAGGAGTTATCTATTTACCCAACGCCGTTGCAAGTACGTACTGGTAAAGAGATACCAGAACAGAAATGTCCGGTTTTATATGGTATTAGCCTGAAAAACGGACATTAAAAATAAACAGTTTAAAATCAAAAGGTTATCGGTGATGTCCGGTAATATAATGTTAGGTGAACAATGCGCCTCAAAAAAATATTCATAATAAATTTGGTTTTAGGCA
>NZ_JABURJ010000115.1 GCF_014762745.1 Kangiella sp.
GGGTGAACAGACAGGCCAAGCTGTGATTGCAAAGCATATACACCTGCAAGATAGTCTACTTGCTTACCGTGGCGCACTAGTGCGCCAGTGCCTATAGAGTCAAACCATTTGCTTTTTCTATAGCGCTTTTGCAAGTCGTAACTATACCCCTCCTTAGCAAGCCAAGAGGATGTCAAAACAGCATCTTCAGGCTGACAACGGAGAAGGCGGTTTAGTTTAGAATCATTTAAGGTACTCATAGTACTGATAGTAGCACTTATTTAAACTTTTCCAAGCCCGGTGGCCTAGTCAGGAGATTATGGTATAGGTGGTCAACTGATACTGGCAGGGAGGTTGTTTAGCGGCGGTGGGTATAAGACGAATTCTACTGGGAATCTCTAAAGCTTTTATATGTAAAAGTGTGCGTTCGATACTTTTCTATTTAGACAGGTGACAAACTATGGTTTCATGAACAATGGTTAAGCTCATTAAATGGTACTTATACCACCATAACTTGAGCATTTGCTCACTTTATGCTTTCAAACACAGAATAGAAGAGTATTTTTGAATTTGGTGCTCAGAGCGGGACTTGAACCCGCACGGCCTACGGCCACTACCCCCTCAAGATAGCGTGTCTACCAATTCCACCACCTGAGCAATATGAAGACGATCAGTTACTGATCTTGATCGTCTTTTTTAGTTTCTTCTTCAGTTGCTTCTGGAATCGTCTCAGAAATTGTTTCTTCATCTGAAGTTGGAATTTCGGTGCTGATTTCTTCTTCAGTTTCAGTTGGAATCTCAGAAGGAATTTCGTCCTGTGCTTCTGCTGGGATTTCAGCAGGCTGGGCTGTGACTTCTTCTACCTGAGTGGCTTCTGGGTCATCCAGTAATCCAGACTCGGCAGCTTCGTCCTGGCCAATGGCATGAATGGTCAATGCTAATGCGAAGAAGATGATTGCCAGGATTGTGGTACTTTTGGTTAGGAAGTTACCCGCACCAGGTGCACCAAATAAGGTGTTAGAAGCGCCAGCGCCAAAAGAAGCGCCGATTTCTGCTCCCTTACCCTGTTGGATCAAAATAATGCCAACTAGAAGTAAGGCAACAATTAACAAAGTGATCATTAAAAATAATTGCATCGTATTATCCTGCTATGTTGCAAATCGCGATAAACTCGTCTGCTTTTAAAGAAGCCCCGCCAATCAATCCACCATCGATATCGGGCTGGGCCAACAATTCTTCGGCGTTCGCAGCTTTCATGCTGCCGCCATATAATATCTTAATTGATTCGGCGACTTGAGCATTCTTTTCACGCAAATGCGCACGAATCGCTGAATGAACTTCCTGAGCCTGCTCTGGCGATGCTGTTACGCCGGTGCCGATAGCCCATACTGGCTCGTAGGCAATGACTATCTTAGCAAATGCATCAATACCGAGGGTATCAATGACAGCATCTAACTGCTGTTCTACCACTTGCATAGTGGTGCCATTTTCTCTTTGTTCAAGGGTTTCCCCAACACAAAGAATCGGTGTTAAACCGTGCTCGATGGCTTTACCTGTCTTGTGCGCCACCAAAATATCGGTTTCGCCGTATAAACTGCGGCGCTCCGAGTGGCCAACAATAACATATTGGCAACCGTTGTCTTTCAGCATATCACCGCTGATTTCGCCGGTATAAGCGCCCTGTTCCTGCTCACTTAAATCCTGAGCACCAACAGCAATCGCTGTATCGCCAATCAGGTTCTTTACCAGAGGTATATAAATAGTGGGAGGACATACCAAAACGTCGCTTTCCATTGCCGCATTCAACTGCTCAGTGATGCCTTTCATGAGTGACTCGATGAATGACTTACTGCCGTGCATTTTCCAGTTGCCTGCGATCAGCTTAGTGCGCACTTGGATGACTCCTCTTTTATACCGCTCAAAACCTGTACCGATTACCTGTTTTACTGGCCATTTTAGACAGCAAACGCCCAGCGGCAATCGCCCCTTTTAACAAAAGGGCGCAAATATTAACCGAGGGCCGAGATTAAAACAAGCTCTGTTGACTCTGATCAGCAGTTTTTGGCTTTTATGGGCCGATTTCCCCAGAAAAAGCATGGATTTTGAGCTATTGATCCAAGTATAATACGCGCCGTTTAAGGTCGATTGGCTAAATTTTGACCTTAATTTGGAACTATGGCACCCGAAAACCCGTAATAACAACAAGATATGACTGGTTGTAGCTCGCTACACACCAGGTTTTTTTGTTATATGCAGGTTTTGACTGAGGCCATAGTGAAGTGACAACCATCAGGTAATAAAAGTAGCGACCTATGATTAAGATTAAGAAAGGCCTGGACCTGCCAATTGAAGGGCAACCAGAGCAAACGATCTCAGCTGGTGCTACGGTAAAAACCGTCGCCATATTAGGCGAAGATTATGTTGGCATGAAACCGACCATGCATGTGCAGGAAGGTGATGTTGTTAAGAAAGGCCAATTGATCTTCGAAGATAAGAAAACCCCCGGAGTAAAATACACTGCTCCAGCAGCTGGTACGATTAAGGCCATTAACCGTGGTAATAAACGTAAGCTGTTGTCGGTAGTGGTTGAAGTTGCCGAGCAAGAAGAAGCGGTCAGCTTTAATAAATTTAGTCCTGAACAGCTATCAGGCTTGAGTCGCGAAGCGATTGTTGAGCAAATGGTTGAGTCAGGCATGTGGACAGCACTTCGCAAACGTCCCTATTCAAAAGTTCCTGCAATCGATAGTGGAACTCAGGCCATTTTTGTTTCAGCCATGGATACCAATCCACTTGCGGCTGACCCTGAAGTCATTATCAGCGAGCAGAATGAAGCCTTTAACTTTGGTTTGGATATTCTTGCTCAATTATCCGGTGACAAGGTTTTTGTGGCGACTCGCCCTAACTCATCACTTACCAAAAGCAGCAATGCCAAGGTTAAGTATGAAGAGTTTTCTGGCCCGCACCCTGCAGGCCTAGTGGGTACTCACATTCATTTCTTATACCCAGCATCTATGGATCGCCCAGTATGGTACATGGGTTATCAGGATGTGATCGCCCTGGCTAAACTATTCATTGACGGTGAATTATATACCGACCGCGTGATAGCTCTTGGCGGTACCATGGTCAACAATCCTCGCCTGGTTCGTACTCGTATCGGTGCCTGTATTGATGAACTCTTGGCTGGCGAAGAAAATGATGCGGATAACCGCCACATTTCGGGGTCAGTATTAAGTGGCTTTAACGCTCTTGATGCTCGCGCCTATCTTGGCCGTTACCACAATCAGGTCACAGTAATTCGTGAAGGTCGTGATAAAGAATTCTTTGGTTGGGCCATGCCAGGTTCTGACAAGTTCTCAGTCACTCGTGCATTCTTTGGTCACCTGTTCCGCAATAAGCGTTTCAACATGACTACGACAACGGGCGGTTCTGAGCGTTCGATCATGCCAATCGGCAATTATGAGCGTGTCATGCCTTTGGATATTCTGCCGACTCAGCTATTACGCGCCATCGTGACTAACGACACGGTTCTTGCGCAAGAGTTAGGTTGTCTGGAGCTGGACGAGGAAGATTTGGCCTTGTGTACCTATGTTTGCCCTGGCAAATATGAGTATGGCTCCATTCTTCGCGAAAATCTGACCAAGATTGAGAAAGAAGGATAAGAGAGGCTACCATGGGTTTAAAAAACTTTATTGAAAAAATCGAGCCGCATTTTGAAAAAGGCGGCAAGTGGGAAAAATGGTATGCCTTGTATGAAGCAGCGGCGACCATTTTCTATACGCCGGGTCATGTTGCTAAAGGTGGCACACACGTTCGCGACAATATCGACCTGAAACGCATCATGATCATGGTCTGGTTCGCTACTTTCCCAGCCATGTTCTGGGGCATGTGGAACGTTGGTTATCAAGCTCAGCTAGGTCTGGCCTCAGGTTTAACCTTGCCTGAAACCTGGCAGGTTGATTTCTTCCAGTTCTTCGGCGGTGCTATCACGCCTGAAACTGGTGTGCTTGGCCTGATGTTCTATGGCGCCTGTTTCTTTATTCCAATTTACGCCGTTACCTTTATCGTCGGTGGCTTCTGGGAAGTTCTATTTGCCAGCGTTCGCGGCCATGAGATCAACGAAGGATTCTTCGTCACTTCGATTCTATTCGCTTTGATCCTGCCCGCTGAAATTCCGCTATGGCAAGTCGCTCTCGGTATCTCCTTCGGTGTCGTGGTTGCGAAAGAAATTTTCGGCGGTACTGGTAAGAACTTTATGAACCCAGCATTGGCTGGCCGTGCTTTCCTGTTCTTCGCTTATCCTAGCGAAATTTCAGGTGCTGAAGTATGGGCTGCTGTTGATGGTTTCACTAGTGCAACGCCGCTAGCGGCGGCTGCTGCCGGTACTATCACTGACTACAGCATTAATCAGAGCTGGTGGGATGCATTCATGGGCCGTATTCCTGGCTCAATTGGTGAAGTATCGACGCTGATGATTATCATCGGTGGCTTGTTCATCATCTATGCTCGTATCGCTTCATGGCGCATCGTTCTGGGTGTGTTGTTCGGCATGATTGGTATGTCACTTATCCTTAATTCGATTGATAGTGAAAACCCAATGTTTGCTATGCCTTGGTACTGGCACCTGGTTACAGGTGGTTTCGCCTTCGGTATGTTCTTTATGGCAACCGACCCTGTATCAGCGTCATTAACCAACAAAGGTAAGTGGTACTTCGGTGCTCTAATCGGTGTCATGGTCATTCTGATTCGTGTAGTTAACCCTGCATTCCCAGAAGGTATGATGCTCGCGATTCTATTCGCCAACCTGTTCGCACCATTGATTGATCACTTCGTCGTACAAGGCAACATCAAGCGGAGGGCTCGTCGTCATGTCTAAGAAAGAAAGTCCAATGAGAACCATTGTGGTGGCAGTCATTCTGAGCTTGGTGTGTTCAGTAGTTGTTTCTGTTGCCGCAATTAAATTAAAGCCTTTACAGGAAACCAATAAGGAACTTGACCGTAAACTCAACATCCTTATTGCAGCCGGCTTGATTGATGGTCAGGCGCAAGCTACCAAAAAGCAAATCGAAGAAACCTTCAAGCAGGTTGAAACTCGCGTCGTTGATTTATCGACTGGTGAGTATGTAGAAGCACCAGCGGGTTTCGAGCAGCGTAAAGCAGCAAAAGACCCAAGCATGAATGTGCAAATTGAAGAAGATATCGCTGGTATCAGAACTCGTTCTAAATTGGCCAATGTTTATCTGGTCAAGAAGGACGGCCAGTTGGATACCATTATTCTTCCTTTCCATGGCTATGGTCTTTGGTCAACCATGTACGGCTTCCTGGCACTTGATACGGATACCACAACCGTTGTTGGTTTGAAATATTACGATCAAGCGGAAACTGCCGGTCTTGGTGGCGAAATTGAAAACCCAAAATGGCGTTCAATCTGGCCGGGTAAGAAAGTGCTTAATGAGCAAGGCAAGCCTGTGATTCAAATCGTTAAAGGCGAAGCCAAAAACGAAAACCAGGTTGATGGCCTGTCAGGTGCAACCTTGACCAGTAATGGTGTTGAAAACTCATTGCGCTACTGGTTGAGCGAAGATGCGTTCGGTCCTTACCTGGCAAAAGTAAGAGCGGGGGAATTGTAAAATGGCATTTGATAAACAAGAAGCCAAATCGGTTTTATTCTCGCCGATTTTCAACAACAACCCAATCGCCCTCCAGGTATTGGGTATCTGTTCTGCGCTGGCAGTAACCAGTAAGCTTGAAACTGCACTTGTTATGAGTTTGGCACTAACCACGGTTGTTGCTTTCTCTAACTTGCTAATCAGTTTGATTCGTAAACAGATTCCATCAAGCATCCGTATTATCGTACAGATGACGATTATCGCGTCTTTGGTAATTCTGGTTGACCAGGTATTGAAAGCTTACGCTTATGAAGTATCTAAGCAGCTCTCGGTATTCGTTGGCTTGATTATTACTAACTGTATCGTAATGGGTCGTGCTGAAGCCTACGCCATGAAAAATGGTCCGGCCATGAGTTTCCTTGATGGCTTAGGTAATGGCCTTGGCTACTCTGTATTACTGATCGTCGTTGGTATTATTCGTGAGCTATTCGGCTCAGGTAAACTATTAGACTTCACCATCTTCCCAACCATTGCGGACGGTGGCTGGTACCACACCAATGGTCTATTAATGTTACCAGCGAGTTCTTTCTTTATTATTGGTTTGCTGATCTGGGCATTGCGTACCTGGAAAACCGATCAAGTGGAGGATGCTGAATAATGGAACATTATATCTCCCTATTTGCTAAAGCGGTTTTCGTTGAGAACATCGCCCTGGCATTCTTGCTGGGTATGTGTACCTTCCTGGCAGTTTCAAAGAAAGTTCAAACTGCTATCGGTCTTGGTATTGCGGTTGTTATCGTGCAAACCATTACCGTTCCAGTCAACAACCTGTTACTTAACGGTTTGTTGAAAGAAGGCGCGCTAGCGTGGGCCGGCTTCCCCGAAGCGGATCTTAGCTTCCTTGGTCTTATCGTTTACATCGGCGTTATCGCTGCGTTGGTACAGATTCTGGAAATGACTTTAGATAAGTTCTTCCCGGCACTGTATCAATCGCTAGGTATCTTCTTGCCATTGATTACTGTGAACTGTGCGATTCTGGGTGGTTCATTGTTCATGGTTGAGCGTGATTACAACTTCCCTGAGTCAGTAGTTTACGGCTTTGGTTCTGGTTTCGGTTGGGCGTTAGCGATTGTGGCACTGGCCGGTATCCGCGAGAAGATGAAATATTCAGATGTACCAGATGGTTTGCGTGGATTAGGTATTACCTTTATCACCGTCGGCTTGATGGCCCTTGGCTTTATGTCTTTTTCAGGCATCAAACTGTAAACGAGTAGAGAGGTTAACTAATGAGTGAAATAGTATTAGGCGTTGCCCTGTTTAC
>NZ_JABURJ010000003.1 GCF_014762745.1 Kangiella sp.
TACTCTGAAAATCATAAGTCGCCCCCTCCGTTGAGGCATCCAGAGGTATACTCAGATGGGCTTACTTCATACAAAGGAGACGACTTATGCAACTCTACTGCGGAATCGACCTTCACTGCAACAACTCTGTTATTTCAATTATTAATGAACACGACCATGTGCTCCAAGAAAAACGGCTTGATAATTGTTTGGAGCAAATTATTAGTTTCTTAACTCCGTACCAATCAGAATTATCGGGTGTGGTCATTGAATCCACTTACAATTGGTATTGGCTCGTTGATGGTTTGATGGAGTCTGGCTTTCCCGTTCACCTTGCCAACACGCTCGCAATACAGCAATACAATGGGCTCAAGTATACCAATGACTCTACTGATGCGAGGTTTCTCGCTCATTTGCTACGGTTAAACATCCTTCCAAAAGGTTATATCTATCCCAAAGCCATGCGCTCGGTACGCGACCTGCTACGTCGAAGGCTCTTATTAATTAAACAGCGCACGGCTCATCACCTTAGTTTGCAAAGCATGATTAACCGGCATACTGGACAGCGTCTAAAGGCACTTCAGATTAAGCAATTAGAAAAAGAAGCTCTAGGTGATTATTTTACTGATCGAGCAAGCCTACTTACAGCACGATGCGAATGGCAGCTCATGCAGGATTTGACACAGCACATTGAATCTATTGAACACTTTGTTTTGACAGACTGCCAAGAGAGTCGAGGCTTCGCCATTCTACAAAGTACGCCCGGGATCGGCAAAGTTCTTGCTATGACTATTTTGTTGGAAACGGGGCCGATAGAGCGCTTTCCAAAGGTTGGAAATTACTCCTCCTATGCTCGCTGTGTCCCATCAGATAAAATCAGCAATGGGAAATCAAAGGGTAAAGGAAATACCAAAAATGGTAATCGCTATCTTGCGATGGCGTTTGTCGAAGCAGCGCATTACGCAACTATATGGAATCCTCATATTAAACGTGTGTATCAACGCAAACTAAGAAAAGTGCCAACCATGGTGGCCAAAAAGGCAATAGCCAATAAACTAACTCGTGCTTGCTATCACATGCTGAAAGACAACACGATATTCGATGTAAAGCGTGCTTTCGGATAACGGTTTTTTGGCGAGGAGATCAAATGGGGTATGGTTAGTAACCCAGAGCTCTGAATATCCTTCGCCACTTATTTAATAAGGTTTAGTGAAGTGCACTCTGCGTAAGCTCAACGGAGGCTGACGATTAGTCTTTAACTCTGTACCAACTAGCTACTCAGGGGTACTGATTATTTAATGGGGCATAAAAAATGCCAGGGACAACAGCTTAGCTCTTAAAAAGGGTACTGGTTGTCTTGATCCTGATGGGTGACTGAAGCACTTCGTTACAGAAGTAGCCTGACAATTAAAATCGGCCGTACTTTGCGATAACCTAAGAAATTGAAATCAAATTATTGGTGCATAGATGCGCTTCGATTAAACTCACCCTATTGACAGCTAGCGACTTATGGGTGACCCCATTAATT
>NZ_JABURJ010000008.1 GCF_014762745.1 Kangiella sp.
TAATAAATTCTCCGAATTTCGGGTTAAGCCTCCGCAAATCCCATTTCCCGACCCAAGCCAGCTTTAATCCGACTGAGCACCCCGGCAAATGTGTCGATTTGCGTGTGTAGTTTAGGTTTCGTGACCCGAAATCCATCTAAAACAGACGCACTTACGAGCCACGGCGCGCTTTATACCATTTTTAAGGGTTTGAAGCAATTATTAATGCGTATTTCGGTCTTGAAACGTCCCGTTATTGCTAGGCTTCAGCATCGGACAGCCTTCCCCTGCTATCATCCTTGCGAGATCAAAGGCAACGTCGGAATCTCTATATTGGTAATAGCATAGGATGGGGTAGCGCAGCGTAACCCATCAAAATAAACATAAACAGGTGTCATTCCGCGACTTGATCACAGAGTCGAGTGACTTTTTATAACCTTCCTCAATGACAGGTTTCGCCACTCAGCGAGTCCCTTTTCTTTGCACCACGGGCACTTCCTGCGGTCGCTTTCCAAAGAAAAGGGACGAAAAGAAAAGACACCCCGAGATTGAGGTTTCGCAAGCGAAACTACCTTCGTATCCGCCAAGCCACTTAACGCACCGCAAAATACGTTCCATCCCTGTCCCGAATTTTGCTATTCAAATCATCTCCCTAAAGGGATTCCTTTCAGTCACAGATTTGAATTGCTATGCCTTGACTACTCCTCAGCTCAACCTAAGGGGTAATTGGAGCAAGTCTGAACGGCCATAAACAAATTGAACTTGTATCAAAAGTCTTATGATAATAAAGTCTTAAGCGTGAGTTTATTCAATAAATATGAAGGGGTACGTTATCGATATTTCTGCTAGCGATTTAGTTGCGATAGTGGCTGTTTTAATCGCAATATTATCAGCATTGTATTCCCGCTGGTCAGTCAAAGAGGCAAAAAAAGCTAATGACATAGGCCGATTGAACGCATTGCTCTCATTCCGTAAGCACTACCTTGAACTTATGAAGCATCAAGAAAGCATGGCTAAACTACTTAAAGATAGCGATAGCGGTATGCAGGCTGTAAGAGAGAAGTATGCTGATATAGACTCAAAGCTACGTGAGGTTGGCTCAGCGTTAGAACAATATCACAGTAAAGTAGTAAACAATAAAATTTAGGCCCCACCAAGTAGCAGTAGCTCAAAATCAACCTAACATACTGTTTTTAAATAATTTAGAAGTAGATTTATATTTTGAATAATTATTTTTTATACACTGGAATATCGATAGCTTTAATACTGAATATTTTTGCCAGCTATCGTGTTTTTCGCTCAGATTATTTCGATAAGCGTCAAAAAGTAATTCAAGTTATTTTAATCTGGATTCTTCCCTTTATAGCCGCTATCGGTATTTTGCTGTTTTTATCTAATGAAGAAAAACCTAAAGGCCGACCTTCAGAGTTTGGAGGCGGGGCTCACGACAGCATAGGTGCGACAGCAGATGATTAGCAATCGTAGGGTGCGTCGTGACGCACCATTTAATTTACTAGGAATTAAAACCTCATGATGGAACCCGTCTTAAGAATCAATGGAGCTAACGCTAATCCTAATGAGGGTGAGGTTGTAGTTGATTGGCCTAAAGCTGTTTGGAATCTAGGAATGCTTCTCGCTTCGGTTGCATTAATCCCTTTTTATACCACGCCCGGCTCAGTTCTACTCTTTGTTGTGTTGACGTACTTTACTCTGCTGATTGGCCATAGTGCTGGGATGCATAGAATGATGATTCATAGGTCATTTAAAGCTATTAAACCCGTTGAGCGACTTTTAATTTATATTGGCGTCTTAGTGGGTATGTCTGGGCCTTATGGAGTGATAAGGATTCATGACTTGCGAGATTGGGCGCAGAGACAGAGCAAGTGTCACGACTTTTTCTCGCACAGACGATCTTATTGGAAGGACTTGTGGTGGCAACTGACCTCCGGCTTCAAATTTTCCAACCCACCAAGCATTCAAATTGAAGATAGTCTATACCAAGACAAATTTTATCAATTCCTCGAAAAGACCTGGCGTCTACACCAGATACCGCTGGCTTTAATTCTTTATTACTTTGGTGGGTTACCATTTGTGGTTTGGGGGATCTTTGCCAGAGTTTCTCTCAGTGTCGTCGGACATTGGACAATAACTTACTTTTGCCACAACCCCGGCCAAGGCAGGTGGAAAGTTAAAGGTGCCTATGTACAGGCATCAAACTTACCGGGTTTAGGGATTTTGACTTATGGAGAATGTTGGCATAATAACCATCATGCATTTCCTGAGTCAGCAAGAATTGGGATTGAAAAAGGCCAGCCCGATCCAACTTGGCACTTTATACAGCTTCTTAGAGCTTTCGGATGGATCATTGAAGTTAAACTCCCACGCGAAGAAAATTCCAGGGAAGATTTGCAGGAAATTACTAAACAATAAAACCCCTAACTAGGATAATAAATGAATAAGCATGAATACCGATTAACTTGGCTTTTTTTACTTTATGGTGTTATTGCCGTTGGCGGACTGAGTTTTGGCTTACCTTATGTCATTGAGCGCTTTACTGAAACTAATGCTACGCTCTACTCGAAAAACAGTTTAACCCTACCTCAACAAATTATTCTCGCGGTAGCAATTAGCCATGCGTTCATTGTTTTTTGTGCCGGCATATACTCATATATCAAAAAAACAGCTCTTAATAACTTTAGTCTTGTAGCCACAATAATCTTACTAATCATATTCCCAATTGGAACGACCATCGGTGTATATTATTTATGGTATCGTTCTAATAACTTGAAATTAAATCAAATGTAGATACCAGAGGACATTATGGATAACAAACAACCTGAGCAGAATAATAAGAAAGAACCGCAAACCTTTGTCGGCGTTTTTATGGCAATCGGTGTTGGTGTTGGCGCAGCGCTTGGGGTAGCCCTGGGTAATATTGCGTTGAGTATCCCGTTAGGTATTGTCGCGGGTTTAGTCGTTGGTCTGGCAATTGATGCCAAGAATAAGAACTCTAAGTAATAAGACCTTTTAATAACTCCCTATCCCGCCCGGGTTAATATAAAGTCGCAAAATTACGCGCTTAAAGCGCGTAATGACAGAGCTTTTGGGAGCTCTTAGATACATTGTGCCTCCTGACCTCAACCTTCAAACCTGTCTAAAAATCATACTAGCCATTCTCTTGATTATGTTTTATAACTAGTTTGAGCCTTTGGGGAGACTACATCCTAACTAGAAGAGTTTAAGGGAGTCATTATGAAGCTTTTAGCTATTGTTCTTTCTATTTTCTTTACCTCTACGATACATGCCGCAGAGCAATCACAACCCTTCGATTACACCAAGATCAAGCCTGAGCATTTCGATAAACTTGAAGATGATCAACAGTTCACCGATGAGCAGGGGTTGACCTTTAAAATTCAAAACACTAAATATGCTCGTGGCGTTTATATTCAACACGAAGAGAATGGCAAAAAGCGTTGGAAGAAACATGGTGCTTTTTATAGTCTCTATGAAGGACGTGTCACTGAAATGCAGGAGTATGTCTTAGGCGAAAAGCACGGTCTACGAGAAGCCTATCATAAAAATGGCAAAGTCCAATTCCGCGAGCAGTATCAACGTAATAAAAAACATGGGCTGTGGGAACAGTTTAATAATAAAGGTAACAAGGTAGCTCAATGCGATTATGTTGATAATCAAAAGCATGGCAAATGCTATGACTATCACTCCAACGGTAAAGTGAATTTTGATAAAGATTACGTCAGTGGGAAACGTCATGGCCAAGTGCTCCAATACAACTCAAAGGGAAAACTGGTCGCAAGGTCAACCTACAATGAGGGAAAGAAAGTCGGCAAAACCGAATGGTTAAATTAATCAATATTGGAGGAGATTATGACAGGAACAATTTTAAGATTAATTATAACAAGCTTATTATTACTTTCATTAGTCTCATGCTCAGACTACTCGACCTACAATGAGTGTGTCAGTTATAAGGTCGAAGAAGGTGAAAACAGAATCGTTGCAAGTACCAGCTGTGAGCGAGAGGTTCGCCAGGGAAAAATCGAGTGTGACGATTCTTACTGTTTGCCCTGGTAGCTGGTGATATTTACATGCCCAATTAACACCACTAGGATTTTCCCTCGTCGTGGCCAAAAACCTCCAATAATCACAGGTGGTTTTTGCTATCTGATGACTACCAGTAATAACCAACAGATATGCCGATCTCTTCTTGATCACTTTTTCTGTAGAGGAAACGGCTTTCCCAGTTCTTTGCAAGTTCCAATCTTAGGTTTACTTCAATAGACTCTTCCGAGTTGCTTTCAAAGTCGGCTCGGTGCTCATAAGTCACTCTCCCCCGCAAAGCCGATGAGAAGTTGACTTGTGAGAAAGCCTTAGCACGCACAAAGTAGTTATCAAATACAGAACCGGACTCTTGCAGCCCACCACCGAAATAACCAGCAATAACAAAATCTTCTGAAATAGCGATGCTATACCCCATATCACCCTGAATCTTGAATAGTGAACAGTCTATACAAGAAAAGGTGTCTCGCTCCCAACCAACTCGAAGATTCCAAGGACTTCCGCCGTCCTGAGGCAAACCAGTAGCTTTGCTGTTAATGCTTTGAATGTTGATTACATCCAGGTAGTCCAAGGCATAGCTACCATCATGATGGATTAACCCTAGCTCACCCATGCTAAGTTGAGAAAAGCCAATATGTGCGCTACTGGCATCTAATGAATCATAATAAGCAGGTCTTAACCTTATGGTTTCATATTGCCCCCAGGCTTCATGATTAACAGTACCAAGAGATATCAGGCTCGGTTTTCGACCTGAATGTGGCCCACTCTGTTTATTGTATTTTTTCTCAAAGTTAGACTGCCCCTTTTCGACTTTAAATCGTGCCGATAATACTGCCTGGTATGCTTTGTTTGCCTGCTCTTCTTCTGAGTCTTCGATAATTTGGTAGTAATCCAATAGGGTATCAAGAACTCTATGTTTGCCTTGAGTTGAGAGGCTCTCGAAGTTAGTGCTATTCAAATAAGAGGTGCTGTCAATTGCAGCTTCAACATGCTTTTTTTCATCAAAAGAAAGCTGTGAGTATTTATTATAAAGCCGCGTTTGACGCGAAGGGTATTTATAAATATCTTTTACAATTTTTTCTCCATTTCGTTCAAGTGATGGTAACAGTTGAACTACGTCTTGCGGATATGTCCAAAACTGTCCATCTGGCACAACATCCAGGCCATCAATAATACTGAATAACTCGGCCATTCTGTAAGCACAATTTTCTTTCAGGAAATAGTATGTGTATTCTTTTCTTAAGACTTCCCAGGAGTGGGCTACCAATAAGTCAACTTCATTCTGACTCAGGTTCAGCTCATATTCCCACATATCCCGGAGCTCGCCTTCACCATAATTGCCTTCATGGAAATAAAATTCTATTTGTGTAAAACCAGCGTCATAACCACCAAACAGTCCTTTAAGGATATAAACAACAGGGTTTTCATTATCTGGAACAATTGCTCCATAATTTAAACTTGAATCTAGAAGGTGTGTGTTTTTATTTTCTTCCGAGGAATTAAATTTCAGCAAAGTGTGACCATAAAAAGAAGCAGGATTTCCTAAATATCCGGTTGCATAGACGATGCTTATACTGTTGATACTGCCTTGTCTTGTCCACTCTCTATACTCCTCACAACCGTTTAATATTTTTTCTTTAGCAAAATCATTTCCTAACTGAGTGCGAAGCCATAGCAATCTTGCAGGGAATTGGCAGTGATATTGCTTCAGTTGAGCCTGACTACTATCACCTGTGAAAGCATCAATAGTTGCTATCAGCTCTTGTTGAGGTTCTGTTTTTCCAGAGTTGGAAATAAAAAAAGCAGGATTATGAATTGCACTAGTGAATCCTGATGGGCTTGATGAGTCTTCTTCGTAGTGCAACAAGTTAAGCCAGGTGCGAGAGTGACTTAATTGATTTAATTCTTGTTCTGATAGTTGCTCATTGGCTTGTGCCATGATCTGAAAAGTAAGCAGACACAATAAAACAAACTGCCCAAAGGGCTTAAAGGTTTTCATAGAAGTTTATTAACAGGAGAGAATTCAGAGAAAAAGTCAGCCATCAAACAATGACTGACTCATATTGCATTACGCTGCGCAAGTACCTGCTGGGCTTGAGCTTACTACGTCATTTACGATTAAGTAGTAATTTTCGGCCTTTTGACCGTTAGTCATTGAGTTGTAGTCATCACTGCTTACAGACTCACCAACTTTACCACGAATATTGGAGGTCATTTCAGTGCGAGCAGTTGCACTACAACCGTAGATATCTAGCATTGCAGTTAAATATTGACCTTCACCACGCGCAGTATCTTCAACCAGGTTATCATATGAAGTGCTGATAAACTGAGCAACTTCAACGTTTTTACCACTACAAGTCTCAGGGCTTGCAGTTGCAGATGTTACCGCTGTTGTACCTACGTCCCAAATGATGTTAGAAGTTACCGCAGCCCAGTGAGTATCTGGGAATAATGCAGCACCGATACCACAATCAGTAAATGGGTTAGGACCTGTTCCAGGCTTACCCTCTTCTGCTGATACGATACCTGCTTGAGTTGATAAAATAGCCCCAAAAGTGATAGCTAATACTTTTTTCATTGTTTTTTCCTCAATTTAGTAATTGTTATGTATTTACTACTATTAATTATGGGGCTGATCCAGATAACTATAATTTAGTATTATCTGGAAATGAAGAAAAGTAAA
>NZ_JABURJ010000061.1 GCF_014762745.1 Kangiella sp.
TATCCATAACCGGCCTTTTTCAACTTCTTTTCTCTCCACACTGTTGCGCTTTAATTACACCATCGAAAGACAAAACTTAAACGAATTTTAATTTGATGGAGAAGCAAGATGAAAACTATTTCCCTAAAGCGTATTTTGGTCGCAACACTTATTGTTTCTGTTTTTTCTGCAGCTGCTGCGGTGGAAGCTGGCGAAATAGAACAGGCACCAGCCGGTGTTGTTAATTACACCATGAATGATGAGTCTTTTTACCTGGTGGCAGACTCTTCTGAACAGCAGGTTACTACTGACGGCGATCTGACGCAGATTACGCTTACTGAAACATTCAGCAATCCTACTGAGCAGATGATCATCGCTGAATACCAGCCGGCGTTACCAAACCCTGCCGCTTTGGTGAATTACGAGGTTTCGGTTGATTCTGACCTGGGTTGTGAACCAGCAACTGCCGATAATCTGGTAATTATTCCTGGTCAATCAGTAACTGTTACCGTGACCTATAACCTGGTAGAAACTCAACTGGTCAGTTTCCACAGTACACTGCCAACGCTATATGCCGAAGAAGTTACTGCACCTCAGGTAGCCGCGACTCATTAATCGAAAACTTTAATAGTCATAAGCCTAACCCCCAACCACAAAAGGACAAGAACATGGGCCTGGAAGCCCTCCCCACAGCTAGAAACGACTCCTACTCTCTCCTCCGAAGCTGTGCTTAGCGCCGAAAGGCGCTTTTTTTATTCTCTATAAAACAAATAAAACTAATGCATATTTGGGAATGTTAGTCGATTGTATCGCATGTTAAACCTACCTATCGTCACATCAAGTATCAACAACTCATCACAAGAATACATAAGTCTACATTGTACGTCAGTTTTGCAATTGTTACGTAATTAGGCGCTTGCTAGCTTATCGTTCGCTGCTGAAAAATATTCACACACTAAGGGGAATACCAAATCTTATTACAACAAAGATTAACAGCGGCATTCATAATTTTTTCTTATTTCATATAGTTATATTGAAGGAGATTCAATGAATACAATTCACAAGTTTACGCTCAGTGCTTTGTCACTTTGCGTACTGGTTTCTGTTGGCCAGGCCGCTGAAAGACAATCACTACGCGACAACTCTGGCATCCAGAATGCTATCGCCCAACAGAAAAGCATTCCAGCCAGTTTAGCGGCCAATGCCTCACAGCTGGTGGGCCTTTCTGCTCAGGAAAGTCTCAAGCCTCGTAAGATTTATCAGAACAGCAATGGCACGATTACCACTCGTTATCAGCAATACTTTAAGGGTATTCCTGTGATTGGTGACGATATCATTATTACCAGTAACGCAGGTGGCGTTTCCAGCTTTGCTCATGGTGCCGTGTTACAGGGTATTGGGCTGGACATTAACGACGTTACTCCTAAGGTTTCGGGCAAGCGCGCCCTGTCCATTGCTAAAGGACATCAACAGATGTCATTAGCAAGCAACCAGTCTCCAGTGTATGAAAACGAGTCGTCTGAACTGGCTATCTGGCAGGATCCTGACGGCATCGCCCGCCTGGTTTACTCGGTAACCTTTGTCTCACACGCTGACAAGCCTTCACGTCCACAAATGTTTATCGACGCCAAGACCGGCCAAGTCATCCACTCTTACGACAATTTACAGACAGCCAATGGTACCGGCCCTGGCGGTAACCAGAAAACAGGCCGCTACGATTACGGCGTTGATTTTGGTTATCTGGATGTGGCTCAGTCAGGCAGTACCTGTAGCATGACCAGCAGCAATGTTGACACCATTAACATGAACAACTCTACCTATGGTGGCAGCATCCACAGCTTTACCTGTCCCGAAAATACCGTTAAGCAAATTAATGGCGCTTACTCGCCGCTCAACGATGGCCATTACTTCGGTAATGTTGTTTTTAATATGTTCAACGACTGGTTTAACGCAGCTCCATTGACGCAAAAACTTAGAGTCCGCGTTCACTATGGCAACAACTACGAGAATGCCTTCTGGGATGGTCAGCAAATGACCTTCGGTGATGGCGCTTCAACCTTCTACCCTTTGGTCTCACTCGACGTCATGGCGCACGAAGTCAGTCACGGTTTCACACAACAAAATTCCAATCTGGTCTACAGCGGTAAATCCGGTGGTCTTAACGAGTCCTACTCAGATATGTCTGGTGAAGCAGCTGAGTTCTATATGAATGGCTCTAATGACTTTTTAGTCGGTGAACAGATTTTCAAAGGCAATGGCGCACTTCGCTACATGAATAATCCACCGCAAGATAACCGTTCGATTGATCATCAATCAGACTTTACTTCAGGCATGGACGTTCACCATAGCTCAGGCGTTTACAACAAAGCCTTCTACTTACTGGCCACTACGGCTGGCTGGGACACCAGGAAAGCTTTCGAAGTATACACTCAGGCAAACCGTAACTACTGGACTTCAAACACTAACTGGGATGATGCCGGTGACGGTGTTTTAGACTCAGCCTGTGATCTGGGTTATGACGTCAATGATGTTCAGGCGACTCTACAGGCAGTGGGCGTGAACAGTAATGTCAGCCCAGGGCGTGACTGTGGTCAAGATCCAACCGATCCACCTCCAGGTGATAATGTACTAGAGAATGGCGTTCCTGAAACAGGTCTTTCAGCTTCTACTGGCAACGACATTGTTTACACCATGGACGTTCCTGCTGACGCAACTGACATTAGTTTCTCGATCAGTGGTGGCTCAGGTGATGCCGATCTTTATGTGAAAAAAGGCAGCGTGCCAACTGACTCAAGCTATGACTGTCGTCCATACCGTAACGGTAACAGCGAAACCTGTTCCGGCAGCGGTGGTGGTAAATACTATGTGCGCGTTAAAGCTTACTCAGGTTTCTCTGACGTCACATTAGTGGGTAGCTATCAAAGTGGTGGTGATACTGGCCCTCAACCAATTGATCGTACTATCAGCAATATTTCTGTAGCGCAAAACAGCTGGGCGAACTATACCCAGGAACTAGGCGAAGGTTACACGACTCTTACTGTAACTATCACTGGCGGTTCAGGTGATGCCGACTTGTATGTTCGTCGTGGTTCAGCACCGACAACCTCAAGCTATGACTGTCGTCCTTACAAATGGGGCAACGAAGAAGTCTGTACCTTCAATGCGCCTCAATCCGGTACATGGCATATCGGCATTCGTGGTTACAACGCATCATCGGGTATTACGCTTAATATCTCTGCTGATCCTCAGTAATCACTTTTCACACTAACCTGAGGGGCATGCCGCCCCTCTTTATTTTCTTTTTTAAGACCTTGTTACTACCAATCAATCCATAATTGAGTAGCATATTGCTTAAACAGGATTTTGGATTCTCGAGCAATATGTTCACTGCTTTTGCTTTTTGTGCCGGCCTTCTGATACTCGCTACTTTGTTGCCGCTATCGCGCAACAGTAAGTGGTGGATTCGAGGTCTTGATTTTCCTCGCCTACAGCTTGCGATAGGCAGTGGCTTTCTTGTGACCCTTGAGCTATCCCTGCTGGAACTAACACAACCTGCCAGCTGGTGGCTAATCATTCCGACCATTCTCTGTTTCGCTTACCAGGCCTGGTGGATATTACCCTATACTAAACTTGTCGCACCGGAAGTTGAGCCCGCAGAAGATGAGCTATTAGAAGATAAGACCTCAACCTGTATCAGCATTATCACTGCGAACGTACTGATGACCAATCGCAATGCACGCAAACTGCTTGAGCTGGTCCGCCAATATCAGCCGGACATACTGGTCACACTGGAATCCAATGACTGGTGGCAATCACACCTTGATCAGCTTTCCGGACAGTATCCGCATGCGGTCAAATGTCCGCTGGATAACCTGTACGGCATGCATCTTTATTCCAGACGTGAGTTAATCAATACCGAAATTCAGTACCTGGTCGAAAAAGATGTGCCTTCAATCCATGCCTGCGTTAAGCTTGCTCAGCAACAAATTCGCCTGCATTGCCTTCACCCGGCTCCGCCCAGCCCCACCGAGAATGAAGTATCTTCCGAACGGGATGCCGAGCTGGTTATGGTTGCCAAAAATATTGAAAAAACGAAAGACTCTAGCACCCCAATAATTGTTACCGGTGATATGAATGATGTCGCCTGGTCGCGCACCACCCGCCTGTTCCGCAAAATCAGCGGTTTGCTCGATCCGCGCATCGGCCGCGGTATGTTCAATACCTTCCATGCTGATTACTGGTTTATGCGCTGGCCACTCGACCATCTATTCCATAGCGAGCATTTCACCTTACGCACCATGCAACGACTGCCCGGCTTCGGCTCGGATCATTTTGCTCTCTATACAGAGTTAGCATTAGTGCCACACAAAGCAGAAACTCAGTCAGGCATCGACAAAGAGGCTGGTGATGAAGAAATGGCGCAAGAAATTTTACAAGGCCAGCAGGTGTCGAGCGACAATGTTGTTAACCCCACCAGAAGTTAATTCACTTTTTGTTTAAATAAGCGCAAAAATAACACGCATAAAAAAGGGAGCCGAGGCTCCCTTTTTCAGATCAGTTAAACTGATTTCTCACAAAAATTACTCAGCGTTAGCTGGAGCTTCTTCCTGTGCAGGCGGGTCAATCATCGCTTTCATACTTAAACGAATACGGTTTTGACGATCCACTTCCAGTACTTTAACTTTTACGATGTCGCCTTCTTTCAAGTAGTCGGTTACTTTATTCACGCGCTCATGAGCGATTTGTGAAATATGAACCAGGCCATCGCGTCCAGGAGTGATTTCAACGAAAGCACCGAAGTCCGCCAGACGAACAACTTTACCTTCAAACTCCATACCCGCTTCAATTGGCATAGTCATCAACTTGATACGACGTACTGCTTCAGCAGCACCTTCGGCATCAGATGAAGCAACTTTTACCGTACCATCATCTTCGATTTCGATAGTAGCGCCAGTTTCTTCAGTTAGAGCACGGATGGTTGAACCACCTTTACCAATCACTTCTGAAATCTTGTCTACTGGAATCTTGATGGCAGTAATACGTGGCGCATACTGAGAAATATCATCACGCGGCTTGTCGATTGCCTGATTCATCACACTCAGAATATGTAAGCGGCCGCCTTTTGCCTGATGCAGGGCTTGCTCCATAATTTCCTGAGTAATGCCTTCAATTTTAATGTCCATTTGCAGAGCAGTGATACCGTCTTGCGTACCAGCCACTTTAAAGTCCATATCGCCCAAGTGATCTTCATCACCCAGGATGTCTGAAAGTACAACAAACTTATCCGCTTCTTTAACCAGACCCATCGCAATACCGGCAACTGGCGCTTTCATCGGTACACCAGCATCCATCAATGCCAATGACGTACCACAAACAGAAGCCATTGAGCTTGAGCCGTTTGATTCAGTGATTTCTGAAACCACACGGATGGTATATGGGAATTCACCAATACCTGGAACCATAGCTGCAACACCGCGTTTCGCTAAACGGCCGTGACCGATTTCGCGACGCTTTGGTGAACCCATGAAACCAGTCTCACCCACACAGTATGGAGGGAAGTTGTAATGCAACATGAAATGATCTTTCGACTCACCCATGATGCTGTCTTTAATCTGCGCATCACGCTCAGTACCCAGGGTTGCGAAAACCATGGCCTGAGTTTCGCCACGGGTAAAGATTGCTGAACCGTGGGTACGTGGGAAAACGCCAGTGCGGATATCCAAGGCACGAACCATGTCTGGGTCACGGCCATCGATACGAGGCTTGCCAGAAATAATACGCGTACGAACTACTTCTTTTTCAATCGCATGGAAGACGTCTTTAACTTCATCAGCAGATGGCTGACCTTCTTCATCGCCAGCTAAAGCTTCTACTGCTGCTTCGGTTAATTCACCAATTTTGGCATAACGCTCAGCTTTATCAGCGATTTGGTAAGCTTCTTCAATCGCTGCGAAAGAGTGATTTTTCACTGCATCATGAAGCGATACGTTTTTCTCAGGAGCTGTCCATTCCCACTTAGGTTTAGCAGCTTCAGCAGCAAATTCTTTAATCGCTTTAATGGCAACTTGTGATTCCTGGTGACCGTACATTACAGCACCAAGCATGACACTCTCTGGTAACTCATCAGCTTCTGATTCCACCATCAAAACAGCGCTTTCAGTACCAGCAACCATCAAATCCAATTTTGAGTTTTTAAGTTGCGTTACTGATGGATTTAGAACGTATTCACCATCAATATAACCAACCTGCGCGGCACCAACAGGACCGTTAAACGGTATGCCTGAAATTTCTAGTGCGGCAGAAGCACCCAGCATGGCAACCACTTCAGTTGGTACATCCTGGTTGATTGAAACAATTGTGATAACGATTTGAACTTCGTTAACAAACCCTTCCGGGAATAAAGGACGCAAAGGACGGTCAATAAGACGTGCGATTAGAGTCTCTTCGTCTGAAGGACGCGCTTCACGCTTTAAGAAACCGCCTGGGATTTTACCCGCCGCATACGTTTTTTCTGTGTAGTTAACTGTTAACGGGAAAAAATCCTGGCCTTCTTTAGCCTCTTTTTTACCAGTTACCGCAACAAACGCAGTAGTACCTTCGCAGTCAATAATTACCGCTCCAGTTGCCTGACGAGCCACACGACCCGTTTCCATCGTGACCGTACGGCCACCGTATTCAAATGATTTTTTTGTATATTCCACAGTATTTTCCTATTTAAGTTTCAACACTTTCAGAA
>NZ_JABURJ010000074.1 GCF_014762745.1 Kangiella sp.
ATGCAAGCATAAAAAAACCCAGCCGTTGGCTGGGTTTCAAAATCTAGTTACATACTTTTTTTACGCGCTATAGACCCCAGCCTTCCGAATACGAAAGCTGCGACGTCGTAGCTGTGCTGTTAAAACTAAAGTATGGTTCATTGGTTCTAATTGACAAAATGTGTTGTTCATTGATGGCAAATCTACAGCGATTATTTCTGAGAGTAAACCTTTTTTTATATTTTTTTGTTATATGCCTAGTGGTCATGGTGCATTTCAGTCTGCACTTCTCGCTGCATCTGATGGTGCTGATGTCCACCCTGTCCGCTCGAATATTTACTAACCGCTTGATAAATATAGAAGCTTCCCCAGAGGATAAAGACCAACCCAAAGACAGCTCTTACTTTTGGGTTGCGGAAGAAATTCACCAACCTGTTACTGAATACACCTATTGCAAACATGGCTGGCAAGGTTCCAAGACCGAAGGCAACCATGCTTGCGAAACCACCCAAAGCAGTGCCAGAGGTACTGGCCATGGCCAGGGTGCTGTAGACTAGTCCACAAGGCAATAGTCCCCACAACAGTCCAACTACCGCAGCCTGATGGAATTTCTTAATCGGTAAAAAACGGCTTTGCACGGGTGATACTTTTTTCCACAGTTTACGGCCGATGCTTTCAAAATAAATCAGCAGGTTCTGCCAGCTTAAAAGATAAAAACCCATCATGATCAGCATGATGCCACCTAGAACGATTAATACAGGGAAGTTAGTCCACTTGCTAAAAAGATAGCCAAAGCCACCAACTAAAGCTCCAAGGATACCGTAACTGAATACCCGGAATATCTGGTAAGTGAAAGACAGCCGCAATGACTTTTCCTTAGCAGTACCGGTATTGAGCGCAACTGTTAAGCCACCGCACATACCGATGCAATGCGTTGATCCCAGAAAACCCATGGCAAAGGCTGATACCAGTGCGGTTAAAACCTGCTCGCTAATCATGAATGTTTCTCTGTTGCTTGATCGTCATTTTTAGAAGGTTGTTCTGAGGCAGTGCTCTCTTCGCCTTCTTCTTCAAACCCTTTTTCTTCCAAGCCTTCCTCTTCAAACCCTTTCTCTTCAATCCCTTTTTCTTCGAAGAGAATGCGACTCGCCTCTTTATCCAGATCCGAGTACTGATCCGAATTAACCGCCCAGAAGAAAATGCCAACCGCTATGGCCAGGAAAACCAAAGTCAGTGGTATTAATAAATAAATCGCATCCATAATTAGCTTATGCTCTGCTTCTTTTCACGTTTCAGTTTCAACGAATTGACCACTACCACAATCGAACTGAGTGACATCCCAATAGCCGCAAGGTACGGTGGAATATAACCCATTGCCGCGAATGGGATCATGACCACATTATAAAGTAGCGCCCAACTAATGTTCTGTTTGATCACTGACTGGGTTTGACGGCTTTTTTGCAACACAAAAGGTATGTCCAATAAATTTTCCGACAACAGGTAAGCATCAGCTGTTGTGCGCGTGAGATCGGACGCTTTAGCCATAGCAATCGACGAATCGGCTGCTGACATCACCGGTGCATCATTCAATCCATCACCGACCATCAATACCCGTTCACCTCTTGCCTGCAAGGATTTTACATAAGACAGCTTCTGTTCTGGCGCCATCCCATTGGCCCAAAGCTCTATACCTAATTCCTTTGCTACCTGCTCAGTTTGTTCGCTAGGATCGCCACTTAGAATGTGTAGCCGATACCCTTTTGCTTTCAACTGCTGGCTCATATCCTTAGCCTGCTCACGAATCTTGTCAGTCAAGATAACATGCGCAATGATTGTCTGTCCGTCGTATAACCAGAGGCCTGCGTTTTCCGACGCAATCTTTTCAAAACGCCCACCGCAGGACTCGATAAACTGACGGTTGCCAAACCAATAAGTTTGACCATTAATTTTTCCGGAAACGCCAGCAAAGGAATGATGCTCGATATCATTAGCAACAATATCTTTAGACTGGTATTGATAAAAAGCTAACGCGATAGGATGTTCCGACTGAGCTTCTAGCGCAGCAATGATTACTAATACCTGATCCTTGGAATGGTCGGCTAACAACTCTACTTTATTAACGGTGAAAGTCCCTTCGGTCAGAGTTCCTGTTTTATCAAAAATCACATCGGTAATATGGCTGGTATTTTGTAGAAAGTGCTGGCCTTTGATTAAGACATTGCGCTGATTGTGTGCCAGAGCGCCACAGGTCATGGCAATCGGTGTTGCCAGTCCAAGTGCGCAGGGACAGCTCACCACCAGTACCGAAAGGGTAATCCATAACGCTTCCTGCGGTTCGTGACGCAGCCAGTACCAGGCGACCACCGCGGCGAGCAACAAAATAAACAGTACGAAATAACGTGCAACCGTGTCGGCCAGTAAGCCAATTTTAGGTTTTTCCAGCAGCGCCGCTTCTTGCATGCTCAGTAGTTTCGCCCAATAACTATTGCTGGTATTGCCAGAAACTTTAATGCGAATCGCCTGATGCGTATTGACGCTACCGGCCATCACTATCTGCCCACGATATTTCTGGCGCGGCAAAAATTCGCCATTCAGCATGGCTTCGTTCACTTCAGCCTGCTCACTGACCAGCTCGCCATCAATCGGCACAGTAGCGCCGGGGCGAATCAAAATCTCATCACCTTGCTGTAACTTTTTCAGCGAGACCATCTTGCCCTGCGCTTCATTGCCAATCATTTTTTCGGCATAAACCGGCAGGCTGTTCTGTCCCTTATAAACTTTTTCACTGACCTGCTGACGCGCTCTAAACTCAAGATAACGTCCAATCAGCAGGAAAAAGACAAACATGGTTACCGAATCAAAATAGACTTCACCACTTTGTGTGATCACTGCCCAGATACTGGCTCCATAAGCTAAAAATAACGCCAAAGTAATTGGCACATCCATATTCAAACGGAACTGGCGCAGCGATTGTATAGCGCTAAAATAGAAAGGAAAACCGGCGTAAAATAAAACAGGCGTAGCAATAAAAAAGCTTACCCAACGTAAGAAGTGACCATGCTGCTGATTCACATCATCCCATGCACCAAGATATAAACCTACCGCATACATCATCACCTGCATCATGCCCAGACCAGCAAGGCCCAAGCGACGCAACCAGCTTTTCTGCTGCTTGTTGTTGATGGCCAGAGCCTGTTCAGGTTTATAGGGAAGCGCCGCATAACCAAGCTGATGTAAGCGCTTTAAAATCTTGCTCAGCTCAATGGTGTCCGTTTGCCACTGAAGGTTAATGGTCTGTGCCGCGACATTGACCTGTACACCTGTAACGCCAGTCAGTTTTCTTAAGGTTCGTTCAATCAGCCAGGCACAGGCGCTACAGCGAATGGATTCGGACAGTAGAATAATTGAGGAGGACTTGTTGTCAGTAGCTGGGGTTTTATTTTGATCGACCAGATATTCGGCTTGAATATCCTCTTCATCAAAAGCAATTAGCTCAGCAGGAAGTTCCTGATCGGGGCGAATGGCTTGTTCGGTTCTAAATTGATAATAGTCAGTCAGGCCATTATTAACGATGGTTTCAGCAACCGAATAGCAGCCTATGCAACAGAACTCTCGCTCTTTACCAAGCACTTCAAGAGTCTGATGATAGTTTACAGGAATGGGCAAACCACAGTGAAAACACTCGCCACGGACTTTTGCGTCCATATCAATAACCTAAGGTTAATTCGCGCTTGGTTGGCAATGTCCATATCTGTTCCAGTTCCCATTCGTCACCATGCGGGCGTAAAGTAACGTGCCACTTGCCCTGGGTATCTTTTTCAGAGCCATCAGCCATGAGTTCGGCATAATAGACGCCATTGGCATTCTGTTTTAATGCCAGAGAAAAATCACGCTCAGCCAGCGTTGCATGACGAAAATCCAGAAACAGGCTGTCTGCTATTGGTTGTTTAGATTCCAACTGAATCTCTAGGCGGGTTCCGGATAGATCGACATCCGCTCGAATACCCATATCTTTCGCCAGCTGGCGTTTTTCAAGAATCTGGTTGATGGCCAGGCCTTCTTTGTAATAATCGTCCTTAACCATGCTGGCTGGATTGTTCACAGCAATCGTCACCAACAAAATCCCTGTCACCACCGAGCTGGCCGGGATGGCAATCACAAACCAGGGCCAAAATTGTTTGTACCAGGGTTTAGTATCGTGTTCTTGCACTTGATTCATGGATGTTCCGCGCAATTAGCGTCTTCTAACAGGACCAATAAAGTTGGTGCCTTGATTAATAGCGATGGATTCGTCATCCACACTTTGCATACGTACCGTCAGCTTTTCGGTGGTAGACATTAAATTAATAGGATCGATCGACACCCGAACCGGTACTGTAATCACGGCTCCTGCCTCGACGGTAACCGTTTCCGGCCCTTGGTAGACTAGCTCCGAGTGGCCGCTAATTTCGATAGTATAGGTATGCGCTTGCTGATCTTTATTAACGATTCGCAGATTGTAAATATTTTCGATAAAGCCTTCAGCGGTCGTTAAATACAGACGATTACGATCTTTAATAATGTCCAGCTCTAATGGTGTGCGTAACCAGACGGATAATACAAAAATTAAACTTATCAATACGAGTATGGCACCATAACCAATGGTCTTACCGCGTATTAATTTAACTTCTTTGCCATTGTCGCGATTTTCTGTGGTGTAGCGAATAAGGCCCGGCTCGTAGCCCATTTTATCCATCACTTCATCACAGGCATCAATACAGGCAGCACAGGCAATACATTCGTACTGCAAACCGTCACGAATATCGATACCGGTTGGGCAGACATGAACACACTGCATACAATCGATACAGTCACCCAGTCCTTTCGCCTCATACTCTTCCTTGGGCATATCTTTTTTACGCGGGCCACGCTCTTCGCCACGCTTTTCGTCGTAAGCAATGATCAGCGTATCTTTATCAAACATCGAACTCTGAAAGCGCGCATAAGGACACATATAAATACAGACCTGCTCACGCAACATACCGGCGTTGCCCCAGGTTGCGAAACTGTAAAATAGCACCCAGAAGGTTTCCCACGGCCCAGTGCTCAAAGTCAGGATTTTATCGGTTAGTTCTGTGATTGGCGTGAAATAGCCAACGAAGGTGTAACCAGTAAAGAGTGCAAAGATAATCCATAAAGCATGTTTGGCCAGTCGCTTTCGAACCTTCTCAAAATTCCACGGCTGTTTATCAAGTTTCAACTGCTTGTTGCGATCGCCTTCTACAAGCCGTTCCATCCAGATAAACACTTCGGTCCAGACTGTTTGCGGGCAGGCGTAACCGCACCATAAGCGGCCCGCCACCGTAGTGAAGAAAAACAGCGCCATGGCAGCGATGATTAACAGTAGCGTCAGGAAAATAAAATCTTGCGGAAAGAAGGTCAAACCAAACAAATGAAATTTTCGTGCGGGAAGATCAAACAAAACGGCCTGCTGACCGTTCCAACTTAACCAGGGAAGACCATAATACAGGCCAAGCAATAACCAGACTGACAAGACTCGGAGATTGTTAAATCGTCCCGATACTTTCTTCGAAAAAACTTTTTTCCGTTTTACGTAGAGATCCTGCTCATCACCAACTACGTAAGTATCTTGTTGTTCACTCATTGCTCTAACCTGTATTAATGTTTAGGCCAATTTAGCGGTGATTACTCTTGGTTTTGTTCATCACCTGAACGAGACAGACTATAAACATAGGCTGTTACCAGGTGTGACTTATCTTTACCAAGAATATTTTTATGGTCTGGCATGTTTGCCTGAACACCATTTTCAATCACTTCTTTGATCATGCTGATTGAACCGCCATGCAACCAGGTTGTATCTTTCAGATTCGGAGCACCCATTGCCGTATTACCACTCAAGTCTTTGCCGTGGCACACTGCACACATAGCTTCGTACTTGGCTTTGCCTTCAGCAACCAGGTTAGGCTTAAAGGTGCGCTCCACTTCATTTTGACTCAAAACATAGTGCACAACTTGCGAAACACCTTCTTCACCTAAAGCAGAGCCCCAGGCAGGCATCGCACCTTTACGACCTTCCATAATTGAATACATGATGTCATCAGGTGTGCCACCGTATAACCAGTCATCGTCAGTTAGATTTGGAAAGCCAATACCGCCACGTCCATCAGCACCATGACAACCGAAACAGGTGTTGGCAAAAATCGATTGCCCCATCTGGAGTGCTTCTGGTTCGTTCTGCAAATCTTTTACAGACATAGCCGCGTACTTTTCAAAAAGTGGCATATATTTCGCATCTGCTTCGGCGACTTCTTCTTCGTACTGCCCAATCTGCGACCAACCCAGAACGCCTTTGAACTTACCCAGGCCCGGATACAAAATCAGGTAGATAATCGCAAACACAATCGTGATGTAGAACATCCACAACCACCAGCGAGGCATTGGGTTATCGTATTCTTCAATACCGTCGTAGACATGACCGGTAGTTTTCCCCTGCTCACCACTTTGCTTTTTCTTACGTGTGAAATAGAGCAGCGCCACACAACCCAGAATATTGATGGCAACGATCAGAATAATATAAAAACTTAATGCATTACTCATGACTCATCACCTCTTTACGGTTATTCGCTGTAGACTCTTTATCATCTTCATCAAGAGCCATACGCGCTGCCTGGTCATA
>NZ_JABURJ010000146.1 GCF_014762745.1 Kangiella sp.
AAACTGTTACCCATGTTTGTGGACTAAAGTGTTACCTATGTTTATAACTCATACCGACGCCCGAGATTGAGGTTTCGCTTTGCTCAACTACCTTCGTCTCCGCCAAGTCACTTAACGCAGGGTCTGCCCCCTTGGGTACCGTAAAATACGTTCCATCCTTGGCCCGAATTTTACTATTCAAAACGTCCTGTTTTGAATTGCTATGTCTTGGCTACGACTTAGCTCAATCTAAGGGGGGATTGGTGCAAGCTTGTAAGTAACGATATATTTAATAGGATCCAACTTGAGTTGTAATGATGAAGCCTTAGGTTTAAACAGATTTGATGATGATATTAACTAGGACTGTGTTCAGATGTTTGTTGTGATTTTTAAAGCAAAAGTGCGTCAATTTGATGACCAGTACTCACAAACTGCCCAACGGATGCGTGAATTGGCTTTAACAGAATTTGGCTGTCTTGAATTTAATGCAGTAACCGAAGGTGATCAGGAAATAGCACTTTCCTACTGGCCATCAGAAGAACATATCAAAGCCTGGAAGCAACACCCCGAACATTTAGCCGCGCAACAACTCGGCAAACAACGCTGGTATGAGTTTTACTCAGTGGAAATTGTAGAAGTAAAAAGGTCTTATAAGTCAGCGTGAAAGTTGCCTCTAGGCGTAAATTGGTTTAGAAAATTTGATGTCTTGCACCTAGAAGTCCCCTTAGAGTTAGCTGAGTGAAGAAAAGTTATAGGGCAAATTGGGCAGGACGCCCAATTTAGCCACTTCGAAACAGGACGTTTCGTATTGGCGGCACGTTTATAACTTTTGTGAGCGAGGGTAGTCCGAAGGACCTAACGATTGGGGCGTCTTTTCTTTTCGCCCTTTTCTTTGGACGAGCAAAGAAAAGGGTAATAAAAATAAGCCAGAGCCTTATGTGCGAAGGAATGGAATAATACTAAGTGAAATCCTTGATCCACATCACCCCCGCACACCCTAAATCTGAAATAATACACTTCCCCTATTGCAATACTTAATGATAATAATTATCATTTGCGAACTTCTCACGAATTTCTAATTGGTGTTATGACTATGATGAAAACATGGCTTACTGGCTTGTCTGCAACCGCTCTTTTAGTTTTGAGCGCCTGTTCTGACGAGTCAGCTCAATCGAATGAATTAACAGCGCAATCTCAGGATGCTCAAGTCAAAGCGCAAGCTCAGGACAATAACAAAGAGATTGTGGTCTATACTTCGCGCAAAGAGCATCTGGTAAAGCCTTTCTTTGAGCAATTCACAGCGGAAACTGGTATTGAAATCAATTACATCACCGATAGCGAAGCTGCTTTGATCAGCCGCCTGAAAGCTGAAGGTGAGCGTACCCCTGCCGATGTGTTTATCACTGTGGATGCCGGAAATCTATGGTTAGCCACTCAGGAAGGTGTTTTGCAACCAATCGAATCGGATGCTCTGGAAGCCTCTATCCCTGAAAGCTTGCAGGATCCAGAAAACCATTGGTTTGGGTTAACTGTTCGCGCACGCACCATCGTCTATAGTACAGAGCGTGTTAAGCCTGAAGAGTTGAGCACTTATGAAGCCTTGGGTGAAGAGCAGTGGAATGGTCGTCTATGCCTGCGTACCTCGAAAAAAGTCTATAACCAGTCATTGGTCGCTATGATGATTGCCCGTTATGGCGAAGAAAAGACACAGCAAATTGTCGAAAGCTGGGTGGGTAATCTTGCTACTGACCCATTCTCGAACGATACCAAGGTGATGAATGCCATAACTGCAGGTGAATGTGATGTGGGTATAGTAAACACTTACTACTTTGGTCGCTTGCAGAAAGAAACACCGGATATCCCATTGGCACTATTCTGGCCTGATCAATCGGAAGAAGGGTACGGTGTGCATGTCAATGTTTCTGGTGCAGGTATTACCAAGCATTCTGATAACAAGGAAAATGCGTTAAAATTGATCGAGTGGTTGGCGAGCGAAGAAGCACAGCAAATGTTTGCCGGTCTGAATATGGAATATCCGGCCAATAAAAATGTTGAGCCAACCGAAGAAGTCGCAGCCTGGGGTGAGTTTAAAGCAGATAGCACAAACTTATCCAAAGCTGGTGAATTGCAGCCTGCTGCGGTGAAATTGATGGATCGCGCAGGTTATCGATAAAACAATTTAAGCAAATCATATTGACTGATACTACTGAGCAACAGCAAGCACAGAACGCCAGCAAGAAAAGCTGGCGTTTTGGCGTTTTAAAGAAAGTGGATGGCTTCTTGCTATGGGCCATTCTGTTGATCTGTCTTTTACCCCTGTTACCGTTGCTGTTTTCCTGGTTCGATCTTGAGCCGGAACTGTGGCAACACCTGTGGAATACTCAAATCCCGCAACTTCTGAGCAATACCTTCTGGCTGGTGTTGCTAGTGGGCACTGGTAGCTTTTTGATCGGAGTATCACTGGCCTGGCTGATTGTGATGCACGATTTTCCGGGACGCTCGATTTTACAATGGGGCCTGATGCTGCCACTGGCCATTCCGCCTTACATTCTTGCTTTTACCTTACTGGGTTTTACCGATTACGAAGGTCCTTTGCAGTATTTGCTGGAATCGGTCGGTCTTGGCATTGCCTGGTTGCCGGATACACGCAATGTATTTGGCGTGGCGCTAATCTTTACTCTATCGTTATATCCTTATGTTTATCTGCTGATGCGCAGCGCCTTGCAACGTAAGGGCCGCACCAGTTATGAAAGTGCCAGAACTCTTGGCTACAGCCGTACAAAAGCCTTCTGGCGTCTAGTCATACCATTGACTCGTCCAGCCTGGATCGCAGGCTTGGGCCTGGTACTGATGGAAACTCTGGCTGATTTTGGCGCGGTTGCGATTTTTAACTTTGATACCTTCACTACGGCAATTTATAAGTCCTGGTATGGTTTTTTCAGCGCCAGCACAGCGGCGCAACTGGCCTGTATTTTGCTATTGTTTGTTGCTTTGTCGGTGTTGGTCGAAAAGTGGGGGCGGGGTCAGAGTCGCTATGAACAGACCGGTATTGCGCTGAAAGAATACCGTCAGCCGCTTACTGGCTGGTGGGGTGCTCTGGTGCAGATCTTTGCCTGGGGCGTCTTTGCATTAGGTTTTATGTTGCCAGTTATTCAATTATTGGTGTGGGCGATTAAAACCTATGAGCGCCACACAGACGGCACATTGGTATTATTGAGCCACACCATGATTCTGGCCACGGTTGCTGCACTGATAACCTTGGTGGTAGCGGGCATTATGGTATGGGCAAAGCGTAACAAGGGATCAACCAGTCGTAATTTAGCCATAGAATTTTCGCAGTTGGGCTATGCCTTGCCAGGTACGGTTTTGGCAGTCGGTATCATGATGGCGCTTAACTGGATTGATGGCGGCATTGCCAGCTTATTTGGCCTTAAAGGGCAATGGCTGGCTAGCGGGCTGTTTGCTTTGATTCTTGCCTATATCATACGGTTCTTGCGTATCGGCTATGGCCCAGTGGCCAGCTCCATGTCGCAGATTAAGCCGAGTGTTGTAGAGGCGGCGGCCAGTCTCGGTGCTGATCAGAAAGAGCGCCTGTGGCGGGTATATATCCCACTGCTGCGCCCAGGTGTTTTTACAGCACTATTACTAATGTTTGTGGAAGTGATGAAGGAACTGCCTGCGACTCTGATGTTGCGTCCTTTTGGCTGGGATACACTTGCCGTTAGAATTTACGAATTAACGTCCGAAGGTGAATGGGAAGTTGCCGCCTTGCCGGCTGTGTTACTGGTTGCTGTTGGAATTTTACCAGTGATATATCTGATCAGAAAAAGCGAAGCTTAATGGTATCAAGCTGTAAAAACCGTATCTAAAAACAAAAGACAGGCGTAAAATTATCTAAGTCCTTTCTTTTTTGCACGGCAGTCACACACCATGTATAAACTCTCTTCTGGCCCTGTGGCCTATAATTCTGCGGTCGAAACATTACTTAAAGCAACTCAATTACCGACCGATGATTTACAGGATAATGAATATATTAATGGGATTAAGTTATTTACATTGGAGCTTGACGAACAGACGGTCGGTGTTGTTGGTTTGGAGCTGCATGGTGATAGCGCTTTGGTGCGCTCTTTAGCAGTTGCCGAAAGTGAGCGTGGGCAGGGGCTGGGTGTTCTTCTTTTGAAACATGCAGAAGAAGCAGCACAGATAATGGGCGTTAAGGAACTTTATTTACTAACTACTACTGCATCTGACTTTTTCCGTAGAATGGGCTACGAAGTTGCAGACAGAGCAGCCGCCCCACCATCCATCGCACAGTCAAAGCAATTTACCGGTATTTGTCCAGCTTCAGCGGCCTTTATGGTTAAACGATTAGCTGATTCTATCAACGCATAATCAAAGGTTATTTAGCCCTATAATTCTAGCGGCACAGGGTTCTTTTAAGCCCTTTTCCCCTGTATAATCGCTGGCCATTAAATGAACGACTGGACACATCTTAATGGCCAACAAAACCCCTCTTTACCAAGCTCATGTCGACGCCAATGCGCGTATCGTTGATTTCGGTGGCTGGGATATGCCGCTTAACTATGGCTCGCAGATTGATGAACACCACGCGGTGCGTCAGGATGCCGGCATGTTTGACGTTTCTCACATGACGGTTGTCGAAGTTACGGGAAGCGAAGCCAAAGCCTATTTGCGCTATTTGCTGGCCAATGACGTAGACAAGCTGAAAGAGTCGGGCAAAGCGCTCTATAGCGGCATGTTGAACGAAGAAGGCGGTGTTATCGACGATCTTATCGTTTATTACCTGACTGATACTCACTATCGTGTGGTAGTAAACGCCTCTACTCGTGATAAAGATCTGGCCTGGATGGAAAACGTTGCCCAGCAATTCGATGTTGCTATTGCAGAGCGTGTAGATGTGGCCATGATTGCGGTTCAGGGTCCTAACGCCATTGAAAAAGCGCAAAGCGTCATGAGCGATGAGCAAAAAAATGCAGTGGCAGGGCTTAAGCCATTTGTCGCTGCCCAGGCAGGTGATTTGTTTGTAGCCCGTACGGGTTATACCGGTGAAGACGGCTATGAAATCATGGTTCCTGACTCAAAAGGCATCGAATTCTGGAATCAGCTGGCAGCAGCAGGCGTTAAGCCATGTGGTCTGGCAGCGCGTGATACCTTGCGTTTAGAGGCCGGTATGAATCTTTATGGTCATGATATGGACGAGACGGTATCGCCACTGGAAGCCAACATGGGCTGGACCATCGCCTGGGAACCAGAAGATCGCGATTTCGTGGGCCGTAAAGCACTCGCTGAGCAGAAGGCACAAGGCGCACCACGCAAAATGATTGGTCTGGTGCTGGAAGATAAAGGCATCATGCGTGAAGGCCAGGAAGTGGTGGTCAATGATGAAGTAGTTGGCGTCGTCACCTCTGGCACCATGTCACCAACCACCGGCAAGAGTATTGCCATGGCGCGCGTTAATCGTGAGCTGAACGAAGAACAGGTTTTGGTGCAGGTGCGTAAAAAGCAATTATCAGCCAAAGTGGTTAAGCCCAGTTTCGTACGCCAGGGCAAGTCACTCATATAGTTTATTCAACAAGCCTAAGCAGTGGTTTCTGCTTGGGCAGACGAAAAGTTTCATATACAATACGCTTACTTTTTGAGCGACAATTGACAGTCAATTAACATCAGCCGACAGTCGGCTAATCATTGAGGAATGTTTAAATGAGCCAGATTCCAGCAGAATTAAAATATGTATCTAGCCATGAGTGGATTCGTGACGAAGGTGATGGGGTTGTTACAGTAGGTATCACAGATCACGCACAAGAATTATTGGGTGACGTTGTCTTTGTTGACGCACCAGAAGTCGACAGCGAAGTTGAAGCCGAAGACGAAATCGCAGTGGTTGAGTCGGTTAAAGCTGCTTCAGACATCTATGCGCCACTAGCCGGCACTATTCTTGAAATCAATGAAGAGTTGGAAGATTCACCAGAATTGATTAACAGCGATCCTTATGGCGATGGCTGGATGTTCAAGATGAAGTTGGCTGATGCGGGTGATATGGACAGTCTATTATCAGCCGAAGAATACGCTGACGAGATCGCTGAAGACTAAAAAACGTATTAAAATTTCCTTAGGCGGTGTTAAAGGCTTTCTTCAGAGAAGTCACTTAACTTAAGTAAGCTCCTTCTCTTCATCAAGCCTTTGCCTAGCCTAAGAAAATTTTTCTAAAGTTTTTTCGTGATGAGTTGTTAGGCAGTTTGGGTTAGAAGCTCGTTTACCTAAGTAAACAACGCCTCGTAATTAATACATTTGCCTAGCATCAGAAACTTAAATAATTTTTGGGTTAGTTCTTAGTCTAGCCTAAGAGAATTTTTCTAAAGTTTTTTGCGCAGCATCGAAAGTTAGAAACTTGAAAGCGAATGTCATTGCGAGGGCTTTAGCCCGCGGCAATCTGGTAAATTCAGAGAGCAAACTTTAGGTTTATCACTGAATAAAGTATTAGCAAGATTTAAGGCCTCGAATTATTATCGGGGCTTTTTCTGTTTTAATTAGTGGCTGATTTTGGCCGTTTAACCAAAGTAGGTATTTGAAAGCTATGGCTGACACATTGAGTTTGAAAGGGGCACCTTTGCAGCAGTTGCAACAGTCTGATGACTTTATTCGTCGTCACTTAGGCCCTCGTGAGGACGAAATCCAGGAGATGTTACAAGAGCTGAACTTAAGCTCGCTGGATGATTTGGTGGATAAGGCTGTCCCGCACAAAATTCAAATTGATTCGCCTTTGGCGGTTGAAGAGTCGCGCTCAGAAGCGGAGACTTTGAAATACCTTAAGTCGTTAGCCGATAAAAACGTTATTGCCAAATCCTACATTGGTATGGGCTATTACGACACCATTACGCCAACCGTGATTTTGCGTAACGTATTGGAAAATCCAGGTTGGTATACCGCCTATACGCCGTACCAGCCTGAGATCGCACAAGGCCGTCTGGAAGCGATATTGAACTTCCAGCAAATGACCATGGATTTAACCGGTATGGAATTGGCCAGTGCTTCATTGCTGGACGAAGCTACTGCGGCTGCGGAAGCGATGGCTTTGGCCAAGCGTTCGTCAAAGAACAAAAAATCTAACAGCTTCTTTGTGGATGAAAAAGTATTCCCACAAACGCTGGACGTAGTCCAAACCCGCGCCGAGCATTATGGTTGGGATGTGATTGTTGGCCCTGTGACCGAAGCAACTAACCACGATGTGTTTGGTGCCTTGTTGCAATACACCGACGCCAACGGACAGGTAACCGACTTAGAGCCTATCATCAGCAAATTGCACGATAACAAGGCGATTGCCTGTGTTGGCGCGGACATCATGAGTCTTGTATTGTTGAAAGCGCCGGGTGAAATGGGCGCAGACGTGGTCTTCGGTTCTGCGCAACGTTTTGGTGTGCCAATGGGCTTTGGTGGTCCACACGCTGCATTCTTTGCAACGCGCGATGCGTTCAAGCGTTCACTGCCTGGCCGTATTATCGGCGTATCAGTGGATACTCGCGGCAATCAGGCCATGCGTATGGCGATGCAGACCCGTGAACAGCATATTCGCCGCGAAAAAGCGACTTCAAACATCTGTACTGCGCAGGTACTGCTAGCAAACATTGCTGGTTTCTACGCGGTTTACCACGGCAAGAAAGGCTTAACCACCATTGCTAACCGCATTCACCGTTATGCCACAATCGTGGCCAAAGCACTGCAAAATGCTGGCTTAGAACTGGTTAACGATAGCTGGTTCGATACGGTAACTTTTAAAGCCAAAAATGTGGATGCGGTGCAGGCACGCGCTAAAGCTGCTTTGATTAACTTGCGCTATAACGGTGATCAGGTCAGTTTCTCAATTGACGAAGCGAAAAACCAGACCGACATTGAAGAGCTGATTGAAGTATTAACTGGCAATAAAGCGGATGTATTTGCTTTGGATTCTGAAGCAAAGAGCAGTATTCCTGCCAGTCTTGAGCGCACTTCAGATTTCTTGACGCACCCGACTTTCAAGAAGTATTACTCTGAAACCGACATGCTGCGTTATTTAAAGCGTCTGGAAAATAAAGATTTTTCATTGGCGCACGGCATGATCCCATTGGGTTCCTGCACCATGAAGTTGAACGCGACCAGTGAAATGATTCCGATTACCTGGCCTCAGTTCGCCAATATCCATCCGTTTGCCCCAGAAGAGCAGACCGTTGGCTACATCGACATGATTAAAGAGCTGGAAGCTGACCTGGTTGAAATTACCGGTTATGATTTTGTTTCCATGCAGCCTAACTCAGGTGCGCAGGGTGAATATGCTGGTTTATTGGCGATCAAAAAATACTTTGAAAGTATTGGCGAAGATCACCGCAATATCTGCTTGATCCCAAGTTCTGCACACGGCACCAACCCTGCTTCTGCGCAGATGGCTGGCATGAAAGTTGTTATCGTTAAGTGTGACGATAAAGGCAACGTAGATGTAGAAGATCTGGAAGCCAAAGCGGTTGAGCTGAAAGATAATCTGGCAGCCTTGATGGTGACTTACCCATCAACACATGGTGTATTTGAGGAAGAAATTAAGCACATCTGTCAGATCATTCATGACAATGGCGGTCAGGTGTATATGGACGGTGCCAACATGAATGCGCAGGTTGGTATTTCTAAGCCAGGCGAAATTGGCTCTGACGTATCGCACTTGAATCTGCATAAAACCTTCGCCATCCCACATGGTGGTGGTGGCCCAGGTATGGGACCGATTGGTGTTAAAAAGCATTTGGCACCCTTTGTGTCTGGTCATGCAGTACGTAAAGTTCATAGCGTCGAAGCGCGCGATGGTGCCGTTTCAGCTGCTCCTTATGGTAGCGGTATGATCCTACCAATTTCATGGGCTTACATTAAAATGCTAGGTCGTGAAGGTTTGCGTAAATCTACTGAAGTGGCCTTGTTGAACGCTAACTACCTGAAAAATAAGTTGGCACCTCATTACCCAGTGTTATACATGGGTCGTAACGACAAGGTTGCCCACGAGTGCATCATCGACCTGCGTCAGATTAAAGCTGAGACAGGTATCAGCGAAGTAGACTTTGCAAAACGTTTGATGGATTATGGATTCCACGCGCCAACCATGAGCTTCCCGGTAGCCGGTACCTTCATGATTGAGCCAACTGAAAGTGAATCGAAATACGAACTGGATCGCTTCATTGACGCCATGATCAGTATTCGTCAGGAAGTTGAGAAAGTACGCTCAGGCGAGTGGGATGCGGAAAACAACCCGTTGAAAAATGCACCTCATACACAAGCAGATGTGCGTCACTGGGATAAGCCTTATTCAATTGCTGAAGCGGTATATCCATCAGAGTCGACCATCGACGCTAAATTCTGGCCAACCGTCAATCGAATCGATGATGTCTATGGCGACAGAAACCTGATCTGCAGCTGCCCAAGTATCGAAAGCTATCAGGATCAGGATTAACTAGAAGTATAAAAAGCCAGCGTTTGCTGGCTTTTTGCTATTAAAAAGAAAAAGAAGGAAGTTAAATAAATGGCAGAATCAAAAGGCGAATTTATTGCAGTCAGTACCGGGATGAATTTAGGGGGGCAGATTTCGGTAATTGCAAAAGACTACATTCAGAAAGCGGATGTTGTTTTCGCACTGATGCCTCATACGTTGGCTGAACGCTGGCTAGAAAGACTCAACCCAAATGTAAAAAGTTTGCAGCCATTTTACGGTATAGGAAAATATCGCATGCAGTCATATGAAGAGATGATTGAAGCGATGATGGTAGAGGTCAGGAGAGGTAAAAAGGTGTGTGGTGCTTTTTACGGCCATGCTGGTGTGTTTGCCTGTGTACCTCGTTTAACCATTGATAAAGCCAGAGAAGAAGGTTTCCGAGCGCTAATGGAGCCGGGTATTTCAGCTGAGGCGTGTCTTTATGCAGATCTTGGTATCGACCCCGGTGTACACGGTATTCAGGGATACGAGGCTTCACAATTTTTATTTTATAATCAATCGCTTAACAACGCTGCTTACGCCATTATGTGGCAGATTGGGATAGTTGGTGAACATACTGCAACTCAGTTTGAAACCAAGCCAGAATGGGTTGAAGTGTTTGTTGAAAGATTAGCGGAATGGTATCCAGTTACTCACGAAGTGATTTTATATGAAGCAGCTGTTTTGCCGATTGAAGTACCGAGGACCGAACGCCTCCAACTAAAAGATTTAACCCTAGCGGAAATGTCTACAAAAACCACGCTAGTAATACCGCCAGTAAGAAATCTTGAGCTTAATATTGATGTTCTGGAAAGAATGGGTTTGAAGCCAGAAGATATAACCCACGGGTAGCGAGTTGGAAGTTAGTAAAAAATACTGTATAAACAGTAGCTTATTATTTTAATAAAAGAGGGAGTGCGCTATGTCAAAGCAAAAATTAGAAGAGTTCATTATTCAGTTGAGTGAAGACTCGGACCTAAAGCAGTCGTATATCGAAAATCCGATGGCGGTTATGCAAAAGATTGGCTTGGAAGAGCAAGAAATCAAGGCGATTATGTCCGGGGATAAGAGGCAAATATCAGCAATGCTTGGACAGGATGCTGAGCTGATCGTTACAGGAATAATACACTTGGTTAAAAAGTAAAATCTTTTACTTGATAGACTAAATAACGTACAGCCGGGCAGGCTGTGTGGTAAGCTCGTCATGCAGCTTGTTATTCAGGAAATAATAGATAAGGATGTTTGGACTCTCACTGTATGAAACCATTCATAATAAAACTTTGCATTACATTGGCGCTACTATTGTTTGCGTCATTGGCTATTTCTGTTCAAAGTTTAGAAGATAAACTTAATGAAGCACATCGACTATTAACCTCAAACCCGGAAGTGAGCGGAAAACACCTTAAGGAACTAGAGTCTGAGCAATCAAATTTTAATGAGGTACAAAAAGAAAGGTTCTTATTATATAAAAGTCATAACTTACTCCTAGAAGGTAAGCACAGCGAATCAATTCTATATTTAAATAGATTATTAGAAGGAAGTAATAACAAAGCTACAAAAGCACAAGCCTATTCTATGTTGGCGGTGGTGTACACCAACACCTCTGAGTTTATGAATGCTTTTGTAAGTATAGAAAAGGCAAGGTTGATGTTAGATGGTTTAACAGATGAAAAAGCAATTAAAACTGTATTAGCAAATGCCGCCACAATCTATACAGAAGTAGGGTTCGTGGATAAGGCTTACGAGTTCTCAAATAGCTATCTCAAAGAAGTAAGCAAAGCTGGAATAGCAAAGGAGCTATGTTACGCATATTTTAATTCGGCATATATAGAAATACAGCTTCAAAATTATGAAAAGGCTCAGGAATATTTTTCAATAGCTCTAAATAATTGTGAAAAATCAAAGCAAGAACTTTTTTTTACAGTGGCGTCACAGGAAATCGCTTCTATATTATTAATGAAGGAAAATGATATTAATCATTTAAATAAACTCAAAGAATTACAGGACAAAATCAAAGATATAAATTGGGATATTGCCGAGGTGGGTGGTTTAATTAAAATTGCAGAGGCAAATTTAAGGTTAAAGAAAAATAAAGAAGCGATAAAATATGCGGAAAAGGCATTCAGTGCTGAAACGACTGACAACTACCTGCCCCATAAAAAAGAAGCCACTAGAATATTAGCAACCGGATATTCTAATCTGGGGGATAACGATAAAGCAATTGAGTATTATCAATTGTATATCGACACGGAAAGACAAATTCAGTTGCAATTAAAACAGCGTAAAATGGCTTATTTTATTGCAATGCAGAGTATGGAATAAGGCTGGAACATGAGTAAATCTTATTTTGAAAAAGCAATGAAAACTACCGTCACTATAATCTATGGCATGTTAATGCTGATAGGGTTTAACAATGTTGCGCAGTCTGAAGAAAATCTAGAGCCTCATGGTTATTCCAATATTCTAGAAGCAATTGAAATTGATAAGACATCAAATATTGAGTCGGCAAAGAAATATATAGAGCTGCTTGAGAAAGACTACGAAAAATTAAATCCAGATGAAAAAGAGTTGTTCACACTCTTCAAAGGACATGCATTAGCACTTGAAGGTAAATTTGATGACTCAACAAAGAAACTTGAAGAACTGATCCGGAATTCAAAAAATGAAACGCTTGTCACTAGAGCTCACGCATTAATTTCAAATATCTATTTATTTGCTGGAAACTATGAACAGGCATACCAGCATGCTTCTGATGCAATTGAGGGGCTGGATTCTATGGATTCTCACCCTTGGCATAAGTATGCCGCACTACAGAATTTAACAAGTTTATTTAGACAGTCAGGAATGACAAACACGGCTATTGGCTATGCAAGACAAATGCTAAAGGTTGTCAGCCAGAACAAACATCCGTTACAACTGTGTGGTAGTTATTTTGAGTTGGCAGATTTGGAGTTGAGCATAAAAAGTGTAGATATGGCACGTATTCATAGTGAAGAAGCTATGCTGCATTGCAACGAAGCCAATGATCCTATTTATTACACTTTGGCTTTAGATTTACAAACAAAGTTAATGGCTCAGGCTAATAAAAGTGATAAAGCACTTGAACTACTCAAAGAGCATTACCCTGTAGTGAAGTCAGTGGACTATAAAACAATGACCAATGTGTTTGAGATTAGACTTGCTTCAACATATCTTGAATTAAAAGATTTTACTAATGCTCAGACAATTGCTGAATTGGCTTATCAAAGAGCAGAAGAGTTAAACGATAAAGTTCGTCTAATGGAGCTCTCGAAGATTCTGGCCAGTGTTTACTCCGAAACGGGTGAGTTGAAGAAAGCCGTAGAATATTATCGTCAATACATCGACCTCGAAAAAGAAATTGATATTATGACCAACAAACGCAAAATGGCGTACTATATGGTCAGTCGTAGGAAGTAATACGTTATTGTTGAGCGAAAGTATCTTCCAGTATTTGACGCGTAAATGACGGTCTTAAATAAAACCCTCTTGGTAATGTTTTAATCATTTCTCCTTCTGGGCCTATCGCTTCGGTTAAAGCTTTGGCGTTTGCCGCTTTGGGCCTGACCTGCATCACTTCTCCAAAGCGGGCATCAATTTGTTCTATCTGGCCCATTGCAACCGTATCTATCGTATCCTCAAAATCCTTTCGTAATAGGCTTTCCTGCTGTGCATTTGGCTGCCAGATAAAGGGCATGGCAACCTGGCGTTGTTCAACGGGAATGGTTCGTTCGGCGAGGATTGGAATCCACAAAACTTGCATGAGCTTATGACGCACTACGGAATTGTGCCAGTTGAGGCCATGCAGATCCTTGAGCGGAACCACGCTGACATAGGTCGATTCAAGCGGGCGGCCAGCGCTATCAATTGGCAATGTTTTGAGTTCAACACCAAGCTCTACAAAGTCAGGTTGAGCGAGTGAACCAGAAGTAGCGCCGAGCAGGTATTCGAAGAATTGACCAATGCGACCTTTCTCGCGCAACAGGTGTTGCGGTAGCTCTGAGTGGTATCGCTCTGCCAGTTCGCCGAGAGTAAAACCTGCCAGCGATTGGGCTTTGGCGAGCAGTTCCTGTTTAGTGCTATAGGTCGGATGCGTCATAGGGCGTAGATTTTTTTATTGTCGAAAATCGAAGTCTGTGGAACAATGATAACAAAGTTTTATGATTTGGATAGATCGATGATCGACGCAGAAGGCTTTAGAGCCAACGTCGGCATCATCATTTGTAACGACCAGGGCCAGTTGCTCTGGACACGCCGCTTCGGACAAACATCATGGCAGTTCCCTCAAGGAGGAGTACATCCCGGCGAAAGCGCGGAACAGACCATGTACCGAGAATTATATGAAGAAGTCGGCCTTGAAAAAGATGATGTCCGTATTCTAGGGAGTACGCAGCATTGGTATAAATACCGATTGCCCCAGCGTTTAGTTAGACAAAATTCGCAGCCGTTGTGCATTGGACAGAAGCAAAAATGGTTCCTGCTTCAGCTATTAGCTGATGAAAGTAAAATCGATTTTGCGGCTACCGACCATCCGGAGTTTGATGGCTTTATCTGGGTTAATTACTGGTATCCAGTGCGTAATGTGGTGAATTTCAAGCGTGATGTTTATCGTGCAGCCTTGTCTGAGTTGATGGCAAGTATGTTTCGCTTTCAGTTTAAAGGCAAACCTTCTAAGCATTATCGCTCGGAAAAAAATGATGCCAATCAGCGCGGAGTAACTCCACCCAGCGAGGAATCAAGACCTCGTTCTAACCATCAGCATCGTAATGATGGTGGCAACAAACAAGGTAAGCGCAAGCGGCGTCCTCGCCATCCTTACCGGGGTAACAAAGACCAACAGAGCAGCTAATCAGCTGCTCTTTTTTATGGGAAGTTAAAAAGCCGAATCTTTCTGATAAGCCAATAGCATATTATTGGCGGGCATTTCGTGGCGCTGAATCAGCGAGAAGCCATTATGGCGTGCCACTCGGTTCATATCATCATAATCACGTATGCCACTTTCGGGATCGCGTTGCTTTAAAGAAGCGTCAAACTCTTTATTAGACTCTGAAGTATAGTCTCCATTGACGTTGAAGGGGCCATAGATCAGCAAGTGCCCGCCAGGCTTGAGCACACGATTGGCACCTTGAAACATATCGCGCACGCGCTCCCAGGACATGATATGACAGGTATTGGCGGTGTAAATGGCATCGACCTGATTCACCGGCCAGACGCCTTGTCCAACATTGAGGGTGCGCGGCTTTCTCAGGTTTGGGAGTTCACTGGACTCAATCCAGGCGATGATTGAAGGATGATTTTCACGCAGATCGCTGGTGTGCCAGGTAAGATGTGGCATGGCGCCAGCAAACCAGACCGCATGCTGACCGGTGCCTGAGCCGATTTCCAGAACTTCTTTGCTGTGTTGCAGATAAGGTTTGATGACATCCAGAATAGGCCCTTTATTGCGTTCGCAGGCTTCGCTGAATTGGCGCATAGTAATCCTTTTAATAAAACTGATATCGCTTCATATTAACTGATCATAATGAAACAGAACAAGCCAACGGTTAGCAGTATGTAGGTTGGAGATGAGCGCGACCATTCTAAAAAACTGGCTTTTGCCTATCCAGGCATCATTGGTCATAATGCCATGCAACGATATGACTTTATAAACTGGCTTGCATGGCGATTGAACCCTATATTTTACTTTCATTAGTAGCGCTTGGTCTGTTGAACGGTATTCTGGCCGGTTTGTTTGGTATTGGTGGCGGTCTGGTAATTGTTCCGGCCATGGTCTGGCTGTTACCACAAATCGGCGTGCCAGAAGAGCATATCATGCATATGGCGCTCGCCACCTCGATGGCGACTATCTGTTTTATCGCGGTATCTTCAGCGCTATCACATTACCGTCGCGGCTCGGTCTCAGTGCGCTTATTCAAATTATTGGTACCGGGCATTATGATCGGCGCACTACTGGGTTCTTATCTGGCAAAACTGATGAATACCGAGTGGCTGGCCTGGATTTTTGGCTTCTTCTCGATATTGATGGGCTTACGCATGATGACCGATAAGTTGCCAGTTGCCAAAGGCGAAAGATTGCACTGGCAGCAGGCAGCTCCGAGTGCGGTAGTCATGGGGGCATTATCATCGCTGGTTGGAATCGGTGGCGGCAGTCTGGTGGTGCCTTATTTATTGTTCCATAAGGAAAAATTGGTGCTGTCCATTGGCACGGCAGCGGCCTGTGGCCTGCCTCTGGCGGTCATGGCAGCGGTTGGCTATATGGTATTGGGCTGGAATGTGGCAGAGTTGCCTGATTATCATTTGGGATATGTCTATCTGCCTGCTATGATTGCGATTGCTGTCGGCTCAATCGTCACCGCGCCTTTTGGTGCCTATCTGGCGCACCGCTTACCAACCAAGGTCATAAAGCGATTCTTTGCAGTTTTGCTTATGGTAGTCGGCATAAAAATTATCACAGAATACTTATAAGACATTAGAGAGATAGATGAACTTCCCGAAAATTGATCCGATTATCTTTGAGGTGGGCCCGATTGCTCTGCGCTGGTATGGTCTGATGTACTTGCTGGGCTTTATTGCAGCCTGGATGCTGGGTAACTATCGAGCCAAACAGCCGAACTCCGGCTGGACTAAAGATCAGGTAGCGGACTTTCTGTTTTATGCCTTTATCGGTGTCATCATCGGTGGCCGTGTCGGCTATGTGTTGTTTTATGGCTTCGAATGGTGGAAGCAGGACTTTTGGTATCTATTTAAGATCTGGGAAGGTGGTATGTCTTTTCATGGCGGTATGCTCGGGGTTGCGGGCGGTGCCTGGTATTTTGCTCGAAAAAGCAAAAAGTCCTTCTTTGAAGTAACCGATTTTATTATTCCTCTGGTACCGCTGGGCTTAATGTTTGGCCGTATTGGTAACTTTATCAATGGCGAATTATGGGGACGCGAAGCAAGCGCTGACTTCTTCCTGGCCATGCGCTTCCCGGGCGACCAGCTGGGTTTATTGCGTCACCCATCGCAACTGTATGAAGCGGTGTTTGAGGGCTTGGTATTATTTATCGTACTCTGGTTCTATTCAGCCAAACCACGTCCACGCATGGCGGTTTCAGGTTTATTCCTGCTGGGTTACGGCTCGGCACGTTTTGGTGTAGAGTTTTTCCGCGAGCCGGATGCGCATCTGGGTGAAATCATTTCCTGGCTGACCATGGGGCAGGTGCTGAGCGCACCGATGATAATTATAGGTTTAGGCTTGATGATCATGGCCTACAGCAAAAAGACAAAATAGTTTTAATTTGAGTGTAATTGACAGGGTAGAACGGTAGTCACTATGAAACAGTATCTCGATATGATGCGCCATGTACTGGAAAATGGCGAAGATAAAGGCGATAGAACCGGAACCGGAACGCGCAGCGTATTTGGCTATCAGATGCGCTTCAATCTGCAGGATGGTTTCCCACTAGTTACCACGAAAAAATTACACCTTCGCTCGATCATTTATGAATTATTGTGGTTCCTAAATGGCGACACCAACATCAAGTACCTGAAAGACAATGGCGTTTCTATCTGGGACGAGTGGGCCGATGAAAATGGCGATCTTGGTCCTGTGTATGGTGAGCAGTGGCGTTCCTGGAAAAAGCCAGACGGCACCACCATCGATCAAATTTCTAACGTCTTGCAGCAAATCAAAGCCAATCCTGACAGTCGCCGCCTGATGGTGGTGGCCTACAACCCAGGCGTTGCCGATCAAATGGCTTTACCGCCATGCCACTCTTTGTTCCAGTTCTATGTGGCCAACGGTAGGTTATCCTGCCAGCTGTACCAACGTAGCGCAGATATTTTTTTGGGCGTGCCATTCAATGTTGCGTCCTATGCCTTGCTGACACACATGATGGCTCAACAGACGGGTCTTGATGTTGGCGAATTTATCTGGACCGGCGGCGATACTCACTTGTATAGCAACCACTTTGAGCAGGCCAAAGAACAACTGTCACGCGAAACATTACCGTTGCCGAAATTGAATATCAAACGTAAGCCAGATTCATTGTTTGATTATCAGTTTGAAGACTTTGAAATCGTCGGTTATGAAAGCCATCCGCACATTAAAGCGCCAGTAGCCGTTTAGGATTGTGATATGAGCAAGCCGATCATTAGTCTTATTGTTGCCATGGCCAAAGGTCGTGTTATTGGCAAAGATAATGAAATGCCGTGGCACCTTCCTGCTGACTTGAAGCACTTTAAAGCAGTAACACTTGGCAAGCCGGTCATTATGGGCCGCAAAACCCATGAATCGATTGGTATGGTCTTGCCGGGCCGCGACAATATTATTATCAGTCGTAATCCTGACTATCGATCAGCATTCCATAACGAGCGCTGCCAGGTCGTCACCAGTTTAGAAGCCGCGTTCGAAGCAGCAGGCGATGCGAAAGAAGTCATGATCATCGGTGGCTCAAACATCTATCACCAGATGATCAATGATGCCGACAAACTGTATCTCACCTTCATCGACCTGGATGCAGATGGCGATGCCCACTTCCCCGACTGGGCCCATTTAGAATGGCAAGAAGTTTCTCGCGAGGAGCATCAGCCGGATGACAAAAATCCTTATTATTATCAGTTTGTGGAGTTGCAAAGAGTTAGAGCATAAGTTTCAAATTAGGTAGGGGCAGGCCAGTGTGCCTGCCCTTTTTCGTAATTGCATCTAATTACCGCAACAACAAAATCACAATTCCCACCAACATCAACACCAATAAAATCCCTTGAATTAAACGTTTCATTCATAACTCCCGTCTTTGAATATAATCACTTAACGGTGAGCGGAGGGATTTATTCCATTATTTATTGTGGTTGGTCGAATGCTCAACGATGACAAATGTTGGGATTCGCAGGCTCATCCCAACCTACGGTTGCTGCAGTTAAGATCAATTTAGAAGCCTGGAGGGTGGCTTTCAATCTTCTACACCAAGTAGACATTTAAATAGGTAAGAGCAGATTCTGACTTTCGTCAGAATGACATGACTTTGGGATTTGTAATAAAAAAGGCCTGCCGAAGCAGGCCGAACAGTCTCTTTGGGTAGAGAGGTTATGAAACCTTCTTTAGGCTGGCTGTAATGATTTTAAATCAACTATGACGCGCCCGAAGGGCCATACCGCCAGTTTAACCATCTTGAAGTGCTGGATACCAAATGGGATGCCGATAATGGTCAGGCACAGGAATAAGCCCCAGAACAGGTGATTAAGTACTACCCAGACGCCACCAAAAATTAGCCAGATAATGTTAAGGAGAACATTGGGTACTCCGGCAAAAGGCTGGTCATTTCGCATACGGGTGTCTTGCCCGAATGGAAATAGCGAGAAGATGGCCAGCTTAAACAGCTGCACGCCCCATGGAATTCCAATCAAGGTTAAGCAGAGCGCAATACCGCCTGCGATATAGCCAAGAAAGACGAAAATACCGCCAAACAATAGCCATAAGATGTTAAATAGTAGGGACATAGTGTTGCTCCTCGCGATGTCTATAGCCTTATTTAATCTTAAGCTGTCCTTTGTTAAAAGTGATTAAACGCAACAAAGTTGCCTGAAATGTTAACAGTTGTTGCATTTGCAACAGACGCTACTTAAGGAGTAATCGAAATAGATTAATTGGCGAAGTGCTGTTGTCGAAATAATCCTGACGCTGGAATTCGAAGCCAAGCTTTTTAAGAAGGTGTTCAGAAACGTGATTATCAGGCGAGGTGATGGCGTAAAGGTGAGCAAGCCCGAGCTGTTTACTGTGTTGCAGAATGGCCTGTGAAGATTCTTTAGCAAAGCCCTGACCGCATGATTGTGTCATAAAAGCAAAACCGATATCCGGCGCTTCAAGATAGTCACGCTGAATCAGACCATTGACACCAACTGCCTGACCATTATCTTTTCGCTCAACCAGATAAAGCCAGAAGCCATATTGTTGGTAGTTGTCCTGTACTTTTTGAATAAACACTTCAGCGTCCTGCGGTGAGTGGACACCGCGATCGCCGATATATTTTATAAAGCTGGGCTGGTTGTAGAGTTGATAAATAAAGTTAGCATCGGATTTTTGTAGGTGACGAATACGTAGGCGTTCGGTTTCGGCGATGAGCATGGTGATTAGTTATTAATTGGTATCTAGTAACTTTGCCACAAAGCCAAGGATAAAAGAAATACTATAAATCTAAATAATACGTCATACCGCGGTACCAATGGCACTCCATCCTGTCGCTTACCGCGGTATGACAGTGTTGGTCGAATAGTGTATGCATCAATGGGCGGGCACACCGGCTCCGCCCCTACTCAGAAACGGAGGGGTAGGGACAAGTCATGACTTGTCCGTACAAGAGAGCCTGGTTAAAGGAAAGTATCAGGCATAAAAAAACCGGCTACTTGAGCCGGTTTTTTGAACTGCTTAAAGACTGATTAGAACAAGTCTTTGCACGTTTCTGCTTCTTCTTGCAATTCTTTTTGTGACTCGATCATCTTGTCTTTGATGAAGTCTGATACTTCTAGACCTTGAACAATTTCGTAGTCACCGTTTTTGCAAACTACCGGGTAAGAGTAGATTAAGCCTTCTTCGATGCCGTAGCTGCCATCTGAAGGAACGGCCATGCTAACCCAGTCGCCCTCTGCTGAACCTAGTACCCAATCATGCATGTGGTCAAGGATTGCGTTAGCAGCTGAAGCTGCTGATGAAGCACCACGTGCTGCGATTACGGCTGCGCCACGCTTAGCAACGATTGGCATGAACTCTTCTTTAGCCCAGGTTGCATCAACTTTATCCGCTGCTTTGTCGCCATTAACAGTCGCAAAAGAAATGTCTGGAACCTGAGTGACTGAGTGGTTACCCCAGATGATCATTTTCTTGATGGCAGCAATTTCTGCGTCTGCTTTTTCAGCAAGCTGATAAATTGCGCGGTTATGGTCAAGACGAGTCAATGCAGTGATGTTGCGCTGGTTAATGCTTGGTGCATTTTTGGCAAGGATGTAAGCATTGGTGTTAGCAGGGTTACCTACCACTAAAATTTTGATGTTCTTGTCAGCAACTTGATCGATTACTTTACCTAAGGCGCTGAAGATTTTTCCGTTATCAGTCAACAGGTCCTTACGCTCCATGCCTGGGCCACGCGGCTTAGCACCAACCATCAGGCCGATGTTAGCGTCTTTAAAAGCAACCGCAGGGTCGTCAGTAACAACGATGTCTTTCACTAATGGGAAAGCGCAGTCATTCAATTCCATAGCAACCGCTTCACACACTTTAAGCGCAGGAGTGATTTCTAGAAGGTTAAGAATTACTGGTTGATCTTTGCCTAGCATTTCACCGCTGGCGATACGGAACAATAGAGAGTAACAAATTTGGCCGGCTGCACCGGTAACTGTAACGCGAACAGGCTGTTTCATTCCTGAATCCTCAGTTGATTGAGATGATGAAATTAAGGGCGCAACTTTACCATAAACAAAGGCTAAATCCTATGATCGACGGGCTATAAAGCGGGGTTTTAAGGGAAAATCTGGCTGGATTTTACATCTGATAAGAGCAGATCCTGAATCCAGTTCAGGATGACAGGATTGTTAGCTATTTATCCACCCAGCGAACTTACTCTATGCTTTAAACGTCAGCAAATTCCTGACGGGAGCCGAGCCAGCGCTGACAGATTTTATGAGATAACTCATTATTTTCGGCAATTAAATCATGTGCTTGTTGCTGAATGGCTGGAATCAGCTCGGCATCGCGTACCAGGTTGGCAAAGCGCAGGCTGACTTCACCGGTCTGGCGAGTACCCAGCATTTCGCCTGGACCGCGCAAGCGCAGGTCTTCTTCGGCGATGACAAAGCCGTCATTGGTTTCGCGCATGACCTGAATACGTGCCTTGGCGTTATCGGATAGCGGGTGCTGATAGAGCAGTACGCAGTGGCTTTCAACCGAGCCACGGCCAACTCGGCCACGTAGCTGATGCAGTTGTGACAAACCAAGCCGTTCAGGGTTTTCGATGACCATCAGACTGGCATTAGGCACATCCACGCCGACTTCGATAACGGTGGTGGCGACCAGAATATCCAGCTCACCTTGCTTGAACTTATCCATGACCATCTGTTTTTGCTCAGGCTTTAAGCGGCCATGCAATAAACCGACACGGCAATTGGGCAGCTGCTGGGTCAGCAGGTTGGCGGCAGATTCGGCTGCCTGGCATTGAATCTCTTCTGATTCATCGATCAGGGTACAGACCCAGTAAACCTGCCGATTTTCTTCGCGACAGGCCGTTTCGATACGCTTGATGACCTGATCGCGCTTTTGATCGGCAAGCGCAACAGTCTGCACGGGTGTTCGGCCTGGTGGCAGTTCATCAATAATCGACACATCCATATCGGCATAGACGGTCATGGCCAAGGTGCGCGGAATCGGTGTCGCCGTCATCATCAGCTGATGTAGCTGCATGCCTTCCGGGGCTTTCTGTTTGAGCATCAGGCGTTGATTAACACCGAAACGATGTTGTTCATCAATAATCGCCAGGCCGAGCTTGTGATACTCAACACCTTTCTGGAACAGTGCATGGGTGCCGACAATCAGTTTGGATTCTCCGCTGGCGATTGCTTCAAGTGCAGCTTTACGTTGGCTGGCGGTGAGCTTACTGGCTAGAAACACGCAGGGAATATTCATGGCCTCAAACCACTGACTAAAGGATTGATAATGCTGATCGGCCAGTAGTTCGGTTGGCGCCATGACTGCCACCTGATAGCCCGCTTCAATCGCTTGCAGAGCGGCTTGTGCCGCGACCAGGGTTTTACCAGCCCCTACATCGCCCTGCAATAAGCGGAGCATGGGGTGCGGTTGTTCCAGATCAGCAATGATTTCCTGTACGACTCTCTGTTGCGCGCCCGTTGGTGTAAAGGGAAGCTGTTGTAATAGTTGCCCCTGCAACTTGCCTGAATGTTTCAGAACCGGGGCTGTGTAATCTTTTTGCTGATTTCGTTGTAATAACAGGCTCAGTTGCTGTGCCAATAATTCTTCACTGATCAGGCGGCGCACCGCAGGAGTCTGGTTGGATTCAAGTTGCGCTAAATCGGCATCTTTGGGTGGTGAATGAATCCAGGCCAATGAGGCATTGATATCGGGTAATTTGAGCGACTGCATGATTGATGCAGGCAACAGGTTTTCAATCGGGTGCTTTTTAAGAAGGGTAACCGCCTGGCGCATCATGTGGCGAAAGCTGGCCTGATGCAGACCTTCGGTAGTTGGATAAATCGGCGTTAAGGATTCCAGCAAAGGTGCAGCGGTGTTTGGGTTAATCGCGGTCAACTCAGGATGCACCATGGAAAATTGAAAGCCGAATCGACGGACTTCCCCAAAGGCATAAAATTCGGCACCGCGTTGCAGACGTTGTTGCTGGCCTTTGTTGAAATAGAAGAATCGAAAATCAATGCTGGCGCTTTCATCGCTTGCGCGACAGACCAGGGAGCGACGTTTGCCAAATTTCACCTGGGCTAACTCGACCGTGACCTTTATAAGTGCACGCTCGCCATCTTTTAAGGAAGCAATGGTGCGCACCCGAGTTCGATCTTCGTAGCGCAAAGGCAGGTGGAATAATAAATCGAGAACCGACTGGATATGTAACTTTTCAAGCTTCTCAGCCACTTTCGGCCCTACCCCTTTGAGGCTGGTGCAGGGCAGTTTTTCCAGATTAATGTCAGCTGCGAGTTTGGAAATGGCCATCAGTCGAGTGGTTTTGCACCCTCAATGGTAATTTGCGAGAGCGCATTATTGATAATTTCCAAAGCTTTTTTACGCGGGAAGCTACGACGAAATGCCAGCGCCACTTTGCGGCTCGGCTTGGGATTATCAAATTCTCGCGTGACCAGGCCCAGTTTTTCATTATGGAAATTGGCAGCCGAACGTGGAATGACGCTGATCCCCAAACCGCTGGCGACCATCTGGCGAATGGTTTCTATGGAGCTGCCGGTGATCCAGTCTTTCTGTGGGTTCAGGCTGGAATCTTTGCATTGCGGGCAGGCCTCAATAACCTGATCGCGGAAACAGTGGCCAGCGCCCAGCATAATCATGACTTCATCGGCGATATCGACGATATGCAATTTATCGCGTTTCACCCAGGGGTGTTTTTCAGGAAGTAGCGCGATGAACTCTTCCTCATATAAAGGAACAACATCGACTTCGGGCTCTTCAAAAGGCAGGGCCACGAAAATCACATCCAGTTCACCGTTACGAAGCTTGGTGCGTAGATTGTGGGTGTAATCCTCATCAATATGCAATGGCATTTTGGGTGCCAGTTTTTTAAGCATGGGGATGAGCGAAGGAAGAAGATAAGGGCCAATGGTAAAGATGGCGCCAATTTTGAGCGGGCCATCGAGCTGATCGGAATTTTGCTTAGCCATCTGTTTCAACTGGCTAACCTGCTCAAGAATATGCTGAGCCTGCTCGATAATCGGTTTGCCTTCCGGGGTTACCTTAACGTCAGATTTACTGCGCTCGAACAGGGTCACGCCGAGCTGTTCTTCCAGCTTGCGCACGCCAACGCTTAGAGTGGGTTGGCTGACAAAGCAGGCCTCTGCCGCACGGCCAAAATGGCGTTCGCGAGCCACTGCAACAATATATCTAAACTCTGTTAATGTCATATTTGATAGCCTCTGCCTATCTATGATCAGGAAGTGACGCTAAGAAGTCAATGACTATCAGGCCTATCGCGTCATTTAAATGTGAAGATCTAAAGGCTTGCGAGCGATAAACAAGGATAGCGGCCGCTTGTCGCGAAGTACATGGATTTGGTCCAGCAGTATGTCCCAGTCGGCAAACTTTTCGGCCAGCTCACCAGGTTGCAGAAGGAAAGCTGGCTTTTTAGGGCTGCCGTACTTGGCTGCGTCTTTCATGAAGGTATGAATGGCCACCATACTGCCGGCAGGTAAATGCTGGTGATAAAGATCCAGTAACGGACGATGCAAGTAACGGCATTGTAAAACCAGTGACGGCTTCTGTAGATGAATCAGCTGAATCAACTGGTCATACTCTTCTTCACAATTGAGTTTGATTGGGGTGACATCAACCTGCCAACGCTCAATAAAGTTACTGATACGCTCAATTGCCATCGGATTGCGATCTATCGCCATGACCTGAAAGCCATGTAACCCCAAAAAGATACTATCCCGGCCAGAACCACAGCCGATATCAAAGGCCAGCGGGTCGCTGGTGGGTAGGTGTTGTTCGATAAGTTCGATGTATTCTTCAAGCAAAGGACTGGCTCGCCACAGGCGGCGACTGTTGTAATCGGCAACTAACTCTTCGCGCTGAAAATCCTCTGCCAGAAAAATTGCTTCAATGGGGTAATGTTGACGCTCGAACAGATCGTTAACTGCTTCTTGTTGAGCATGAGTGGTAAAAAGAATCAGTGGTGAACCTTTGGGTGGAAGTTCATACCAGCAGTCTTCAATTTCTGATAAGGGAAGATTGGTGGCGCCTTGTAAATGGCCCTGCCGATATTGCTCGACAGGGCGCAGATCGATGATTGGTAAATCAGTGTTTTCTAAAAGCTTGGATTTTGCCATAGGTTAAACTTCGCCACATCCACTCGAATGGGCCATACTGAAAGCGCTTGAGCCACCAGGATGACCAGAAAAGTTGTAATAAAAACACTATCGCAACAATGCCCATTAACTGCAAGCGGGAAAGCTCGGTAAATAAACCTAGGCCGAAGCTATAGAAGATGGTGGTACAAATAATGCTTTGCATTAGGTAATTGGTGAAGGCCATTCGTCCAACAGCTTCCAGCGCATTTCGTAATTTGATTGCTGCCGAGGATTTGATCCATAAAGCAAATAAGGCAATATAGCCAATCGCAATAAAGACGGCTGCGATATTGGTCAGTGTCATATAAGAAAACATCAACGACTCAAAGCTGAAACCGTGAGTAAACAGCTGCTTCATATCCCAGGCGGATAAACCAAAGCCAATTAACAGGCAGATGATAGCCAGCTTGATATAAAAAGAACGCGAGCGAGCGGCTGTCAGAACCCCGTATTGATAAAGTGCCATACCCAATAGCATGGAGCCGCCTATTCTAAAAATACCAAAGGTTAACCCCATCGAGAAAACATTCTCCACAAAGAAATCAATTCGGTCACTCACTTGAGCTGCGTAAGAAGTAATATAAGGCAAAGTCTCTTCATCAATGGTTGCCTGATCGGGATAGAACATCGAGAACATAAATTCGAGATCTTCTGCTGGAATTTTATCAAGATGAAAAGAGACCATTGCCATATAGAGGGAATACAGAGCAATTAAAACGATACCGGTAATGAGTTTGGTTTTAGCGCTGGTATCGGTAAAAAGGAAAACCCAAAGACCCATGCAGGCGTAGATAAATAAAATATCGCCAAGCCAGATCAGAAGCGCATGAATCAGGCCAAAAACAATGAGCCAGAACATTCGGAAATAATGATACCTGGCGGCAGAAACGCCTTTCTCCCTGGCTCTATCCGCCATCAGTAAAATACCGGCGCCAAACAGCATGGAGAAGATGGTATAGAACTTCTGATCGGCAAAGATATGCGTAAAAGACCAAACCCAAACATCTGAAGAGGAAGGTTCACCTAATGCATGGGGATTCATGTAGTAAGCAAAAATATTAGAAAAGCCGTAGATATTCATAATCAGAATACCAAGAACGGCAATACCGCGAATTAAATCAAGCGAGTGAAATCGCTTTTCACTGGAAGTGGGTAGCAAAGCAGTTGTCATGACTAATCCCTTAGCGAGAATAATTAGATAGTTGTTTTATCTTATTCTTACCATGAAAACACTGAATTACCAACAAATGCTTGTAGCAAAATGTAACTAATGGGGTCTATTTTGCGCTTATTGATTTCCGTAATTTATTCCATTCAGGATCATCAATGTCGCCAAACTCATCCATCTTGGGATAACGGATTTGGTGCTTGTCGCAAAACTTGGTAATGGTCGGATGCAGGGCTTTGAAGCAGATTTCATCGACTTCTGCCTGTGGGATTTTGCATTCGCCATACATCTTGGCATTGGAGCGTTGACGTTGTGCTTCGTAAAGAATCAGCGCGGTTGCAACGGAAACATTAAGTGACTGAACCATGCCGACCATTGGAATGATAACGTGTTCATCGGCAAGATCGGCAGCTTCATCTGAAACTCCGACCAACTCGGAGCCAACCAGAATACAGGTCGGTTTGGTGTAGTCGATGGAGCGAAAATCTACCGCTTTATCAGACAGATGGGCAGCCAGAACCTGCATGCCCTGCGCCTTCATTTCTGCAATGCCAGACATTAGAGTCTCATGCTTGTGGGTGGTGACCCAACGTTTGCTGCCGCTAGAAGTGTGATGACCAGAATAGCGCACGCCTTCAGGGAAAACCGCATGGACGTGACCAATGCCAACCGCATCAGCGGTGCGAACGATAGCAGCAAGGTTATGGGGTTTATGGACCTCATCCATGAAAACCGTCAGGTCGGGCTGACGGTTGGATAATAGAGTTAGAATTTTCTGTAAACGCTCAGGACTACGCGGTTGCACACTTTAGTCCTCATCTAAACTTACAATAGCATCCATTTCAATTTGCGCACCTTTCGGTAATTCTTTAACACCGATGGCTGCGCGAGCTGGATAAGGCTGCTCAAAATATTGCGCCATGATTTCGTTGACGGTAGCAAAGTGACCAAGATCGATCATGAAGATATTTAACTTAGAAATATGATTTAAAGTGGCGCCAGCTGCTTCACAAACTGCGCTCAAATTTTTGAAAACCTGATGGACTTGATCTTCAAATGACTCAACTAGCTCCATGGTTTCTGGAATCAATGGGATCTGGCCCGAAAGATAAACTGTATTACCTGCTTTGACAGCTTGTGAATAAGTGCCAATCGCGGCAGGTGCTTTATCAGTTTGAATAATGGTTTTGCTCACAGCAGTTTCCTTAAAGAGGTTGTATAAAGTTCTAATTAAGGGTGACGATGAACTTTGTTGACGAAAGGAATGACCCTTAATTTTTTGATGATATTTGCCAGATGGACACGATTGCGAACGCCCATCTGGAAGGTAAGAATATTGGTAGAACCATCCAGTTCATTAATATCGACGTTAACGATATTGGCTTCCTGGTTAGAAATAATATTAGTAATTTGTGCCAGTACACCGCGTTGATTGAATACTTCGATTCGAAGCTCGGCTATAAAGTCACCCTGCACATCATCTGACCACTGCACAGGAACGTAACGATCATTGTGCTTGTGGGCACGCTGCACATTAGGACAGGTTTCGCGATGAATGGTAAAGCCTTTGCCTGCGCTGACATAGGCCAGAATTGGGTCGCCAGGAATTGGGCGGCAGCAACGGGCGTATTTGACCACCAGACCTTCAGTACCTTTAATGGCTAAAGGAGCCTGATCCTTCTGAGGCATATCGACGACTGTATCGTCGCTTTCTTCTTTATCGCTGGTCAGGCGATGGGCCACCAATACGCTGGCAATTTTGCCAAGTCCAATGCCGGCCAGCATGTCATCCACAGTGTCGTGGTGAGTAATTTTAGCCACGGACTCTAACTGTTCAGGCGGGAAATCTTCAAGCGGTGATTTGAGCACCTGCTCAAGCAGGCGGCGACCAAGATGAACCGCTTCATCCTGGCGAATATTTTTCACGAAATTACGGATATTGGAACGCGCTTTACCGGTCACCACATAACTGAGCCAGGCCGGATTGGGTTTGGCTCCTGGAGCCGTGATAATCTCGACGGTTTTACCATTGGTTAAAGGCGTGCTTAAAGGTGAAAACTGCTTATCAATTTTGCAGGCGATGCAGCTGTTGCCGACGTCGGTGTGAATCGCATAGGCGAAATCAACAGGCGTTGCGCCTTTTGGCAGTTCAATAATTTTACCTTTCGGTGTAAAAACATAAACCTCGTCTGGGTAGAGATCAATCTTGACGTTTTCTACGAACTCAATGGAGTCGCCTGCGTTCTGCTGTAACTCAATCAGACTCTGCAGCCATTCACGCGCTTTAGTTTCTGCCGGATGGGCGCTACCCGTTTTATACAGCCAGTGCGCTGCAACGCCGTGTTCCGCCATCTGGTTCATCAGCTCAGTGCGAATCTGCACTTCAATATGCATACCGGTTTTGTTGCGAAGCACAGTGTGCAATGATTGATAGCCGTTGGCTTTGGGAATGGCGATGTAGTCTTTGAAGCGACCGGGGATGGGTTTGAAAAGGTTGTGAATTTGACCAAGAATGCGGTAACAGGAATCTTCGCTATCGGTGATGACTCGGAAGGCGTAAATGTCCATCACCTCATTAAATGTCCCCACCTTGTCACGCATCTTTTTGTAAATACTATAAACGCTTTTTTCGCGACCAATGACCTTGCAGGTAATGCGGGCATCTTTCAGGCGCGTTCGTAACTGTTCGGTAATGCGCTCAACAACTTCCTTTCGATGGCCGCGTACTTTTTTTACCGAGTGCTGCAGAATCCGATAACGCAAGGGATACATATTGGCAAAGCCTAATAGTTCCAGCTGTTCCTTTAGGCGATAGATACCAAGGCGATTGGCAATCGGTGCATAAATCTCAAGGGTTTCGCGAGCAATACGGCGACGCTTATCGGGACGCAAGGCACCAAGCGTCTGCATGTTATGCAAACGATCCGCCAGCTTGATCAGAATGACGCGAATATCCTGCGTCATGGCCATCATCATTTTACGGAAGTTTTCCGCCTGAGCCTGTTCTTTGGATTGGAAATCAATCTGAGTCAGCTTACTGACACCTTCCACCAGATCGGCAACCGTTTCACCAAACTCAGCCGTTAAATCCTGTTTGGTCACATCGCAGTCTTCGATCACATCATGCATCAAAGCTGCCATGATGGTCTGATGATCAAGGTGCAAGTCAGCAAGGATATGTGCAGCGGCGACAGGGTGAGTAATATAGGGATCGCCGCTGGAGCGCATCTGCCCTTCATGCGCACGTTCTGCCAGCTGGTAGGCGCGCTCAATATCAGCTATCTGGTTCTGTTCCAGATAACCGCTGAGCACATCCCGCAAGCTTTCGAAATGCGACATATCGGACATCAATAATAAACCTTAAGTTACGGGCTTATTAAAATAGAACCGGTCTTTGCTCACGCTCACGTTTGGCAGCGCGTTCTTCCGCTTCAACCGTTTCGCGTGTAGTCAAACCTTCTTCAATCTCACGCAAAGCAACAACGGTTGGTTTATCATTGTCCCAATCCACTTTAGGATCGTGACCACCGGTAGCGATTTGACGTGCGCGTTTTGCAGCTAACATGATCAAATCAAAACGATTACCAACTTTCTCAACAGCATCTTGTACCGTTACACGTGCCATAATTTACCTCTTACATACATAATGTGGCGAAAGCGCCAATTGTTAAATTCAGTGCTTTAAAGGGTTTCTAGCAGAAAACCAGTGAATAAAGCGTTAAAAAAGACTGTATAGAATAAGTGTACCGTAAAAAACCGCTTACTCCATAGTATCTGACAGCAGGTTGTTGATTAAATGGTGCTGACGAACCTTCTGGCTTTCGATTCGCAGGCGACGAGCGGTGAAAATGGCCGCCAGCTCATTGCAGGCAGTGTCAAAATCATCATTGATCACCAGGTAATCGTATTCATCGTAATGTTTCATTTCGGCAGTCGCTGCAGCCATGCGTTTGGCAATCACATCATCGCTATCCTGACCTCGATTGGTCAGTCGGCTCAATAATTCCTGGCGTGATGGAGGCAGAATGAAAATGCTGCATGATTCAGGCATCAGCTGGCGAACCTGACGCGCACCCTGCCAGTCGATCTCCAGAATCACGTCATGACCTTCGATCAGTTGCGCATCCAGCCAGTCACGGTTGGTGCCATAAAAATTATCGAACACCTGCGCATGTTCCAAAAAACGGCTCTCGTTCAACATCTGCTGGAAAGTGGTTTGATCGACAAAATGATAGTCGACGCCATCCTGCTCGCCCGGTCTTTGCGGACGAGTGGTATGGGAAATCGAAACCTTCAATTCAGGCAGTTTGCGTAAAACAGCCTTTAACAGGCTTGTTTTGCCCGCCCCAGAAGGTGCCGAAACCACATAAAGGGTACCTTTAGCGATGGTGTTGATAGGCGTCATAGTCGTCATCAAATCCTGCTATATCCAAATCCAGAGAATAAAACTCAACCAAGCCAAACCTTTATAGCACAAGGCCTGCAGGGATAATAGAGCTTGGAGGGTCAAACGGAAAACACAAAGGCGCGATCATAACACAAGACAAAGCCCGCGCGGTATAGAAAGTAAGCAATAAATATGGTCTGTAGGGGCAGCGCATGTGTGCCCGCCCCTACAGCGGTTAGATTTGTGTTATTCGATATTTTGTACCTGCTCGCGCATCTGTTCGATTAGTACTTTGATTTCCACTGCGCTGGCGGTGATATCTGCATTGATCGATTTTGAGCCGAGTGTATTGGCTTCACGGTTAAATTCCTGCATCAGGAAATCGAGACGTCGACCGATTGGGCCACCTTTTTTTAGCATGCGCTGAGCTTCTATTACGTGAGTTTTAAGGCGGTCGAGTTCTTCGGCCACATCGAGCTTTTGCGCCAAAAAGACCAGCTCCTGTTCGAGACGCTCTGGGTCAAGCTCAACTTCGGCTTCTTTAAAACGATTGAGCAATTTATCGCGCTGCCATTGCATGACCTGCGGCATTTGCTCGGATACTTTGTCCACTTCGACGCCAATGGCGGTTAAGCGTTGCTCGATCATCTCGCCCAAGGCTGAACCTTCGCGTTCGCGCACGGTGATCAGCTGGGTAACTGCTTCGGCAAAGGCATTTCTAACATCCTGTTCCATGGTGTCGGTATCGGCTTCTTCCTGCTGTAGGATGCCTGGCCAGCGCAACAGTTGTGTCAGATCAGGCGATTGATTGTCCTGAGCCAGCACTTGCAGTTCTTCATGGGCAGTGAGCAATTGTTGGGCCATTTCCTGATCGAGTTTGATCTTGCCAGCGCTTTTCGAATCCATTTCAACGCGCAGAGTGCAGTCCAGTTTGCCGCGGCTGAGCTGCTTGCGCAGAACTTCGCGAAGAGAGAACTCGAGGTGACGGAAGGTTTCCGGCATTCTGAAATTAGGTTCAAGGAATCGCTGGTTTACGGATTTGATTTCCCAGGTTACGTTGCCCCACTCGGTCGCCACTTGCTGGCGAGCGAAGGCTGTCATGCTTCTAACCATGTATCTTAATGACCTTTTGCAGTGTGTTCGGCTCAATTGCGAGCGAATGCCCTGTGTTTCGGGCGAAAAGGGCAATTGTACCGATCTTTGGAGGGAATGGCGATAGGGGGTAATTGCATCTAAGGAGTAGGGACAAGAGTCTGCCCCCACAAAGTAGATAATTTATTGAAAAGGTTAGTGAATGACATCGTCAAAATAGACTTAATTATTAGTTAATAGCACGTCATTGCGAACGACTGAAAGGAGTGCCCGTGGTGCGACTGAAAGGAGTGTGGCAATCTGGTAATAAAGACTGCCTTTAGTCCTGTTCACGAGATTGCACCCGAGGGCATTTCCGTTGGTCACCACGTCATTCGGTCAAGAAAACGACCTCATGACTCGCAATGACTGAGTCAGAGCTTGACTTGAGCTTTGACCAAAGTTCGTGGGGACCTATCTGGGGCTGCCCCATTGGGTACTCATGAGTTGTCCGTGCAGATTCAAGGGCGGACACATAGGTACCGCCCCTACCCGAATCTAAAAAGGGTTATATGGCCTTAACACTAAAACGCTTTTCGTCTTCAAGGCGCAGGGCGGTAAGTTTGTTGCCCCACACGCAGCCGGTATCCAGGGCGTGCAGATTTGGAATGGGGCATTTGCCATTGAGGGCGGCCCAGTGGCCAAAGACAAGACGTGTCTGGTGACCAATTTCGGTCATTTCGTACCAGGGGAATAGTCCTTTGGCCTGTTTGCCGGGTGATGATTTACTTTTAAAGTCCAAGGTTCCGTCATGATGCACAAAACGCATCCGGGTCAGGGCATTGGTGATGTAGCGCAGGCGTTCAATACCTTCCAGCTTGTTGCTCCATAAGGCGGGTTTGTTGCCATACATGTGCCTGAAAAAGTCCTTGGCAGTTTCCTTCTTGCTCAATACTTCTTCGAGCTCAAAAGCACAGGCCAGGGTGGTTTTAAGCCCCCATTGTGGCGGTACGCCAGCGTGGGTCATCAGCACATTTAGGCTTTTATCGTAAATGGCCATGGGCTGTTTGCGCAGCCATTTCATCAGTTTCTTGATGTTGTCAGCGGCAAAGATGGTATGCAGGTCGCTTTTCTTGGGTAGCTTGGCTTTGGTGTAATAACTGGCCAGCATGCTTAAATCATGGTTGCCGAGCACCAGTTGGCAAACATCCTGATGCTCATAGGCAAATTGCAGTACTTCCAGTGATTTGGGACCGCGATTAACCAGATCGCCCGCTAACCACAGGGTGTCGTGTGCTGGATTAAATTGAATTTTTTTCAGGAGCAGGCGAAATTCATCATAACAGCCTTGAATATCGCCGATTGCATAAGTCGCCATAAATTCTAATGAAGTGCTCCTGGGGCAGCCAAGCTAAATACTGGAATTGGTGCGTCAAATTGGGTGCCGCTATCGGTTTCCATCTGATAACTACCCTGCATGGTGCCGATAGGTGTATTAAGCACGGCACCGCTGGAGTATTCATAGCTTTTACCGGGCGCAATATAGGGTTGCTCGCCAACCACCCCCTGCCCTTTGACTTCAGTCACTTCGCCATTGGCATCGGTAATAACCCAGTGGCGGGCGCTTAAGGTTGCACCATGAGAACCAGTATTAGTGATTTTGATGGTGTAGGCAAACACGTAGCGTTCGTTCTCAGGCTCGGATTGCTCTTCGATGTATTGAGTCTGTACGTTAATCTGAAACTGATACTCTTGGGTCATTGTTTATTCTGTGTCTTTGGTTTGTGGGAGTTTGAGCAAGCAAAGAAAGCTTTGCACTATTAGCTGCATTGTCTATGGTTCATGGGGATGGCGCAACCCTCGTTCAATTGTGTTGCGGGCAATGGAGCGTGGATTTGCCGATGTGAAACCTATAAGCCTGTGCTAATATTCGAGCAGTTTATTGTGACATTAGAGAATAAATTATGAGTCATCTAAAAGATAAAACCGTTATGGTTACTGGTGCCAGCTCGGGATTTGGTCTGGCTTGCGCTAAGGCTTTTGCACAAAAGGGCTGCAAGGTGATTGCCGCAGCTCGCCGCCAAGAGCGATTGGAAGCCCTGAAACAAGACTTGATGCAGGAGCTGGGTGAAGACCGAGTATTTGTTCTGCCTTTGGATGTGACCTCCGAAGAGCAGGTTAACTCCATGTTTGATGCCATCCCGGACGAGTATTCTAAAATTGATATTCTGGTCAATAACGCAGGTCTGGCCCTGGGCCTTGAGCCGGCGCATCAGGCTGATCTGACTGATTGGCATCGTATGGTGGATACCAACATCAAAGGCCTGTACCTAATGACTCGAAAAGTCTTGCCCAGTATGGTCGAGCGTAAGTCGGGACATATCATTAATATTGGTTCGATTGCGGGCAATTACGCCTATCCCGGAGGCAATGCTTACGGTGCGACCAAGGCTTTCGTGAAGCAGTTCAGCCGCAATCTGCGCGCTGACTTACTAGGCACTCAGGTGCGGGTCACCAATATTGAGCCAGGCTTGGCCGAGACCGAGTTTTCCCTGGTGCGCTTTCACGGCGACAAAGACAAGGCCGATAATATTTATAAAGGTGCTAACCCATTAACAGCAGAGGATATCGCCGAGTCGGTACTGTGGGCGGCGGAACAACCACAGCATGTTAATATCAATAGCATAGAGCTGATGCCAACCTCGCAGGCCTGGGCCGCGCTGGCGATTGATAAAGTACTCGGTTAAAAGACCCCTTAAGGAATTATTATGACCCAACCCATTATTTTGCCGTTAGTTGCAATGGTCTTTTTGACTATCATTGTTGCGATTGTCATGTATCGACGCCGTGTCAGTTACATGAAGGCAGAGCGTATTCATCCGCAGAAAGTTCATTCCAGAAAAGGTGGACTTGAGCACTTTGTTGATACCCGCGCGTCTGATAATTACATGAACCTGTTTGAGCTGCCGGTGCTTTTCTATGCCGCTGTGTTTACCATCATGCTGACCAATAACAGCTCAGATTTGATGGTCGCCCTGGCCTGGGCATTTGTGGCTTTTCGTGTGGCTCATAGTTTTATTCACTGCACATATAATAAAGTGATGCACCGATTTACCTCCTTTATATTAAGCTTTATCACACTAACCGCATTGTGGCTGGTGTTGGCTTCTAACTTGATTTTAGGAACTCAACTTTAACTATGAATATTGAAAAAGATACCGTTGTTGAACTGGATTACAAATTAATGGATCAGGACGGTCAGGTCTGGGAAAGCTCCGCAGAAGGTGGTCCTTGGGTGTATTTACACGGTTACGGCGAAGTCATGCCCGGGCTGGAAAAGGAGTTAACCGGCAAAGCGATTGGGCAAAAGGTTAAAGTCGAGTTGCCGCCGAATGAAGCCTATGGTGAATATGAAGATGACCTGCGCACCGAAGTACCCAGAGAAGCATTTGCCGGAGTAGAGAATTTATGCGAGGGCATGCGCTTGGCAGCCGAAAGCAGCGATGGAGTGCACGCGGTGGTAGTTCGAGAAATTCACGACGACAAAGTGGTGATTGATGCCAATCATCCATTGGCGGGTCAAACCGTAAAAGTTGAAGTAAAGATCTTATCAGTACGCAAAGCCGAAGATGATGAAGTGGCACATGGACATGTGCATCAGCATGGAAAGTGTGGGGAGTAGGCTTAGGCACCCCTGGAATTACAGAAACTTATTGATGGGCGGTACACTTCCGCCCTATGCCGTACCATCTCACTAACCCCTTTCTATATATAACCAATTAATCTAGATGGAATTCCATAGACCCGGCTCATAAGAAGTATGAACCGGAGAAAATAATGTTGACTTTCGATGAGCAATATATAAATATTCGAATATGCAGATATGAATATATAAGATTATGACCCCAGAAATATTATTCAAGTGTTTGTCAGACGAGACTCGATTAAAAAGCGTTATTTTAATAGCACACTATGGTGAGTTATGTGTTTGCGACCTTATCGAAATGTTGCAACTGCCTCAGCCTAAAATCAGCCGTCATCTAGCGATGTTAAGAATGAATGACTTGTTGGTAACCGAAAGAAGAGAAAATTGGGTGTACTACAGTTTGAACCCAAATTTAGAGCCATGGGCCCTAGAGTTGATAAAGCTTACTCTGGAAAAAGCCAAGGTTTTTTCCGGCAAAATACCCGTTAAATCCTGTTAAGGAGAAGTTTGATGAAACGATTACATGTTCACGTTACTGTCGAAAATTTAGAAAAGACAATTCATTTTTATTCAAAAATGTTTGGGCAGGAACCCACTGTATTGAAGAAAGATTATGCGAAATGGATGCTTGAAGACCCATTAGTAAATTTCGCAGTTTCTAATCGCTCTAAGCAAAAAGGAGTTGATCACTTAGGCATTCAAGTTGAATCAGAAGAGGAGTTAAAGGCAGTTCAGAAAGCTCTGTTAGAAGCAGAAAGTCCTATTAAAGAAGAGGTCTGTACTTCATGTTGTTATGCAAAATCTGACAAATATTGGGTGGAGGATCCTGATGGCGTGGTATGGGAGGCATTCCATAGTCTCGAAACAATCCCAACTTATGCTGAGCCTTTGTTAAATGTCATCGAAAGTCAGCAAGCCTGCTGTGCTTAATGAGCTATAGCTCCTAATCATGAAAAAAGGGCGGTTACAATCGCCCCTTTTTCATTATCAGCACTTTAAACCGCTACGGCCTTTCTTTGCAGGTCAAAAATTTCGCGAATACCCTGTTTTCCTAGTTCCAGCATTTGCATTAACTCATCGCCAGAGAAGGTTTCGCCTTCGGCTGTGCCCTGAATTTCAATAAAACCGCCGTTTTCATCCATCACCAGGTTCATGTCGGTTTCAGCGGATGAGTCTTCGATGTAGTCGAGGTCGAGAATTGGGGTGCCTTTGTAGATGCCAACTGATACTGAGCCAACCATGTGTCTTAATGGGTTGGTTTTGATCATGTTGGTTTTACGCATGTGGAACAGGGCGTCATGCAACGCGATGCTGGCACCGGAAATAGAGGCCGTGCGGGTGCCGCCGTCTGCCTGCAACACATCGCAGTCGACGTAAATGGTATTCTCACCGAGCTGGCCCAGGTCCACTGCTGCGCGTAATGAGCGGCCAATTAAGCGTTGAATCTCAAGTGTGCGACCACCCTGTTTGCCGCGAGAAGCCTCTCGGTCCATACGAGAGTGGGTGGAGCGTGGCAGCATACCGTATTCGGCAGTAACCCAGCCCTGGCCTTTGCCTTTCAGGAAGCGCGGAACGCCTTCGACCACACTGGCGTTGCAGAGCACTTTGGTCTCGCCGAACTCAATCAGTACAGAACCTTCTGCATGTTTGGTAAATTGGCGTGTAATGGTGATTGGGCGAAGTTGATTACTGCTACGGCCACTCGGTCTCATGGTGATCCCTTTGTCTGGATGGAGTTAAGTGGCGCAATTATACGAAAAAGCCGGCCATATTCCTATGGGTAAGCGCCGTCTCGGAGATCTAACAAATTGCGACAAGCTGCAATTAAGTCTTTGTTTTGTGATGTCTGTTGTCAGTATTTTTGACATTGTTCACAAAAGGAGGTGATGGAAACACCTGTATCATTTTCTTTGCGATTTGTATCACAATGTATCTAGTGTGACTGGAGTAATCTAGCGCCACTATAAGTTCGGAGGTACATAATTATGAAATTGAAACATGGCTTAGTGCTAGCCAGTGTTTTACTCGCATTGGCTGGTTGTAAATCAGATGACGATCCAGAGAGCGGTAAATTAGCGTTAGCGATTACCGACGCACCGGTTGATGGCGCTGAAGCGGTTGTGGTTGAGTTTACCGGTATTGAGGTACAAGGCCCTGGCGAGCGCTTAAACTTTGATTTCGACACACCGAAAACCATTGATTTGTTACAATTGACTGGTGATGAGTCACTCGAGCTGTTGCCCGAAACGACGGTTACTGCCGGGCAATATCAATGGATTCGTTTGAAGGTGAATGCTGAGCAGGGTGTCACTGATTCTTATATTGATATTGATGGTGCTCGCTACTCATTATATGTCCCAAGCGGTGCGCAGACTGGACTGAAATTAAACCGTCCGTTTACCATTGCTGCTGGTGGCATTACCGATTTCACCATTGATTTTGACTTAAGAAAATCTGTGCATGAGCCTCAGAATGGTAGCGGCGATTACTTCTTGCGTCCAACATTGCGAATTGTTGATAACCTGGAAGTCGGTCATATCAACGGTTTAGTTGAGGAAACCTTGCTTAATGCGGAAGGTTGTTCGGAAACTAGCGGTGTTTATCTGTTCGCAGGCTATGACGCGGAAACTGATGACATTGATGCTAATGAGCCAGAGCCAATTACTACCACAACGGTAGAAATGAACACTGATGGCTTCTATGGGTATGAAATTGGTTTCGTGCAGGCGGGTGATTACACTTTAGCCTTTACCTGTGAAGCGGCAAATGATGATCCTGAAACGGATGATGCTATTACGTTCAGCGCAACGCAGAATGTTACGGTCAGTGCTGGCGAAACAGCCACAGTAGATTTTTAATAATTCCCCTAACTAAAGAAGGTCAGCTTATGCTGGCCTTTTTTTTAAATGCGATGGAATAAAACCGTAACTTGAAACGTCTCCATTAAGAGACATTGCAAAAATGAATGAGTAATTACTTAACCTGGAGGTAGTCTCTTATGAATGCGAAATTAAAAGCCAGTTTAGTTGCGGCCATTGCTGCTATGACCGTTATGGCATGTAATGATAATGATCCAGACAGTGGCACGTTATCAGTCGCGGTAACTGATGCGCCGGTTGACGGTGCTGAGGCAGTAGTTGTCGAGTTTACCGGTATTGAGATTCAGGGCAGTGGTCAGCCTCAGAGTTTTGATTTTGATACACCTAAATCCATCGACTTATTGCAGTTAACGGGTTCTGACTCGCTTGAGTTATTGCCTGATACCGAACTTGCAGCAGGCCAGTACCAATGGCTTCGTTTGAAAGTGAATGCCAATCGTGGTGTGACCGATTCCTATATTGATATTGATGGGGCGCGTTATTCATTGTTTATCCCAAGTGGCAGTGAAACTGGCTTGAAATTAATCCGCCCATTTGTCATTGCAGCAGGTGGTTCAGCTGATTTTACCATTGATTTTGACTTGAGAAAATCAGTTGTTGATCCTCAAGATGCTGCTCAGGATTATTACTTAGTCCCTGCATTGCGTATTGTTGATAACCTGGAAGTGGGTCATATCAATGGTCTGGTTGATGAAACTCTGGTAAATGCCGCAGGCTGCTCTGAAAGTAGTGGTGTCTACTTGTTTGCTGGCGCAGACGCAGAGCTAAGTGATATTAATGGCTCTGAATCTGATCCGATTACCAGCACGCTGGTAGAAATGAACAGTGATGGTTTATATGAGTATGAAATCGGTTTTGTTCAAACCGGTGACTACACTCTGGCTTTTACCTGTGAAGCCGGTTTTGATGACCCTGCTACAGCGGATCAAATTAACTTTAGTGCAACAACTAATGTCACGGTGGAAGTTGATCAAACAGTAACTGTTGATTTCTAACTTGGCGTCGTAGAAGGAAAAGGTCGGTGTTGCCGACCTTTTTTTTATGGCTAAGTAGTTGTCAGATTAAACGTTGCTGGTGGCTTGGGAGCTGCGCATCAGGCCACGCCCCGAACGATAAATGAGCCACAGGAAAAAAACAGGGAACAAAATAGTTTGCACGATAAAAACCGTGATCAGTTCAATCACATTTTTACTGGCCCTCTCTGCGGCTTGCTGATAGGTCTGCACCTGTTTTTCAATATCCAGCTGACTGATGGCGTTATCAAACCATTCCTTGGCACCTTGGTAAGCTGATTTCTCTTGCTGAGGCACAACTCCTTCTTCGGGGGTATTACGCTCAATGGTCTGGCTTACACCCTCCAGTTCCTGTGTCGCTTCCTGGTAATTTGGTGCCAGAAACAGGTTGTAAAGCCCCTCATTTGCCAGCGCCATGGCCGGTGTGGCAAAACGTACCAGAACTAGAAAGATCACTGTTTTATGCCACAAGGGATGCAGTCCTTTTGCGCTGTTGCGTCTTACAATTAACACAATTCCATAGATGAGCCAAAAGCCGATGACCAGATAATTGAAAGCATCCCAGGCAGAAATGGACAATAGCAGCTTTTGCACACCAATGGCTGATGCTGCAATCAACATCACCATCGAAAAGCGTTCCACCAGATCATTGATAGGGTCGAGAATTTCCCCGGGTGATAAGTTGACGCCGAGCCCCGCTGGCTGCATTGCAACTTCGGCTTCCTGCGCTACTGAAATTAGGCCGTTGAGAGTTCTAGATACGGCAAAAGAAATTAAAGCGCGTTTAAGAGCCTGATCAGTATATTCTTCGCCAAAATGATCCAGCGCCTTGCTGCCTGCCAATAATGAAGCCAGCAGCAAACCTAAAATATAAATCCAAAGGTTGATTTTTTTCATGGAGTTACCTCGCTATAACAGGAATATCCTAGCAAGAGGTTATAGAGAAATCTCGAAAAGCTTTAGGGATTGAGCAGTAGTTAGGGTTTGTCACTTGTTCCAGAGACGGAGAAAAAAGAGCAACTGGGGCCGCGCTGCTACCCATCCTGCCAGAGGTTTGGAGGGGTAGGATTTCCAGCAATGGATAGCAGCTTAATGCGGCGCTTCCCAGACTTGCTCCTCCTTGAGGAGTCGTTTACTGCGGCATAAGTTTTCGTCTGATGCCGAACAGTGTTAAACCTAATAATAGCCATAAAGGTGTGGAGCCTCCGCCACCACCGCCTGAATCAGGCTCGGGCTGAGGAGTCGGTGGTGGTGCAGGTGGTTCTGCATCGCCAATCTGACTATTATCTTTTAATACGAACAACCCATTGGAAATATCGCTGACCAGGATATTGCCACTGGGTAAATAAGGATAGGCGCCCCAGGCACCATCAAATTGTGGGTCATTGGCTTCCGGAATCGGGTAGGTATCAAAAAAGCCAATTTCTTTCGGTGTTGCCGGGTTTGACACGTCGAGTACGGTTAACCCACGTTTATAGTTGGACATGTAGTACTTGTCGCCCAGGGTGAAACCATTATGATCGATAGCTGGCGTAGAGCCGACATAGGAGCCGACGACGCGAGGCGAGGTAAGATCCTGAATATCCATCACGTAAAGCGTTGTGTTGACGCCACGATTACGCTCATCCAGTTCGTCCTGAATAAAGACATAGTTTTTATCATCAGAATACCAGCCGGAGTGAGTATAGCTGGCTCCGGCATAACTGGTGCTGCTAATTTTGAATGGATTGGCCTTGTCGGTGGTATCCCAGATATCAACGGTATTCTCATTAAAGTCAACGAAAATCTCGCAGGGGTTATGGCCATCGGCACATTGAGCCGTGCGAGCATCATCAATAATCAGGTTCGTGGCATCATGGACATAGCCGGCTGAACTTGGCGTGGTAACCAGCGCTGGATTAACTGGATCGGTCAGGTCAAATACGCGGTAGGAGCCATTGTCGAGGTTCGAGCCTGCGATATATAAATAGGCCTCATGCCCTTCGAGTGCCGTGCCATCAGCATAGTTGATGTTGCCCAGGTAAACGTTATGCGCAGTCTGGAACACATTGATGGTATTGACCAGCTCAATGGACTCAGGAGCATTGCTCAGGTCGATAATTTGCAGGCCGCCCTGTCCTTCGGTGGTCACATAAGCATAAGCTTTATATTGCTGCGCGGCATCATCAAAATACTGATACACCTTAACGTCGCGCCAGGTGCTGTTTACGCCAGTTATCGAATCAACCTCGACCGGATTAACCGGATCGGTTACATCGATCAATACGGTGCCGTTATAAAGCCCCATCACCGCATATTCGCGGTTATTGTTTAAATCCACATAACCCCAGATATCATTAGCACTGGATGGGCTGGAGCTTAATTGGCTTAAGGGCAGGTGTGATTCGAGATCAACATTATGACAGGGATACTCGCCGGCCTGGCCATTGGAGCAGGTCAGTTGCTTTTCGACGCTTGTAGTAATCTTTTGATAGCGCTCAAGAAGTTTAAGATATTCGGGTTTCAGTCGTTGTTCGGGAAGCCCTTTGGCATCCTGCAAAAGACGGAAGCCTTTGTTGTCCAGTTTTGCGCGGTACTCAGCAGGAATACCAGTAATGGTCGTCAGGTTTTGGTCAGGGTTCTGTTTGGCGAACTGGTCTTTGGTAGAAAAGCCACCTTTCACCGCCACCATATCATTTAATAAATAGAAGATGTCCATTTCACCTGCATGGTAAGTGCCTGACGCCACATAGATTTTATCGCCCTTGCTCGATTGGTTGACTGCATAGGCAATGCTGGCGCAAGGTGCAGAAGGTTTGGAACAGTCACCCTGATCGGTGCCGGTGTCTGCAACATAACGCACCGGGTGCGAGCCACTGTGGGCCGAAACTGATGAATGCAGTAAAGAGATGAGTACTAACCCAAGACTTCCTGTGACTGTAATTATTGATTTCATGTGAGCTACCCCGTTTCTATAGTGCCAATCTATCGGAGAAACTTTCTCCGAACTTACGACAATATCACATTAAAACAATTAGACGCTGAACAGTTACAATCTGTTACAGAAATCTGCATTAAATCAGAGGCTTAGTACATAGAATGATGACTGGTTCAGAAGTTCGGAGTTACCCATGGTGCGCGTCATATTTTTTGTTGTGTTTTTACAGTTAGCAGGACCGGTTGTAGCAGCAAATCAATCAACGGATAAAGCAGAGATGTTACCTCAAGGCAGTGAACTGATAAATCTTAATGGCCGCAGTCTGCACATTCGAAAATTAGGAAAACCTGAAATTTCAGAGCCTTACCTATTATTATTGTCGGGTCCTACCGATAACTGGCATAGCGACACTGGCTGGTGGGCGTTAGCACAAAACGTATTGGCCGAAGATCATCTTACGATTGCCATTGACCGTGCTGGACATGCCTGGTCAGAATCTATTGCTGAACCTTCTTACCATCAGTTTGGACAGGACTTGGCGAGTTTTATACGCCGACAACAAAGCCCTGTCATATTGGTGGCCTTTGCCAGCTCAAACCTATCACTGCATACGCTGATAAATGATCAGGAGGCTGCTCCCTTTATTCAAGGTGCCGTGTTAATCGATCCTGATGTTTTAACGGACCATTCGATAAAGCATTACACCACTGAAACTGAAAAATATCGCCAAGGCTGGAAGGGAATCGAAGAGTTTATATTATCGGGAAAATATGATGAGAATATGCAGCGAAAAATTGATGACGAGAGAGCGCATTTAAAGTCGATCATACCCGCAGCGTTTGCAAGCTATATGGACTGGAATTATTACTCTGCAATTGAGGCGATCAGAAACACCAGAGAGTATCAGGTGGAAAAGTTTCGTGAAGTGACTCATTACCGTGAGGACTTGCTGGAAGCGAAAAGGAATCCATTGCCGACAAACTTGCCTCTGGTGATTATCGATAGTGATTTTGAGACCGGATATTTACCCAAGATCGAGGATGAACTAATTAAAGCATCTATTGTTCAATGGCGAGATGAAGGGCGGGACTGGTTTTTTGAGTTAGCACAGCGTAGCAAGTGTGGAGCTTACTGGCCATTAGAGAGTCAGGAGCATCTGATTATGATGGAACAGCCCGAGTTGATTGCTCGGGCTGTTGAGAAATTACTGCAATGTGAATAACGGATTAAAGCGGACGCTGTACGCCGTCTTTTATAGCCTGTTCTTTTACTGCTTCGGCAATTTTTTGCGCCACATTACGGTTTAGCGGGTCAGGTAATACATGATCTGCTGCCAGGTGATTGACCGCATCGGCAAGCGCATAAGCAGCGGCAATTTTCATGGCCTCGGTAATGCGGGTTGCTCTTGCCTCAAGTGCTCCTCGGAAAATGCCCGGGAAAGCTAGAACATTGTTAACCTGATTCGGGAAATCGCTTCGGCCAGTGCCCACAACCGCTGCACCTGCAGCGATGGCTTCATCCGGCATGATTTCTGGAATAGGGTTGGCCATTGCCAGAATGATCGGAGCCTTATTCATCATCTTGATGTTTTCGCCTGTCAGCAGATTGCCTTTAGAAACACCGATAAAGACATCAGAATTTGTTAATGCATCCAGCAGCTTGCCGTTACGATTATGGCGGTTGGTGTAAGCCAATAGCTTTTGCTTTTCCTCATTCAGATCCGAACGGTCAGGAGAAATAATGCCTTGCGAGTCACAGACCAGAACGTCTTCAACAGGGATACAGGCAGCTTCGTCATGACCGACGCAGCGAAGGAGTTTTGCAATCGCGGTACCGGCAGCGCCCGCACCATTGATAACCACTTTCAGTTCCTTGATATCTTTGCCTGTGACTTTGCAGGCATTAATTAAAGCGGCTAATAGGACAATGGCTGTACCATGCTGGTCATCGTGAAAAACAGGAATGCCAATATCCTGTAGCGCTTCTTCAATTTCAAAGCATTTTGGTGCAGCAATATCTTCCAGATTGATGCCGCCAAATGTTGGTGCAATGGCTTTGACTGCGGTAATAATTTCTGCAGCACTTTTTGTGTCTAGCACTAATGGCACGCCATCAATATCCGCAAATTCTTTAAACAGAATGGCTTTACCTTCCATCACTGGTAAGGCAGCCTCTGGCCCTATATTGCCAAGACCCAATACCGCAGAGCCATCAGACACGATAGCAACCGAATTACCTTTCATGGTGTAAAGGTAGCTGGAGTTTTTATCTTTGGCGATATGGTTAGAAACGGCGGCTACGCCAGGAGTGTAGGCAATGGACAGGTCTTCACGATTTTGCAAAGGGACTTTGCTTTTAATGGCCCATTTGCCACGTAAGTAACGATGAATATCTAGAGATTTTTTGAAATAGTCGCTCATAAGTTTGCTTGGTTCGCGATAAATGGCTGCAATGATACGCTTATTGTAAGGGATTTGTGGTCGGATTAGCAGGGAATCGTCGAGATTGTAGCTAATTAATTGGGCCAGCTGAAGGTGGCTTCACCTTGCGCTGGCCACTATAAACACAGTTTTATTTTTTGTTAGGAAAAGCTTTGCTTAACCAGTAGTCAGCAGAAAAATAGCGCCCGGCGCCGGTAAAGAATAAGGATAGCAGCACAATGAAGTAAGTTGCTGCAAATTCGATACCGTTTTGCAGAATGACGATATTGCCTTTGCCAGTCAGCCAGCTGTAATCACCATGATCTTGCAGAATGGTTCTCGCTCTTGCAAGGCGCTCAGAAATTTCAGGATCGGTTGATTGGGCAATCGCAAACCAGCCGTTATCCCAGTGAACTGCAAAAATGGCGACCAGCATGGTAATCATCAGTGGAATCGTGATCCAGCGAACGGCAAGACCTATCAGCAATAACACTGCGCCGACGCTTTCGGCACTGGCTGCCAGAAAAGTCATAACTTCTGGAAATGGCAGCCCAAGCCCCCATTCGCTATTACCAAACCAGTTGGCGGTGCTTTCAAAGTTGGCAAATTTGCGCGTGCCCGCTTCCCAGAATGGAAAGAACAATAACAGGCGAAATAATAGAGGGGGCAGTCCGTCAAGGTGTTTGACTGAGTTACAGACTGCTCCGGTAAAGCTGTAATACTTATCTGTTAAAGTTGGCATGAATAGCTCCTATTTATAGATTCTTGGTCGGAATCTTGTTTTCTTGATAAGGGTGAACTTTATCTATTGGAGTCGAAAGGCCGGTTTCTGTTACAACCCGCATGTGATGGCGCTTGAGTTGGCGTGGTTCCTTGACTCCGCAGGAGTGCGCAATCATGCCCACGGCTTTGACCATATTCTTGTGATAATGATAGACACGAACGGATTTGTCTGTGATGTCGAGCCCCTTTTGCAGATCCGGATCATGGGTGGTGACACCCGTTGGGCAAGTATTTTTATTGCACTGCATGGCCTGAATGCAACCCAGCGCAAACATAAAGCCGCGGGCGGAAAGCGCAAAGTCAGCACCCATGGCTAAAGCCCAGGCAACCATCGAGGGATTAATCATTTTGCCGGAGCCAATCACCTTGATGCGATCGCGAAGTCCCTGCTGCTGAAGAATATCAATAGCCATTGGCAGGCTTTCTTTTAAGGTCAGGCCGACGTAGTCAAATAAAGGCTGAGGTGCTGCACCAGAGCCGCCGTCGGCGCTATCAATAGTAATGAAGTCGGGCGCAAACTCGATGCCGCGCTTATGGATTTCTGCGCAGAGTTCATACAGGAAGTGTTCGCCACCGAGTACCGTTTTAAAGCCTACCGGCTTTCCGGTGACTTCGCGAATATGATTAATCATATCCAGTAGATCGCTGACATTGTGGATTTCGGGGTGACCATTAGGGCTGATCGAAGCTTTTCCTTCGGGAATGCCGCGAATCCTCGCAATTTCTGCGTTGACCTTTGCAGCAGGAAGGATACCCCCTTTGCCTGGCTTAGCCCCTTGCGCCAGCTTAAGTTCAATCATCTTAACCTGTGGGTGCTCGGCAACCTGTTCGAGCTTTTCGTCACTCAGTTTGCCTTCTGCATCTCGAACACCATACTTGGCGGTTCCAATCTGAAAAACTACATCTCCGCCGCCAGTCAGGTGATAGGGTGACAAACCGCCTTCGCCAGTATTGATCCAGCAACCGGCACGAGCCGCACCGCGTGATAATGCTTCGACCGCCACTTTTGACAATGCGCCATAACTCATGCCTGAAATATTGAAAAAACTGCGGGCAAGGTAAGGTGTACGACAATAGGGACCAATCATTACAGGCGGTGCTTCAACTGCATCTTCCTCCTGAGTCGGGAACTGATCATTCATGAATAGAACTGTGCCCACCTGATTCAGGTTGCGGGTTGAGCCAAAAGCCTGAGTGCGGCTGATGTTCTTGGCCGCGCGATAGACCCAGCTACGCTCGGCACGATTAAAGGGCAGCTCTTCGCGATCCATCGAGAAAAAGTACTGACGGAAAAATTCGCCGAGATGTTCAAACCAATACCGAAAGCGCCCAATCACCGGAAAATTATGGCGAATGGCGTGTTTTTTCTGAGTAGAGTCAATGACATAAAAGACAATAGTAGTCAGCAACAATAGAATGATGGCGACCACAAAAAAGCCCGCTATCCACTCCATTGTGGTCTTAACAAACGACATAAAGCCTTCTGATTTCATTATCTGGTTCCTTAACCCTGTTTCTGAATTGAGAGTTGAGACAAGCGCTGACATCGTCAAACATTCAATATACTATTGATATCGAAAACTGCAATTGTGAGCTTAGGTGTAATATTACTACTCAATGCTACTCTAATGCCGTTATTCTTATGTGAAAGCTGCTAGAGAACTAACTTATTGATACAAGGCGACTGATGAATAAGACTGGAGTGTCCACAGAAGAAGCTCTACCCGATGAGCGCGAATTGACTCAAAGGCTTATCAGCAATGACCAACAGCTGTTTATGACTGTGGTAAAAGCCTGGCATCCCTCTCTTTATAGCGTTGCAGCAGCAATTGTTGGCCATTCCATTGCCGACGAAGTGGTGCAGGAAGCCTGGGTCTCGGTAATCAAGGCACTTCCTAAATTCGAGGGGCGATCTGCCCTTAAAACCTGGGTCACACGAATTGTCGCTAATGAAGCCAAGAATCGCTATCGCAAAGAGTCGCGTTCAGTGTCTCTGGAGTCAGTGGACGAGAACTGGGCAACAGATTCAAGACTGGTCAGCGATCCGCGCTTTGATAGTAGTGGTCATTGGAATCAGCGCAATCCAGCCTGGGATATGGGTTCTCCGGATGAACTCTTGTCTGCTCAAGAATTGCAGGACTGCGTGGATAAACATCTTGCCCGATTGCCGGAGCAACAAAGATACATCATGGAACTGCGTGATGCAGGCGGTATGGATATGGAAGAAATTTGTAACATTCTGGAAGTTAGTTCATCCAATGCCAGAGTGCTGCTGCATCGTGCCAGAGATAGAATTCAGCAGGTGGTAGCCAAATTTCAGAGGACAGGCGAATGTTAAGTTGCAAGCATCTGGTCGAGCAGGCCAGTGATTATATTGATGATGAAATGAGCATGAGAAAACGAGTTCAGGTCAAACTGCATCTCTTCATGTGCGTCAGCTGTCGCCGATATTTAAAGCAATTGAAACTGACCATCGCCATGTTACACTGTAAAAATCAGCACCAGGCACCAGAAGCTATGTGCCATCACCTGCTAAAAGAGTATCAAAAAAACCTGCCGAAGCAGGGTTCATAAATCATCGAATATATCGGCTTACTCTTCAGCTTCAGGCTTAATAGTACCTTCCATCGACTGCAATACATCGCCATTAAAGTGCAGAATTAAACGCTCTTCACGCTTATCACCACTCGATGGCACCATATAATACAGGTAATACCAGGTGTCTGAATCAAGGTTGGTATTAAGAGCCGGGTTGCCCAGCACATAAGAAACCTGATCCTTAGTCATGCCAGGTTTAATCTTGTTCACTTCAGATTGCTCAAGGATATTACCCTGCTGAATGGTTGGTTTATAGACGCAAGCGCTCAACAAGCTGAAACAAATCAAAAGCGCAGAAAGAAAAATAGTTTTCATGAAAATCCTGATAGTTAGTGTTTTTTGCTGAAATCGCCATTCACAAGTATACTGAATGGCTTTTCATAAATTCTTGGCATAGTATAATCATTTTGCCGCGCAAATCTATTGGAGGATGAGTTTTTGGAAAATCAGCAACTGAAAAAAGCCGGATTAAAGGTCACCCTGCCGAGGGTTAAGATATTACAAATCCTGGAAAGTTCCGATGATCGTCACCTTAGCGCGGAAGACGTCTATAAGCTATTGCTCGAGGCCGGCGACGATGTAGGTCTGGCTACAGTCTATCGGGTTTTAACCCAGTTCGAGTCAGCAGGACTTGTCACCCGCCACAACTTCGAAGGTGGCCACTCCGTATTTGAAATCGACGATGGCGAGCATCACGACCACATGGTTAACGTCGATGACGGCACAGTCATAGAATTCTTCAGCGAAGAGATTGAAGAGTTACAGCACAGGATTGCTGAGAAGCATGGTGTTGAGATTGTGGATCATAGTTTGGTACTCTACGTAAAAAACAAGAAATAACCTTAAACTTGTCTTTTCTTCCGATAACTTTGTTAAAATTCTCTTCGAGGCTAGTCATTTACAGATTGTAAACTCCTAGCCTCTCATCAATTTTTGTCTCGTTCTCGAAAGAAAATCCTGCGTTTAACTCGTATGAATTAAATGGTCGCCTCCGTTTTTTCGCCAGCTTGCGCCTTGCTCTTGAGCGAAAATTCACATTTTAAGTAGTTATATGCATTACTTATATTTTTCGTAGGGGCGGTTTATGAATCGCCCGTTCTTAGATTAAGCTCAACTGTTTAACAGATTGTAAACTCCTAGTCTCTCATCAATTTTTGCCGCGTTCTCGAAAGAAAATCCTGCGTTTAAGACTTTGAGCTAGAGGTCGCCTCCGCTTTTTCACCACTTGCGCCTTGCTCTTGGGTTAAATCAACATTTTAAAATCATAACGTCATTGCGATGAGCGCAGCGAAGAAGCAATCTCGTTGATGGCTAACTGCTACTGAGTCCGAATGTAAAATCTACTTTAATTGATTGAATTTTGTACAGTTGTGAGTATGCTTATGGCTAATTTGGTGTCGAATTGATACCTGTAGCTTGTGCTTGTCTGGGGATGGACTTAACTACTAACAAGGAGTTTTACCATGTACAAGCAGTCTCTCATAATGCTCGCGGCTCTCGCGTTCTTCACTATTCTATTTAACCCATTGGCAGTCTCTGCTGCGGAAGAAAAGCCTCCCGCTTTGGTCAATATGTGGGTGATGGAAGTGGACTCTGATAACTGGGAAAAGTTTGAAAAGGAGTTCAAAGAGCATATCAAGGATAGGGTCAAGGCCGGCGATAAATTCAACTGGCAGGTCTACACACCTCATACTGGTTCAGATCTTAATAGCTACATTATTCGTGCCTGTTGCTTTAAGTGGGCAGAGTTGGATGATTATGCCAAATGGGCGAATGACTCCAAGATTATGGATAGCTGGGATAAAGGTCCTGACCGGTATGTTGAAAAGTATCACCATCAATACAGTTGGATTGATATGGAAAACAGTCACTGGAAAGAGGATGTGATGCACAAATATGTTGGTGTGACCAAGTATTACCTCAAACCCGATGCAAAGGATGTTGATAAGTCAGTAAAGGAAATTAGCGACCTGGCTAAGGCCATTAAATGGGACATGAGCTGGAGCTGGGAAGTGGATGTCACTGGAAAGGGTGACAGTCTGTATGCCGCTTTTGGATTTGAAAATTTCGCAGCAATGGATCCGCCGGGTCCAAGCTTTAGTGAGCTAGCGGAAAAGCACCTTGGGTCAAAAGAAAAGGTTGATGAAATTTTTGACCGCTTCGGTGAAAAATATAAAGGCACTCACTACGAGATTTATCGTCATAGACCTGATTTGTCGATGCCATCTAAGTAAATAAGTAAGAAGAGCTTTTCGCTCAACAGCTGTGTTGCTCTTGGGCGAAAAAACGAAACTGTATTTACTCTTCTCATCCCGCGGCTCTGACTGCGGGATCCAGTGGAAATCAATGTTCTGAGATTTATTTGAAAATTGTTATTTGCGATTTGTTTCTCATTTTGCGTTCGGGCACTTCCTTACAATCCTCCATGTTCATAGTAAACATGGAGAAAAGGAATGCAAAACCTACCTATCAGGATTAAAAGAGCCAAAGAGCTCTGCAACCGTGCAATCAATTATTCAGATTTTGGTCACTGGCAGGGCTCTGGAAAAGAACCTAATTGTAAGCTGGAAGAAAGAAGAAGCAGAACTACAGTACTTGAAATTCACTGGCCTACTGATGAATCGGTAAGACAGTGGAATAGCTTTATAGAACGGAACAAGCGAGCAACTGGTTATCTTATTACTGGGGTAACTTCGCTTGGGCTAGCTGTTGGTGGTGTAGTTCTATTGGGTGCTAAAGGTGCTGGTGGAATGGGATCGGCACTTGGAGTTTGGGGAGCTGATTATATTCATGACATTAGTCTCAGCGAAATATTGTCTAAGGTGGAACTACCTTGGGCGACTCGTGGTGGTTACCTGTCAATAACTGTTAATAAACAATTCCGATACGCAGTCCAAGATTGGAAAAATGAATATATAGTTGAAAATTATACGGAAAGGTTTGATCACAATGGTCAGCCAGATGGCTATACTGACTACCAGCGACAAAAGTATAGAATGCGTAGCGAGCAAGAAGTCGAACTGTTCAGAACTTTTGTAATTGGGAAAAGCGAAAAGGTTGTGATGGATTATGGAGTATCGGACTCTATAAAAAAATATCCTTACTATGTGGGAAAATAGATGAGCTTAAGTGAAACTGCAAAAGACCTAATCTTTTATGTCGGTCTTATATTATCTTTAATTGTGTTTTTAACTTTCATGCTGTTTGATACACCTCCTTTCTGGTTGAAGGTGAGTCTTGGAATTTGTATGGGGGCAACCTGTTATTTTGCCCCTCTTGCAAGAAAGAAAGGTTGAAAAGCGAGCGGACTGCCGCTCTTTTTTATGCTGTTTTGAGAAGTTCTTTAGCGTGCTGTCTTATAGTTTCAGTGATTTCGACGCCGCCTATCATGCGGGCGATTTCTTCAATCCGTTGAGTTTCGGTGATCTCAAGCAGTTGGGTTTGAGTAGCCTTTTTATCCTGTGACTTGCTGACCTGCAGGTGGTGGTGGCCTTGGGCGGCAACCTGTGCCTGGTGGGTAACGCAAAGGATTTGTGCTTTTTTACCAAGCTCTGCCAATAGCTTGCCGACGATTTCGGCGGTTCCGCCACCAATGCCAACATCCACTTCGTCGAATATCAACGTTGGCAATTGTGTGGTTTGAGCATTGATAACCTGTAGCGCAAGACTGATGCGCGACAATTCACCGCCGGATGCTACTTTGCGTAAAGGCATCGGCTTTTGGCCTGGATTGGTGCTGACCATAAACTCGGCGCTTTCTAATCCAGTGCTGCGGTAAGCATCTGCATCCTGTTCATTAAAGGCGACTTCAAACACGCCATTGCCGAGGCCCAGTTGTTGCATTAATTTAACCACTTCCTGGTTCAGCTTTTTGGCGGCAGAGTGACGTTTGTTGCTGATGGCCTTGGCCAGTTCCAGATATTGCTCCTCGAGTTTGGCGAGTTCCTTTTCGAGATCATCAAAAGTCTGTTCATCACCTTCCAGGTTTTCGAGTTCTTGCTGCAACTCCTGTAAGGTCTGCGGCAATTCTTCCATGCTGACCTGATGCTTGCGCGCCAAGTCATGTAAGGCTGATATTTGTTGATCCAGTTCCTGATACGCTTGAGGATCGATATCCAGTCCTTCCAGATAATCGCGCAGTTCATGGCTGGCTTCGTCAATCTCTACAAGGGCGGACTGCAATAGGTCATGAGTGTTTTGTAGACCTTCATCTACTGCCAGCATGTCACTGATCTGATGCACGATTCGACCAAGGTTGGATGAAATATTGTCATCATCCTCGCTGAGTGCCGCAAGGCTTTGCTGGCCTTTCTCAAGCAGACGACTGGCGTTAGCTGCTCGCTTATGTTCCAGCTCAATGTCGTTAGCTTTATCAATCGGAGCCTGCTCCAGTTCCTGCAACTGAAAGCTGATCAGATCTTTTCGATCATTCTTGTCTTTTAAAGCACTTTGAAAGGCTTTCAATTTGCCAGAAATGCTACCAATTTTGCTGGCAACTTTGGCCAGTTCCGCACTTTGCTCGGTCAGTCCCGCGTAACGATCCAGCAATTGCAGATGTACTTGCGGTTTAAACAGCGATTGATGCTCATGCTGTCCGTGGATATCGACCAGAAAATCGCCGAGCTCCGAAACCTGTGCCAGATTAACCGGCTGGCCATTGACGAAGGCCTTGGAACGACCATCATGATTAATAACGCGCCGCAAAATACAATGGTCGTCATCATCCAGCATCTGTTCGTCTAACCAGTCTTTGACGTGTGGCAATTGCCTGATATCAAAGTAGGCGCTGATTTCCGCACGTTTGGCGCCGTTACGCACCACGCTACTGTCGGCGCGCTCGCCCAGGGCATAAGACAGGGCATCAACCATAATCGATTTACCGGCACCGGTTTCACCAGTGATCACGGTCATGCCGGATTTCAGGTCGAGATCCAGTTGGTCAATAATGGCGAAGTCTTTGATATGAATACTGGTTAGCATAGCGTGTTATCAGTTGTTGTCGCTGGCCTGAAAGCGTAGCTTAGAGCTTTGAGCCCCAGCCGAGTTTGGTTCTTAATAAGCGGAAGTAATCATAATCTTTTGGGTGCAACAACCACAAGTCTTCTTTACGTTTGCGCACGCAGATTTTCTCTCCGGGCTGAACCGGGAAGCGCACCTGACCGTCACAGCTTAAACGTGCTTCGTGAGGGTTGGTTCTACTGAATACAATTTCAACCTTGCTGTCTGCGTCAATCGCAATCGGGCGACTGGACAAAGTATGCGGGAACATGGGCACCAATGTGATGGCATTGATAGAAGGTGAAAGAATCGGTCCGCCTGCGGATAAAGAGTAGGCGGTAGAGCCGGTCGGGGTTGAAATGATCAGACCATCGCCACGGGCGCTATACACAAATGAGTCGTCAATATAGACCTCAAACTCAATCATGCGCGAAATTTCACCGGGATAGAGCACAATGTCATTCAGCGCATCACTGTAGCGATCATCACCATCAATGTTAGCTTCCAGTAGAAAGCGCCTTTCTTCGGTGTAGTCACCGGCCAGAATTTCGCTGACTTTTTCGGTTACCTGTTGCGGCTGAATATCGGTCAGGAAACCCAGATAACCGCGATTCACGCCCAATAGAGGAATATTGTAGGCTGCCATCAGGCGGGCGGCATAGAGCATGCTGCCATCACCACCAACTACGATAATCAGATCGCACTGTTCGCCGAGGGTTTGCCAGTCGCACTGGAATTCCTGCGGTATTGATAAGTCTTTAGCAACTGCCGTTTCGACCAACACCGAATGCCCTTCCTGCTGCAGAAAGGAAAATAAGGTGACAATGGTTTCGCCAACTTCATGATGTTTTGGCTTGCCCATGATGCCAATGGTTGCAAAATTCAGGTGTGACGGCA